>NZ_CP023696.1:4145064-4467628 GCF_008704425.1 Streptomyces fradiae ATCC 10745 = DSM 40063
GGAGCGGTTCGTCGCCCGCACCAGGGCCATGCGGCTCGGCACCTCCCTCGCGTACGGCGCCGACATGGGCTCCCTGGTCGGCGCCCGGCAGCTGGAGGCCGTCACCCGGCACGTCGAGGAGGCCGTCGCCAAGGGCGCGCGGGTGCTCGCGGGCGGGGTGGCCCGGCCCGACGTCGGCCCCTTCTTCCACGAGCCGACGATCCTGGACGGCGTCGACCCGTCGATGGCGGTGTGCGCGGAGGAGACCTTCGGGCCGGTCGTCTCCGTCTACCGCTTCACCGACGAGGACGAGGTGATCGAGCGCGCCAACGACACGGCGTACGGCCTCAACGCCAGCGTGTGGACGAGGGACGGCCGCCGCGGCCTCGCCGTCGCCGCCCGCCTCCGCGCCGGCACCGTCAACGTCAACGAGGGCTACGGCGCCGCGTACGGCAGCGTCCAGGCGCCCATGGGCGGCATGAAGGACTCGGGCCTGGGCCGCCGCCACGGCTCCGAGGGCATCCTCAAGTACACGGAGGCCCAGACGGTGGCCCAGCAGCGCGTGATGCCGCTGGCGCCGGCGTTCGGGATGGACGACGAGAGGTACGCGGCGTTCATGACCCGCAGCCTGAGGGCCATGAAGGCGCTGCGCCTGCGCTGACCCCGGAGGCCCGGCCCGGTCCCGCCCCGGCCGGGCCATCCCCCGGCCGGGCCATCCCCCGGCCGGGCCATCCCCCGGCCGGGCCATCCCCCGGTCGCGTTCGCCCCCGCCTCATCCACCCCGCCTCATCCACCCCGCCTCATCCACCCCGCTTCACCCACCCCGCCTCACCCACCCGACCTCACCCACCCCCGCCCCCTCACCCCCCTTGCAGCCCTTCGGTACGAGGAGAGCCATGTCCGAGGTCCCCCCTGCCCAGAACCAGCCGGAACCCGCGCGCGACCCCCTCGGCGCCCCGGCGTCCCCGGCGTCCCCGGCGTACGACTACGACGTCCTCGTCGTCGGCTCCGGCTTCGGGGGCTCCGTGGCGGCCCTGCGCCTCACCGAGAAGGGCTACCGCGTCGGCGTCCTGGAGGCGGGTCGCCGCTTCACCCCCGACACCCTGCCCAAGACCTCCTGGGACCTGCGCAACTACCTCTGGGCCCCCGCCCTCGGCCTGTACGGTCTCCAGCGCGTCCACCTGCTCGGCGACGTCATGGTCCTCGCGGGCGCCGGCGTGGGCGGCGGCTCCCTCAACTACGCCAACACCCTCTACGTACCGCCGCCCGCGTTCTTCCAGGACCGGCAGTGGGCCGGGATCACCGACTGGCAGGACGAGCTGGCCCCGTACTACGACCAGGCCAAGCGCATGCTGGGCGTCCGGCTCAACCCGACCACGACCCCGTCCGACGTCCACCTCAAGGCCGCGGCCGAGGCCATGGGCGTCGGCGACACCTTCCACATGGCGCCCGTCGGCGTGTTCTTCGGCGACGGCGCGGACGCCGACGGCGCCACCCGGGCGGCCCCCGGCGAGGAGGTGCCCGACCCGTACTTCGGCGGCGCCGGGCCCGCCCGGCGCGCCTGCACCGAGTGCGGCGAGTGCATGACCGGCTGCCGCCACGGCGCCAAGAACAACCTCACGCAGAACTACCTCCACCTGGCGGAGCGGGCCGGCGCCGTCATCCACCCGATGACCACCGTCACCGCCCTGACCGAGGACGGCTCCGGCGGCCACCTCGTCCGCACCGTCCCCACCGACCGGCGCCGCCGCGGCACCCCGCGCACCTACCGCGCCCGGTACGTCGTCGTCGCGGCCGGCACCTACGGCACGCAGACCCTCCTGCACCGCATGAAGGACCGGGGACTGCTGCCGCGCCTCTCCGACCGGCTCGGCGAGCTGACCCGCACCAACTCCGAGGCGCTCGTCGGCTCCCAGACCACGGACCGCCGCTACCGCAGGCGCCACGGCGCCCCCCTCGACTTCACCCGCGGCGTCGCCATCACCTCGTCCATCCACCCCGACGCCAGCACCCACATCGAGCCCGTCCGCTACGGGCGGGGCTCCAACGCCATGGGCGCCCTGTCGATCCTCCAGGTCCCGTACGCGAGGCACCGCGTCGCCGCCTGGCTCGGCAACGTCGCCCGCCACCCCCTCCAGGCCCTGCGGTCCCTGTCCAACCGGCGCTGGTCGGAGCGGACCATCATCGGCCTCGTCATGCAGTCGCTGGACAACTCCCTCACGACGTACCGCAAGCCCGGCGGCATCGGCAAGGGGCTGCTCACCGCCCGCCAGGGCCACGGCGCGCCCAACCCGAAGCAGATCCCCGAGGCGACGCGGGCCGCCACCCTGATCGCCGAGGAGATCAACGGCTTCGCCGGCTCCAACGTCGGCGAACTGATGGGCACCCCGCTCACCGCCCACTTCCTGGGCGGCTGCGTCATCGGCGCGACCGAGCGGGACGGCGTGATCGACCCGTACCACCGGCTGTACGGGCACCCCGGCATCCTCGTCGTGGACGGCGCGGCGGTCTCCGCCAACCTCGGCGTCAACCCGTCCCTCACCATCACCGCCCAGGCGGAGCGCGCCATGTCCCTCTGGCCCAACAAGGGCGAGCCCGACCCGCGCCCCGCCCAGGGCGCGCCCTACCGGCGCGTTACACCCGTCGAGCCGAAGCGCCCCGCGGTGCCGGCCGACGCCTTCGCCGCCCTGCGCCTGCCCTTCCTGGGCCTGCCCAAGGTGCCCCCGCGGGCCCCGGGCACCGACCCGGCCGGGCGCTGACCCGCGGACAGGCAGCGGGTCGCGCACCCGTCCTTCCCGCGGCACGGTCAGCTGGGCGGCGGCGCGAGCGGTGCGATGTTCGCGTTGTGGCGGAAGAGGTTGCCCGGGTCGTACGCCGCCTTCACCTCCGCGAGCCGCCGGACGTTCCCGCCGTAGCCCTCCCGGAGGAGCTGCTCGCCCTCCTCCAGGAAGCCGGGGAAGTTGAGGTACACGCCGCCGGAGGAGAAGGACCGCAGGTCGGTGAAGGTGTCGCGCACCCAGGACACGTTCCGCGCCGTGTCCGCCTCCTCCTGCCAGTTCGCCTCGATGCCGAGCAGGTAGGGGGCGCCGCGGTTGGCGAAGGCGGTCTCCCGCTCGCCGACCCGCGCCATCGCGCCGCCCTGGTACCAGACGTCGAGGGTCGAGTACGGCGACGGCGCCTCGGCGGCCCGCCCGGCCAGCCGGTCGATCAGCTCGTCGCCCAGGCCCGGCGTGTTCACGGACTTCCAGTAGTAGCGCCAGCCGTCCGGGTAGTCGCCGTCCAGGAAGCTCTGCGCCTCCAGGTAGGTGGTGGGGCCGCTGAGGTCGCGGATCGGCTCGGCGGCCTCCCGCAGCGGCCGCAGCACCCGCTCCCCCTCCGCAGGGTCGCCCGGGAACAGCGCGGCGACGCCCACGAACGGCTCCCCGTGCGCCTTCTCCGGGAACTCCTCCGCCGCGGGGACCCGGCCGAGCACCCCGAGCGGAGCCACCTCCTCGGGCGCCTCGGACAGGTACCGCTCGCAGGACCGCAGCACCTGCCGGGCGCGGTCCGCCGGGTAGAACACGAAGCAGAGGAAGACCTCCGGGCCGACGGGGTGCAGCCGGTACTCGAAGGAGGTCACGACGCCGAAGTTCCCGCCGCCGCCGCGGATCGCCCAGAACAGGTCCTCGTGCTCACCGGCCCCGGCGGTGAGCAGGTTCCCGTCGGCGGTGACCACCCTCGCGGACACCAGGTTGTCGCAGCTCAGCCCGTACCTGCGGCGCAGCCACCCCATGCCCCCGGACAGGGTGAGGCCCGCGATGCCCGTCGCCGACACCACTCCCAGGGGCGTGGCGAGCCCGTGGGCCTGCGTCGCGCGGTCGACGTCCCCCAGCGTGCAGCCGCCCTCGGCCCGCACCGTGCGGGCCCCGGCGTCGACCTCGACGCCCGTCATCTCCGACAGGTCGATGACCAGCCCGTCGTCGCACAGCGCGTGCCCGGCCACGCCGTGCCCGCCGCCGCGCACCGCGGGTGAGAGCCCGTTGTCACGGGCGAAGTCCACGGCGGCGGCCACGTCGTCGTCGCCGCGGCAGCGTGCCACCAGCGCGGGCCGCCTGTCGATCACGCCGTTCCACAGTCTTCGGGCGGACTCGTAGTCCGGCTCACCGGGCCGGACGAGCCGTCCTGTCAGCCGCGCGGCGAACGCGTCGACGGATGCGGCCGGTATGCCGCCGGCCCCGCCGTCCGCCACCGCGCCGTTCCCCGCGCTCCCGCCGTCGGAGCCGCGCCTCGCGCTCATGGTGGCCACCTCCCGCTTCCCAGCATCACGCCGGACGGGACGGCACGCCATCCGTGCCCGCAGGCGCCGCCTTGCCCGGCGGGGGCCGACGGACAAGGCGAGACCTCTGACGCGGACGCCGGGCAAACGGGTCGTGTCCGTGGCCCCGTGTCAGCAGACTGAGCCCATGGACCGCCTGGAGGAGATCGCGCATCGGCTGGTGGAGGTCGGCGGCGTCGTCGCCGTGTGCCTGGGAGGCAGTCGGGCGCGAGGTACGCACAGCCCCGACTCCGATGACGACCTGGGCCTGTACTACCGGCCGCCGCTGGACACCACGGCACTGCGTCTGCTGGCGGCGGAGCTGACCGGTGAGCCGGTGGAGATCACCGAGCCGGGCGGCTGGGGACCGTGGGTGGACGGTGGCGGCTGGCTGGTCGTCGACGGCCGTCGCGTCGACTGGATCTACCGGGACCTGGACCGTGTCCACCGCGTCTGGCAGCAGTGCCGGGCCGGGCACTTCGAGGTCGGCGTCCAGCCCGGCCACCCCCTGGGGGTGTACTCCCACGCCTATGCCGGTGAAGTGGCCCTTGGGCGTGTCCTCGCCGACCCCGGAGGCGAGCTTCAGGCCTTGCGAGAGGAGACGCGCCACTATCCGGAGCCCCTGCGCGCAGCGCTCATCGGCAACGCGCGGTGGGAGGCACCGTTCATCCTGGCCGGCGCCCGCAAGGGAGCGTCCCGCGGTGACGCCTTCCACGTCGCCGGCTGCCTCTTCCGCGCGGTCGGCCTCCTCGTGCAGGCGCTCCACGCCCATGCCGGGTGCTGGCTGCTCAACGAGAAGGGTGCCGTGCGGGCCGCGGGAGGACTCACCGCCGCGCCCGCGGACTTCGCCGGACGGGCGCAGGGGTTGTTCTCCGCGCTCGGGACCACTCCGGAGACGCTCGCCGCCGCGCTCGATGACGCCGACCGGCTGGTCGCCGAGGTGTGCGGTGCCCTCGCCGGGTGACCGGCACCTCGATCACGGGATGCGCGGTGAGGCCGCCGCGTCCCGGACCGCGCGACGACACAGAAAGGCGCTGCGCCCCCCTCCGAGCGCAGCGCCTCTCCGGTCCTGTGTGGTGCCTGCCCTACGCGGCGGCACCGTTCTGGCGGCGCTTCAGCGCGAAGACGACGCCGGCGCCCGCGACGATGGCGATGCCGCCGGCGATGCCGATGGTCGGCAGCATGTCGCTGGAGCCGGTCTCGGCGAGCGTGCCGGTGACGGGCAGCTCGGCGAGCTCGCCCTGCGGCTTGGTGTCGGGCTTGTGCTCGCCCTTGCCCGGCTTGCCCGTGGCGTCGTCCACGTCACCCGGGTCGGTGCCCGCGGCGAGGATGTCGAAGACGTAGACGGTGTCGTCGCCGTACTCGCAGAGGCCGTCCTTGGTGATGCTGACGCCCGAGGAGACGACCACGCCGAAGCCGTCGGGGGCCTTGCCGTCGACCTTCAGGCGCATCTTGGCCTCGCTGTACTCGCCCTCCTTGAGGGCGTTGGAGGTGCCGAAGTAGCCGTCCTCCTCGTCGATGTCCACCCACGAGCCGCCGATGTACGCCTGGACGGTGACGAAGCGAGACATGTCGGCCTCGTCCTCGGCGTCGAAGGCCGCCGCGTACAGGTAGGCGTCGACGCCCTCGACCGCGTGGCCGGACTTGTTCTCGACGCGGAAGGTGAAGTCCTTCCAGCCGGAGCCCGCGACGACCTTCGACGGCAGCCCGCGCAGCTCGGTGCGGACGCCCTCGTTCTCCTCGTACTCCTCGCACTGGTCGGTCGGCGCCGTCGTGGAGGGCGACGGGGACGGGGTGGCGCTGCCGGACGGCGCCGGGGCGGAGGCGCTCCCGCTGGGCTCGCCCGCCTTCGGCTCCTCGCCCTTCGGCTCCTCGCCCTTGGGCTCCTCGTCCTTGGGCTTGCCGACGGACGGGGCCTGCTCCGTCTCGTCCTGGGAGGGCACCTGCTCCTCGGCCGGGGTCTCCTCGGCAGCCGGGGCCGGGGAGGACTCCGCCGTCGACGGAGTGACGCCCGCCGCGTACGCGGCCGGGGCCATGAGGAAGGCGGCGGGCGTGATGACGGCGGTCGCGGCGGCGACGGCCATGGCGCGGCGAAGCTTCAAGTCAAGACCTCGTGGTCTCGGGCGTGCCACCGGATATGGCACGGACGTGGTGTCGGGCCGCCGTCGCACACGACGGGCACGGCCCTGGGTTTCGCCTACATGACCTGCGGTGGCGACCATTGGTTGCCCTGAAACTCACAGGTTCCTTATGTGGGCTGCGTCACGTGTCACTCCAGGCGCCCTCCGGGGTCGGGCGCGCGACGACCAGAGCCCGCCACGGCGGGCCGGGCCCCTGGCCATGGGGCTGTCCACATCGTGGAGGGTGATCAGCCTGAAACCGCCTGGTCCCTCTCGGTGGCTCGTGTCAGACTTTTTGGCCTTGTTCGTTGCTGAAACGGCTTCACAGGGGAGAGCGGGGGCTTTTGCGGTGGGCTACACCGTTCCTGAAGGCGTCGACACGATGCTCGACGTCGTTGGCGTGGGGTGGCCCAACGTCGACGAGGACGCGTACCGCGACATGGCGCAAGCCTTACGCGAGTTCGCCGACGACGCGGACGACGATGCCGGAGTCGCCTACGGCCACATCCAGACCCTGCTGTCCAGTGGCCAGGCCGAATCGCTGGCGGCCCTGGACAATCACTGGTCGAAGGTGCAGGGCAAGCACAAGGATCTCGCCAAGGCAGCACGTCTGGTTGCGGGCGCGCTTGACCGTGTCGCCGACATCATCGTCGCCAGGAAGATCGCAGCTGTCGGAGAACTGGCCGACCTCTGCGCGACCGTGGGTATCACCCTGGCGCTGGCGCCCATCACCGCCGGCCTGTCGACACTGCTGGCCGGGGCCAAGATTGCAGCGACTCGCGTCGCCTTCAAGCGCATTCTGAAGGAGATGGTGGAGGCGGCCGTCGCTGAGATCGTCGCACTGCTGACCGAGCCCGCGGTCGTCGCAATCGAGAACGTTGTCGCAGATCTCGCGATTCAGGCAGCGCTCACCGCAACCGGAGCCCAGGACGGGTACGACGTCGGTCGGACGAGGCAGGCCGCCGAGGGCGGACTGCACCTGAACTCGGCTGGCGTTCCCGCTGGGCCGCCACTCGGCACCGGGCCGAAGATCGACCACGATGCTCATGGCAAGGCCGGGATGCATCTCGCCGCCGTACAGGTCACCATGCGATCTCGCGCAGGCAGCAAGCTCGGCAAGGCGAAAGGGCATCACGGTCGAGCCAAGGGGAGGGATCCTCTGACCGCTGTCCTTGACACCGCCGTCGAAGGTGTCACGGAGAAGCTCGCCAAGGCGCTCGATGATCTCGGTGACCACGTGGGCAAGAAGGTCCCTGCTGCCATCGCCGAAAGCTCCAGGACGCACAGGGGGACCGACGGTGATGTCCGCGACCGTATCAAGGCGATCTCCGCGCAGGGCGGTGGAGGGAATGGAGGTTCCGGTAGCGGAGGTGGCGGGGGAGGTGGCGGGGGTGGCAACGGCGGCGGGGGCGAGTTCGACGGGCCCAACGGCAGGGAGATCTCACCGCAACCGGGTTGGCACGGCAAGAGCGCAGGTAAAATGAAGCACCACCGGCGCGACGCGCTCGATGTGAACCATCTCAGTGAGGAGCAGCAGCGGGCCGCCCTGCTCCGGGAGACGCGCGCCTTGGCCGACGACGCTCAGCAGCAAGAGGCGGGACACAATCCGCCCGGTAAGGACCGCTTGGTGAAAGCGTGTGCAGGTGGACTTCTGCATGACGGGGTGCTCACTACTCACTCGAGTTCCACCAAGAGGCACGGCCAGACACAGCTCGATATCCATCCGGCGCTCAAGAGCGTTCTTGACCATGTGGAAGAGCAGATCCGCGCGGATGGCGAGAACCCGGGTGCCGGTCACGGCAAGTGCGCGGAGATCGCCCTCGTGTCGGACCGGCTACGAGGTCTGGAGAGCAGAGACGGCAGAGTCATCGGCAATCAGGAAGACATTCGTAGTGCGATGAGCGGAGCGCTCGTCTACTCTCTGCAGATCGGTGAACAGGATTCACCTACCGGCTTGAAGGGGCACGGCGACTACAAGGAACCCTGTAGATCGTGCTCAAGGATTCTCCCGTTGATCGGTGTTACGGCACACAGGTAGAGCGAGGCGAACCATGCCCATCCTGTCCTCGGCTCAAGAGGTGGACGCGTGGCTGACGGAGGCCGGCTGGCAGCCGGGTCGTGACGTGCTTGGCAAGGCGAATGAAGCAATTGCGGAGGTGGTGGGCCGGTATCGTTCCTACGGGGTGGAGATCAGTCCTTCCCCGCCTGCTCTTGCTTTCATCAGGGAGCACTGCTTCTTGCGCGCCGTCATGGACACTGCCCCGGAGAACTATGCCGTTTTCACGCCGCACCTTGTTTTCAAGGGGGACGCCGAGGAAGTAGCCGAACTCGCCGCAGATCTGGGCGTGGGGCTGTTTCCGATCGGCTATGACACTTACGACGGCTCCACCATCCTCATGGACGAGAAGGGTCGCTTCTTCTTCTCTCATCACACTGGCGTGTATTACCTTGGGAGTGAGAAGTATGAGGCGTTGATGAGTTTGATGAGCAGTGAGATGGAAGATGCGGAGAACTACTTTGTCTGACCTTGTTCCCGGTGTTGCGGCGTCATTGCTGATCCGCGGACGTATCTACAGTCAGACGAATTTCGGCGGTGAGGGTGAACCCAGACTCCACCCTGCGGTGCGGGACTTCTTCGAAAGTCTGCCCGTGGAACAGCGTGAGCCGTTCATTGGATACTGCGCCGAGTCTGCGCTGATCTCGGACCAGTTGTGGGGTATGGATCGCGGGCGTGTCGACCAGGAGGTGACGACGCTGGACGAAGCTGTCGCCCATTTCGCTGGTGCCGCCCTCGCCGCGAAGAAGATCCGCAGTCTCGGTGACCCGGAGCACGGCACTCCCGCGCAGGTGTGCCGTTCCTGCTCGGCACTACTCGGCCGGCTCGGCGTTGATGTCATCGAATCATGATGCGGCGGGGGAGTTCTCTGGTCGCGGCTGGGTGGTACGAGGGGCGTGACGTGCAGGAGGCCGCCATGTCGGCCGTCTTGCGTACGGTCACCCTCGTCGAGCCGGTGGCCGATGGGGCGCGGTGGGAACTGTTCCCCGCCGCAGAGCGGGCCTTGCGCGAGTTCCACGGTCTGAACCTGCGGCCGAGCGGACCGGGTCGCGATGTTGCGGCCACTGGGTGCGTGGTCGACCCGGCCGAGGCAAGGCACGCTTTCCGTACTTGCATCCGCCTCGGCGCGTCCACGGGCTCCCGGGTGTTTCCATTCGGCCGGACGGACGCCGATGCGTTGCTCGCCGTCGACGAGGAAGGGCGCCTGTTCTCCGTCGGACATGGCGGGAGCTGGCATCTCGGTGACACCGTGCGCGAGGGCTTGATCGCGTTGACGGAAGGCTTTGCTCCACGCAGGGTCGCGCCACGGCGCTGGACGTGGACCGTACCGTCCGCGTCGGGCACGCCGCCCCTCGTCTCCGCCGTGCGCACTGCTCTGGTGGCTGTCTATGTCCTTCACCGCCGTCAGGTGTTCAGCGCCCGCAGTCTGAGGCTGACCGTCACGACACTTCGCGGGATCGGCCTGAAGGCCGTCGACCGGCCGCTTCCACTACCAGCCGGCTCGTTGGAGCGGAGCGCTACGCCGCTCGTGGCGGAGATGCAGTCGTTGATCGAGGCACAAGGGTGTACCGCACAGGGTGTCGAGCTCAGGGTGACCGTGAGCGCGCCGCCCCGCACGACCGTCCCATTGGCGTCAGTCTGCTGCGCCGTGCGCACGGGGCATTCTGCGCAGGCCCCGTCCATGGCGGAGATCTCACTCGCCGCGGGGGCTGGCGCGTCGGTCGGCCGAGCGCGGGCACTTCTCCAGGCGTGTGTTGAGGACTTCGCTCGGTATGCAGGGCAGCCGCCTTCGTGAGAGGCCGGCCGGCCGCCGGGTGTCGACATCTCCCATGCCCTCTGCACGGCTGCTCCGCGGCTCACTGCTGCACCGCCGACCTGGAACGCTCGTGAACGAGGAGATGGACGGCGAGGCGGATGCCGCAGTACGCATGGGGGCGGTCGGCGCCGGGCGTCCCCGGAGCCGGCCGCCCCTCGGGTGACCGGGCTGCTGTCCCCTGCCGTCCGGTCACACACGCCGGAGTGCGGTCCCACGGCGCACACGCGGTGCGCCACACCCTCCGGCGAAGTCGCGCTCTGGCGCGGACACCGGGACCAACGACCCGGTGTGGTCCGGGTCACGCACCGTACGGGTGACGTGCGGGCGCGGTGGCGGGCCGCCCGCGATCAGACGCGGCCCCGGCACAGCTCCAGCACGTTCATCGACAGGGCCGTGCCGGGCTTGCCCAGGGCGTCCCGGTAGCGGCCCAGGATCTCCATCTCGCGGGCGAGGTTGACCCGGCGCCCGCCGGAGCCGATGCGCGCCTCCTGGATGACGGCCGAGACGGCCATGCGCTCCTGGATGAGCCCGATGATCCGGTCGTCGAGCGCGTCGATGCGCTCACGGGCGCCCGCGATCAGCTCGGCCGCGTCGTCCGAGCGCGCGCCGGTGTTCTCGGCGGCGGTCCTGGGGTCGGCCTTGGACGCGGCCCGGGGCGTGGTTCCGGCGGCGGCCTGGGGGTGGGGCGCCGCGGGGGCCCCGGGCCTGGAGGCCGCCGAGGCCGTCGTGGCACGGGCGACAGGGGCAGCGGAGGCAGCAGGGGCGGCGGGGGCGGTGCGGGCGGGGGTGGTCGTCGGGGTCATCGCTGGGGCTCCTCGTGTCTGGTGGAGGCCCCGGAACGGCGTACGGCCCGGTGGAGACGACAGACGCCCCGGGCCTTGTCGGCCCGGGGCGCCTGGTGAAGTCGTCAGTTGCTCAAGCAGCACGACCACGGCAGCCGGACCAGCCGGTGCCATAGGTAAAGACGAAGGTCGAGTGCGTGCGCATGGCGGACAGTATGACCCGCCGGTCCCCGCCGGGGCCAGCCGCGACCCGGACGGTTCGTATGGTGAGACGAAAGGAGGGTCGGCCGCGCCGGTAGAATTGACTGATACCGACCCCCTCCCACCGCCGGAAGGCCGCCGTAGTGTCATCAGCGACCCCCGCTGCCGCCTCGCCCGACACCAACCCGGACGTAGTCCTCGTTGTCGACTTCGGCGCGCAGTACGCCCAGCTCATCGCCCGTCGTGTCCGTGAGGCCCGGGTCTACAGCGAGATCGTCCCGTCCACCATGCCGGTGGCCGAGATGCTCGCCCGCAATCCCAAGGCGATCATCCTCTCCGGTGGCCCGTCCTCCGTGTACGAGGAGGGGGCGCCCCGCATCGACCGCGCGCTCTTCGAGGCCGGGGTCCCGGTCTTCGGCATGTGCTACGGCTTCCAGCTGATGGCCACGACGCTCGGCGGCACGGTCGACAACACCGGCTCCCGCGAGTACGGCCGTACGCCGCTGCACGTCACCAGGAGCGGTTCGACGCTGTTCGAGGGCACGCCCGACGAGCAGTCCGTGTGGATGTCCCACGGCGACGCCTGCTCGGCCGCGCCCGAGGGCTTCGCCGTCACCGCGTCCACGGACGTCGTCCCGGTCGCCGCCTTCGAGAACGACGAGAAGAAGCTGTACGGCGTGCAGTACCACCCCGAGGTGGTGCACTCCACGCACGGCCAGCAGATCCTCGAGCACTTCCTCTACCGGGGCGCGGGCATCAAGCCGTCCTGGACCACGGGGAACGTCATCGACGAGCAGGTCGCCGCCATCCGCGAGCAGGTCGGCGACAAGCGGGCCATCTGCGGTCTGTCCGGCGGCGTCGACTCCGCCGTGGCCGCCGCGCTGGTCCAGCGCGCCATCGGCTCCCAGCTCACCTGCGTCTACGTCGACCACGGCCTGATGCGCAAGGGCGAGACCGAGCAGGTGGAGAAGGACTTCGTCGCCGCCACGGGCGTCCAGCTCAAGGTCGTCGACGCGCAGGAGCGCTTCCTGAACGCGCTCGCCGGGGTCACCGACCCCGAGGAGAAGCGCAAGATCATCGGGCGTGAGTTCATCCGCGTCTTCGAGCAGGCGCAGGCGGAGATCATCGCGGAGGCGTCGGGCGACCAGCCCGTCGAGTTCCTGGTGCAGGGCACGCTCTACCCGGACGTGGTGGAGTCCGGCGGCGGCACGGGCACGGCCAACATCAAGTCCCACCACAACGTGGGCGGCCTCCCCGAGGACCTCGAGTTCAAGCTGATCGAGCCGCTGCGCAAGCTGTTCAAGGACGAGGTCCGCATGGTCGGCCAGGAGCTCGGCCTGCCGGAGGAGATCGTCCAGCGCCAGCCGTTCCCCGGCCCCGGCCTCGGCATCCGCATCGTCGGCGAGGTCACCAAGGAGCGCCTGGACCTGCTGCGCGAGGCTGACGCCATCGCCCGCGAGGAGCTGACGGCCGCCGGTCTGGACCGCGAGATCTGGCAGTGCCCCGTCGTGCTGCTCGCGGACGTGCGGTCCGTGGGCGTGCAGGGCGACGGCCGCACGTACGGTCACCCGATCGTGCTGCGCCCGGTGTCGTCCGAGGACGCCATGACGGCCGACTGGACGCGCATGCCGTACGACGTGCTGGCGCGCATCTCGACGCGGATCACCAACGAGGTGAAGGACGTCAACCGCGTCGTCCTCGACGTCACCAGCAAGCCGCCGGGCACCATCGAGTGGGAGTGACCTCCGGGTGACCCCGACAGCCGTCCGGTGAAGCCGCCGCCCGCGTCCGTGGGCGGCGGCTTCACCGTTCCGCGCCTGCGACGGGCGTGCCGGGCCTGGGGCGGGCGTGCCGTCGGGGCCGCCTCGCGGCCCGCCCGCCTATCCGGTGGCGCGGCCGGCCCCGGTGGGCGCGCCGGCCGCGCGGGCCGTGCCGTCCGCGGGGGTGGAACGGGCCGTACGCCGCCGCCGGACCCGGTGGCCCACCCAGCCCGCCAGCGCGGCGAGCGGCAGCCCGCAGGACAGCAGCGGCACCACCGCGTACCAGGGGGCGTCCCAGGAACCCGCCGCGTCCCCCAGGTACACCGCCGCGACGGCCAGACCCGTCACCCCGGCGACCAGCCGGCCGGGACGGAACTCATGAAACGGCACGGGCCACCTCCACCTGTCCGACGGCGACGCTCAGGTCCAGTACCAGCGTGCCGCCCGGTGCCACGGAGGGCGGCGGCGGAACGGTCCGCGTGACCTCCCGGTCCGCCGCGACCGCGTCGCCGCTGGAGGGCCAGCCGTGGGCCGGGACCGCGTCGCGTCCCTCGGGCAGCCGCACCTCGCCCAGACCGACCCGCGCACGCACCTTCACGGTCACGTCGGCGGGCACGGTGACGTCCAGCCGGCCGGCGCCCGCCTCGGCGGCCACCCGGACCATGCCGCCGCGCGGCACGTCCACGGCGCCCAGGTCCAGCGTGCCGACCCCCGAGTCGATCGCGTAGCGGGGCCGTACGTCCGCCAGGGTCGCCGGGGCCCACTCCGTCCGCGCCCACACCGTGCCGATCTGCGGCGGCACCGCCGACGCGGCGGCCAGCAGCAGCGCCGTCACCACCGTCATGAACACCGTCCCCGCACCGGTGCGGCCCAGCAGCGAGCCGACCGCCAGACCGAGCCCGAACACGACGAGCGCCGCCCCCAGGCCGAACTGGAGGCTCACCCCCAGCGGGTGCGCGCCCCACGCCGCGGCGGTGCCGGCGCATCCCGCCAGGACGGCGAGCACCAGGACGAGGCCGCCGATGGACCGCGGCCCGCGCGGCGCGGCGGCCGGAGCGTCGCCCGGCGCGGGCGCCGCGGTCGCGGGCAGCGCCCCCCAGGCCCGGTGCGGGTCCTTGGCCAGCCCCGCGTGCGGGCCCTCGGTGGGGCCCCACAAGTAGCCCATCGGCACAGGCCCCGTCGACCCGTCCTTGACTATCGGGTCGCGCCACCACGACGGGGCGCCCGGCGGGGGCGGCGCCTTGGTCTCCGGCGGGGCCTTCGTCTCCGGCGGGGCGTCCGGGCCGACCGGGTGCGCCGGGTCTGCCGCGGGCTCGCCCGGCGCGGCCAGCCGCCGCCGCTGCGACCAGGCGGCGGCCCCGCTCACCCCGCACACCAGGAGCGTGGCGAAGCCGATCGTCCCGCCGTTGCCCCCCACCATCGACAGGAAGAGTCCGCAGCCGACCAGGGCCATCAGCATCGCCACGAGCGACGCGCCGTCGACCCGGCCGGTCAGCAGCCGCCGTGCCTCGTTCTCGTCCTCGCCGTCCGCCGTGACGAACAGCCAGGCGAAGCCGTAGAAGATCAGGCCGATGCCGCCGGCCGCCGCGAGCACGCCCGTCGCGACCCGGAACACGACCGGGTCGAGGTCGAAGTGGCGCCCCAGGCCGCCGCACACCCCGGCCACGATCTTCTGCCGCCGCGTGCGGCGCAGCGGCGCGGGGTGCGGCGGGTGGTGCCCGGGGGCCTCGGGCGCCTCCGGGGTGGGCGTCGGACTCGTCATACGACCATGGTGACCGGCCGCCGCCGCCGGCGGCACCCGTGACGACCCTGGCCGGACCCTGATATTCCCGGCCCCGTCCCACGGGGCCGGGCCAGGGCGTTGTCAGGGTCCGGGTCAGGGCAGACCCTGATGTCCCGAGGGACGGAGGCGTGTGACGATCGACGCATGCCAGTCGCCGTCCGCGTGCCCGAGACCACCGACGATCCGCCCGTGCGCAAGCTCTACCGCAGCGCCGACGGGCGGATGCTCGGCGGCGTCGCACGCGGTCTGGCGGGGCACCTCGGACTGCCCGTCGTGTGGGTGCGGCTCGCCTTCCTCGGACTGTTCCTCGCGCACGGCCCGCTCGGCGTCCTGCTGTACGCGGCGTTCTGGATCGCCGTACCGCTCGGCGTGGGCGGCCGGTCCAGCGAGCCGAGGACGCTGTTCGAGACCACCGCGGACGGGCGCCGCCGCCTGCGCAAGCCCGACCGGGGCCAGGCCGTCGCGCTGATCGCCCTGCTGGTCGGCGCGGCCGTCTTCGCCGGGACGGTCGACCTCGGCGGCGACGCCAACCGGTACGTGTGGCCCACCCTCCTCGTCGGGGTCGGCGTCGTCCTGGTGTGGCGTCAGGCGGACAACGCCCGCCGTGCCCGGTGGACCGAACCGGGCAGCCGCAAAAGGCTGTTCCAGCTCGCGCGGGGTCTCGCCGGGGTGGCGCTCGTCGGCCTGGGCGTCACCGTCTTCCTGGTGGTGCGCGGCTCCGCCGCCCAGCTCGGCACGGCGCTGACCGCCGCGATGGCGGTGCTCGCCGGCATGGCCCTGCTGGCCGGGCCCTGGCTCATACGGATGTCGCAGGACCTGTCCGAGGAGCGGACCATGCGCATCCGCGCCCAGGAGCGCGCCGAGGTCGCCGCGCACGTCCACGACTCCGTCCTGCACACGCTGACGCTGATACAGCGCAGCGCCGACGACGCGGCCGAGGTCCGCCGCCTCGCCCGCGCCCAGGAGCGCGAGCTGCGGAACTGGCTGTACCGGCCCGAGGGCACGGGCAAGGACGAGGCGGACGAGCCGGAGACCGTCGCCGACGCGGTCCGCAGGGCCGCCGCCGAGGTGGAGGACAAGCACGGTGTGCCGCTGGAGGTGGTGGTCGTCGGCGACTGCCCGCTCGACGAGCGGCTGGCCGCGCAGATGCAGGCCGCGCGCGAGGCGATGGTCAACGCCGCCAAGTACGGTGGCGGGGGCGGAGCCGTGCAGGTCTACGCGGAGGTGGAGGGCCGCACGGTCTTCGTCTCCGTACGGGACCGGGGGCCCGGCTTCGACCTCGACGCCGTGCCGGAGGACCGGATGGGCGTACGGGAGTCGATCATCGGCCGGATGCGGCGCAACGGCGGCTCCGCGCGCGTGCGGACGGCCCCCGGCGAGGGCACGGAGGTCGAACTGGAGATGGACAGGGCGGAGGAGACGGACGGATGACGACGACGGGCGTACAGGAGGCCGGGGAGACGGCCGAGCGCCGGGTGCGGGTGGTGCTCGTCGACGACCACCGGATGTTCCGCACGGGCGTGCAGGCCGAGATCGGCCGCACGGACGAGACCGGGGTGGAGGTCGTCGGCGAGGCCGCCGACGTGGACCAGGCCGTCGCCGTCATCCACGCGGCGCGTCCCGAGGTGGTCCTGCTCGACGTGCACCTGCCGGGCGGCGGCGGGGTCGAGGTGCTGCGCCGCTGCGCCGCGCTGACGGCCGCCCCGGAGGATCCGGTGCGGTTCCTGGCGCTCTCCGTGTCCGACGCGGCGGAGGACGTCATCGGCGTCATCCGGGGCGGCGCGCGCGGATACGTCACCAAGACCATCACCGGCGCCGACCTGATCGCCTCGATCTTCCGGGTGCAGGAGGGCGACGCGGTGTTCTCGCCGCGCCTGGCCGGGTTCGTGCTGGACGCGTTCGCCTCCACCGACGCGCCGCCCGTCGACGAGGACCTGGACCGGCTCACGCAGCGGGAGCGGGAGGTGCTGCGGCTCATCGCGCGCGGCTACGCCTACAAGGAGATCGCCAAGCAGCTGTTCATCTCGGTGAAGACGGTCGAGTCGCACGTGTCGGCGGTGCTCCGCAAGCTCCAGCTGTCCAACCGCCACGAGCTGACCCGCTGGGCGACCGCCCGCCGCCTGGTGTGACACGCCGCCCGCGCGGCGGCGACGCGAGCGCGGCGGGCGCCGGCCGGCCGTGCGCCCCTGCCCCTGTCTGGGCGGGGCGGTCTGGGCGGGACGGTCCGGGCCGGGGAGGCCGGGTGGTTCGGGGACGGGGGTGTCCGGCGGTCCGGGGAGCGGGTGGCCTTCGCGGATCACACGGGCGCGGTGACCCGGGCGCGGTCGGACGCGAGACGCGCTGACCTGAGCGAGGGCGACCCCGGCCCGGGCGACCCCGGGCCGGGCGACCCCGGCCCGGACGACCCCGGCCCGGACGACCCCGGCCCGGACGACCCCGGGCCGGGCGACCCCGGCCCGGACGACCCCGTCGCGGGTGGCCCGGGCGGGGGCGGAGCTGGGCGGGCGGGCCACGGAGTCCGGTGGCCCATCCCTCGGCGGGCCCTCGGGCCCCTGGGCGGGTCCCCGGGTCCGTCAGGGGCTCGGGGGGCCTCGTTCCGGTGGATTGGGGCGGCATGCGCCGGTGTGTGGCGTGATCGGTGGACCGCGGTGGCAACCCGCCGCATCCGCGGGCCCTCCTACTGGCCGTGATGAGCCTGACGGGTACACCCTTCCTCGTGACGGCGGTCGTGCTCGCCGTCCTGGCGGTCGCGCTCCCCTTCGCGCTGTGGAGCCGGGTCCGGGGTCCGCTCCTCGTACGGGGCCTGGCGCGGCTGCTGATGATCGGCTTCGCCCAGGTGACCGCGATGCTGGTGGTCCTCGTCGCGGTGAACAACGCCAACGGCCTGTTCAGCGACTGGGACGACCTCCTGGGCCGGGAGGACCACGTGGCCGCCGCCCCCGACCTGGGCCGGGACGGGCTCGGCGGACGCCGGATCGCCGACCTGCCGAAGACCGCGCAGTCCTTCCGCCCCGCCTCGGCGGTCGCCGACGGACGGGTCCGCACCACGCTCCTCAAGGGCCAGGTGTCGGGCGTCAGCGCCGAGGTGTACGTGTGGCTGCCCCCGCAGTACGACGACCCCGCCTACCGGCACGTCAGGTTCCCCGTGGTGGAGCTGTTCTCCGGCTACCCCGGCACCCCGTCGTCGTGGTTCGCGGGGCTGCGCGTCACCGAGCAGCTGGAGCCGTTGATGCGGGACGGCACGGTGGCCCCCTTCATCCTCGTCGCGCCCCGCACCAAGCTCCTCGGGGACGCCGACGCGGGCTGCGCCAACGTGCCCGGCGTCGTCAACGCCGCGACATGGGTGAGCGTGGACGTGCGCAAGATGGTCACCGACCACTTCCGCGCGGTCGCCACCGCCGACGGCTGGGCGACCGCGGGCTTCTCGGCCGGCGGCCACTGCGCGGCGAAGATCGCCGTGGCGCACCCGGACCGCTACCGGTACGCGGTGAGCATGTCCGGCTACAACGACCCGGCCGCCGAACCCGACTCGATCACCGGCAGGGATCCGGCGCTGCGCCGCGCCAACGACCCGCTCACCCTGCTGCGGCAGGCCCCCGCGCCGCCCCGCCTGCACCTGCTCGTGACCGGCGACGGCGACGACGGGTACCGCCAGGGCCTCGACCTGCGGGCCGCGGCCCAGTCACCGACCCGGGTGGAGGTCCGCCGGGTCACCGGCGGCCACCGCACCTCCACCTGGGCGGCCGAGGTCCCCGCCGTCTTCACCTGGCTGACCGCCCGGCTGGAAGGCGCGGGCCGAGCGGCGCTGACCCCCGGCCGCTGACCGCAGCTGAGGGCCGCTCGGCGACCGCGGCCCGGTGCCGGTGGCCGCCCCGTGCCGACCGGCTGGCCGCAGCCCCGGTGACCGGCCGGGGCGACCGCCGACCGCCGCCCGCCGCCCGGCGGGCCGGGGGCCGGGGGCCGTGCCCTCGTGGGCCCCGCCCGACTCGGCGGCGCCCGGCGTCCGGCCGTGGTGTCCGGCCCGAGCGGCGACCGGTGGCGGCCTCGCGCCCGACCGGCACCCGACGCCCGACCGGCCGCCCGGCCGACCGGCATCCGGCCCCCGACCGCATTCGGCGGGCCCACGTCCGGCACCCGACCGAAACCAGGCCCCCCGACCGAAACCCGGCTGCCGCCCGGCGCCTGGCTGCCGCGGCGACCGCCTGCCCGCCGACTGGTGGGGGCCTGCCCGGCCTGCCCCGGAAACGGCCCGGTGGCGCCCGGCTGCTGCCTGGCACCCGATGCCCGTCCGACCCCCGACCGGCCTCCGGCGCCATGCTGCCGTCCGGGTCCGGCCGGTGGGGCCCGGACGGCAGCGGGCGGCGGGGGGCCGGTGGGGCCCGGACGGCGGTGCCCGGCGGGGCCTGCCCGGCCGGCTCCGGGACCCGTCCGGTGGCCGGGCGGTGGCGGGTCAGGCCACCCGCGTGGCGCCCGCCCAGGGCATGTCGTCGATGGACGCGAGCCGGACCGTCGAGCCCGTGCGCGGGGCGTGGATCATCCGGCCGTCGCCGACGTAGATCCCGACGTGGCTGACGCCCGGATAGAAGAAGACCAGGTCACCGGGGGCGAGCTGGGCGCGGGAGATCCGCTGCCCGGCGTTGATCTGCGAGTAGGTGGTCCGGGGCAGCGACACCCCGGCCGCCCGCCACGCGGCCTGGGCCAGCCCCGAGCAGTCGTACCCCGACGGCCCGGTCGCGCCCCACACGTACGGCTTGCCGATCGCCCCGTACGCGTACGAGACGGCCCGCGCCGCGCGCGAGGTGGGCGCTCCCACACCGGCCGGCGCCGTCCGCGCGCCCCCGCCCGTCCGGCCGGCGCGGTCGGCCCCCGCCCCGGCACCGCCGCCCGGACCGGAACCGGCGGTACCGGTCTCCCGCGCGCGCGTGGCGGCCTCGTACGCGGCCCGCTCGGCGGCGGTGAGGCGGGCCAGCAGCTTCTCCGCGGCGGCCAGCCGGTCCTGTACGGCGGCCTTCTGGCGGCGCAGCTCCGCCTCGTGGCCCCGCAGCTCGCGGAACCGGTCGCCCGCCTCCGCGCGGAGCCGGTCGATGGCGACGCGCTGGCCGCGCAGGCCCGCCAGCGTGTCGGCCTGCCGCTCGCCGATCCGCTCGGCGAGCGCGGCGCCCCGCAGGTACCGGTCGGGGTCGGAGGAGAGCGCCAGCTGCAGGGCCGGGCTCAGCGCGCCGGCGCGGTACTGGGCGGCGGCGGTGGCGCCGAGCGCGTCCCGCCCGGCGTTGACGCGCTCCGTACGGCGGGCGGCCTCGTCGCGCAGGGCGTCGATCCGGGCCCGTGCCGTGTCCGCCTGCTCCTTGGCGCCGTTGTACTGCTCGGTCGCCGCCTCCGCCTCCCGGTGGAGCCGGTCGACCTGGGCCCTGACCTGGGTGGCGGTGGGGCGCGGGTCGGCGTGCGCGGGGCCCTCGAAGGCGGTGGCGGTCGCGGCCCCGGCCAGGGCCAGGGTGGCGGCCGTGCGGCCCGCCTGTGCGCCGAACGCGGGCCTCGGCTTCCGATGCGCTGCCACGGGGGCGCTCACTTCCCTTCGGTGCTGTGCTGCGGACGGCGGCACCGGTGGGACCGGGCCGTCCGGAGGAGGACGCTAGGGGTGCGACCGGGGGAGAGGCGGCGGGGTGACCGGAAGTGGCCGCAGCTGTCGGTTGCGGGACGACTCGCAGTCGGAATCGGACAATCGGAATCACACCTTCCGCATGGGTCGTGACCGTTGCGGCGAAAGCGGTGGACCTGCCTGAGGGGCGGTGGTAGGGCCACGGCTAGGCTCCGCCCCATGAACGTCCTCATCAACGTCTTCGTCGCCCTCCACGTCATCGGCATCGCCGCCCTGCTCGGCGGCTTCCTGACCCAGATGAAGGCGATCGGCGCGGGCACGGCCCGCATGGTTCCGGCCATGCTCCACGGCGCGCTGACCATGCTCGTCACCGGCATGGTGCTCGTCGGCCTCAACGAGGCCCAGGGCGCCGCGCTCGACCACGTCAAGATCGGCGTGAAGCTGGCGCTGCTGGTGGTCATCCTCGGCCTGGTCTACGTCAAGCGCGACGACGAGCGCGCCGGCAAGGGCGCCTTCGCGGCGGTCGGCGCCCTGACCATGGCGAACGTCTTCATCGCCACCCTCTGGACCTGACGGCCGCCCGCGCCCCGACCGGACAGCCCCGCCCCCGCGCCCGGACCAGGCGCGGGGGCGCCCCCGCGCCTGGACCGCCTTCCGAGCCGGCGGCCCCCGCCCCCGCGTCGGCCCGCCCTCCGTGCCGGCGGACCCCGTCCCCGCACCGGACCCCGCCGCTCCCGCCCGGCCCCGGCCCCAGGCGCCCGCGTGCGCCCCGAGGCGCCCAGGTGGGCGCCCGAGGTGGCCCCGGGCGCCCCGAGTCCGGGGCCACCCGGCTCGCCGCCCGTGACCGGCCGGTGGCGCACCGCGAGGGGCGGCGTTCCGGCCCGGGCTGTCAGTGGGGCCGCCTAGACTCGGTAGGCGATGAGCAGCCTCTTTGACGACAGCTTCCTGGCGGACCTCCGCGACCACCGCGCGGAGGAGCCGCCGCCCCCCGAGGACTCCGAGGTCCCCCCGGCCGTGGAGGAGGTCCCGTACGACCTCTTCGAGGGGAAGTTCGACGTGCCCCCGGCCCGCGACCCGTACTACCGGGACGGCTCCCCGCGTCCGGTCGTCGACCCCGGCGCCCTGCTCGACGGGTTGAACGAGCAGCAGCGGGCCGCCGTCGTCCACCACGGGACGCCGCTGCTCATCGTCGCGGGCGCGGGCTCCGGCAAGACCCGCGTGCTCACCCACCGCATCGCGCACCTCCTCGGCACCCGGAGCGTGCACCCCGGCCAGATCCTGGCCATCACGTTCACCAACAAGGCCGCGGGCGAGATGAAGGAGCGCGTCGAGCAGCTCGTCGGCCCGCGCGCCTCCGCCATGTGGGTCATGACGTTCCACAGCGCGTGCGTCCGCATCCTGCGCCGGGAGTCCAAGCGACTGGGCTTCACCTCGTCGTTCTCGATCTACGACGCCGCCGACTCCAAGCGGCTCATGGCCCTGGTCTGCCGCGACCTGGACCTCGACCCGAAGCGGTACCCGCCGAAGTCCTTCAGCGCCAAGGTCTCCAACCTCAAGAACGAGCTCATCGACGAGGAGACCTTCGCCGACCAGGCGACGGACGGCTTCGAGAAGACCCTCGCCGAGGCCTACCGCATGTACCAGGCGCGGCTGCGCGAGGCCAACGCCCTGGACTTCGACGACATCATCATGACGACGGTCCACCTGCTCCAGGCGTTCCCCGACGTCGCCGAGCACTACCGCCGCCGCTTCCGCCACGTCCTCGTCGACGAGTACCAGGACACCAACCACGCGCAGTACACGCTCGTGCGCGAGCTGGTCGGCCAGCCGGGCGGCGACGACGACCCGGTCCCGGCCGAGCTGTGCGTCGTCGGCGACGCCGACCAGTCGATCTACGCCTTCCGCGGCGCGACCATCCGCAACATCCTCCAGTTCGAGGAGGACTACCCGGACGCGACGACGATCCTGCTGGAGCAGAACTACCGCTCCACCCAGACCATCCTCTCCGCCGCCAACGCCGTCATCGAGCGCAACGAGAGCCGCCGCCCCAAGAACCTGTGGACCCAGGCCGGCGAGGGCGCCCGCATCACCGGCTACGTCGCGGACACCGAGCACGACGAGGCGCAGTTCGTCGCCGACGAGATAGACCGGCTGACCGACGCCGGGGAGGCGAAGGCGGGCGACGTCGCCGTCTTCTACCGGACCAACGCCCAGTCGCGCGTCTTCGAAGAGGTCTTCATCCGCGTCGGCCTGCCCTACAAGGTCGTCGGCGGTGTCCGCTTCTACGAGCGCAAGGAGGTCCGCGACGTCCTCGCGTACCTGCGCGTCCTCGCCAACCCGGAGGACGCCGTCCCCCTGCGCCGCATCCTCAACGTGCCGAAGCGCGGCATCGGCGAGCGCGCCGAGGCCATGATCGAGGCCCTCGCCCTGCGCGAGAGGATCACCTTCCCGCAGGCCCTGAAGCGGGTGGACGAGGCGTACGGCATGGCGGCCCGCTCGGCGAATGCCGTGAAGCGGTTCAACACCCTCATGGAGGAGCTGCGCACGGTCGTCGAGTCCGGCGCCGGTCCGGCCGTGGTCCTGGAGGCCGTCCTGGAGCGCACCGGCTACCTCGCGGAGCTCCAGGCGTCGACGGACCCGCAGGACGAGACGCGGATCGAGAACCTCCAGGAGCTCGCCGCGGTCGCCCTGGAGTTCGAGCAGGAGCGCGGCGAGGACGAGGGCGCGGGCACGCTCGCGGAGTTCCTGGAGCAGGTCGCGCTGGTCGCGGACTCGGACCAGATCCCGGACGGCGACGAGGACGGCGACGGGGTCATCACGCTGATGACGCTGCACACGGCGAAGGGCCTGGAGTTCCCGGTCGTGTTCCTGACCGGCATGGAGGACGGCGTCTTCCCGCACATGCGCGCCCTCGGCCAGACCAAGGAGCTGGAGGAGGAGCGCCGCCTCGCGTACGTGGGCATCACCCGCGCGCGGGAGCGGCTGTATCTGACGCGTTCCGCGATGCGCAGCGCGTGGGGCCAGCCCGCGTACAACCCGCCGTCGCGGTTCCTGGAGGAGATCCCGCCGCAGTACGTGGAGTGGAAGCGCACGGGGAGGACGGCCGCCGCGCCGTCCGGCGCGCCGGGCCCGGCGTCGGGTGTGGCCGCGTCCCTGTCGGCGTCCCGCGCCCGCTCGGGCCCCTCCGGCTTCGCCACGCGCCGTGCGGCGGACAAGCCGGTGATCTCGCTGTCCGTGGGCGACCGGGTCACGCACGACCAGTTCGGCCTCGGCACGGTGACGGCGGTGACGGGCACGGGCGGCGACGCCCAGGCGACGATCGACTTCGGCGACGACAAGCCGAAGCGGCTGCTGCTGCGCTACGCGCCGGTGGAGAAGCTGTAGCCCCGTCGGACGTGAGCCCCCGGTGCGGTGGTCCCGGGGGCCGGCACCCGCGGGGCCGGGACCTCAGGGGCTCGAACCCGCAGGGGCTCGAGCCTGCGGGGCCGGGACCTCCGGGTGTGAGCCCCGGCGGGTACTGTGGCGGCCCGGCCGCGGTCGCGCCGTGGGCCCGCAGGGGCGGGCGGGCCCCGTGGGCCCCTGGGGGCGCGTTGCGCGGGTGGGTCAGCCGGTGGGGCTGAGGCCGTGGCTGCGCAGCCACGCCTCCGGGTCGATCGCGGCGCCGCCGCCCGGCCGGACCTCGAAGTGCAGGTGCGGGCCGGTGGAGTTGCCCGAGTTGCCCGAGTAGGCGATGACGTCGCCCGCCTTCACGGAACCCGAGCGGATCTTGGCGCTGCTCAGATGGCAGTACCAGGTCTCCGTGCCGTCCTTGGCGGTGACGATCACCATGTTGCCGTACGCGCCGTTCCACTGCGTCCGCACGGTGCCGTCCGTCGCGGCCATCACCGGCGTGCCGTACTGGACGGGGAAGTCGATGCCGGTGTGCAGCGACATCCAGTTGACGCCCGACTGGCCGTAGCCGGCGCTGAGCTGGCGGAGCGCCACGGGCAGCGCGAACTTGGGGCGCATGGCCTCGCGGCGCTTGGCCTCCTCCTCGCGCTTCTTGCGCTCCGCCTCCTGGCGGGCCTTGAGGTCGATGCGCTCCTGCGTGCGGCTGGCGCGGTCGCCGAAGTCGAGGGCCTCGGCGTCGAGCGCGGCGAGCTGGGTGTCGAGGGCGCTGTTGGCGACGGCGGGCTTCACGGACGCCGGGTCGGCGGCGGTGACGGCCTTGCCGTCGTCCTTCTGCTCGGTGCCGGTGAGGCCGCTGACGGACGCGGCGGCGATCCCGGCGACGCCCATGACGCACGCCGACGGCACGGCGACGGTCAGCAGCGCCGAGCGCCGGGCGGGGGTGCGGCGCCGGCCGCGGCTGCCGCCGGCGCGGCGGGCCGTGCGGGCCGAGGCGGCGACGGCGACCGGCTCGTCGAGGGCGTCGAGCGCGTCGGCGTCGTCCGCGTGCTCCCGGTCGTCGGGTCCACCCAGGTCGTCGAGCACCTCGAAGGTCTGCGTGGACGGCCCGTCGCCGTCGAGGTCGTCGGGGAGGTCCTCGGCGAAGTCGCCCGCCGGTTGGGCCGGGAGGCCCTCCGCGTCGGAGTCGCCGCCGTAGGTGGTGCCGGTGTCGCCGTCCGCCTCGGCGGTGGGCTCCGCCTGCTCGGCCCGCGGGCCGTCGTCGGCGGGGGAGTAGTCGTACTGCTCCGGGACGAACGCCGCGGTGGCGCGGGTCTCCTCGGAGGCGTGGTTCCACGCGGTGGCGTCGTAGGCGCCGGTCTCGTAGGAGGCGGGGGCGTACGCGGCGGTGTCGAATGCGGCGGTGTCGAATGCACCGGTCGTGTCCGTCGTGCCGGTTGTGTCCCAGGCGCCCGGGGCGGACGCGTCGCCGCCGGCGGCCTGGCCGTACCACTCACCGGTCGTCCCGTAGGTGGGGGCGGTCGCGGCCGCGTACTGCTGGTCGCCCTGCTCCTGGCTCCAACTCGCCGCGCCCCACTGGCCGGATGTGGCGGACGGGTCGGCGTAGGCGGTGTACGCGGAGGTGGTGGACGCGGTGGTGTCGGACCACTGGGCGGTGTCGTACTGGCCGCCGTGCCCGGCGTCGTAGCCGCCGTAGAGGGGGTCGGCCGTCTGGTGGGCTCCGGTGTCGTACGAGGCGGGGGCGTGGGTGCCGGTGCCGTAGGACCCGGTGCCGTACGCGGCGGTCTGGTAGCCGCCGTCGTAGCCGTTCTCACTGGTCGTGTAGGTCGTGAAGCTGCCCGTGGCATACGCGTCGTCTCCGACGTAGCCGGCGTGGGGGTGCTGGTCGTTCACCAACTTCTCTCTCGCCTCGGCAGCAGGACCAGTTCCGGGCCGACCCTGACGGGCACCCGGAGGGGAAGCAGTGGGCGCGACTGTACCCGGCGGTATGCGCAACCGACAATCTTCGGTGGGGTTTACGCCTCACGGAACGGGGCATTCGGACGCCTTTCGGCGGAGCGCACACCGAGCCTTGGCCGTACGTTCGAAACACGTTCGATCTGTGGTGGCGACTTCACGCCGTGGCCATGTGGCCGGAAGGCGACCCCCGAGCGGAAACGGAAGCCCGAGCGGAGCCATGCGGAAGGCGGCGGCGATGGGCTTCACATGGGCGCGGGTCCTCGCGTCGGGGAGCGGACGGGCGCATGCGGAAGCGGTGGGGCGGATCGCGTGCGTGGGGCGTGCGGAAGCGGTGGGGCGGATCGCGTGCGTGGGCGTGCGGGCCGCGCGCGGAGGTGCAGCGGTGGTGGGCGGCAGGCGGAGGGGCGCGTGCGAGGGGCGGCTCCGGCCCTCGTACACCTCGGGCGGGGCCGCGCCCGAGGGTGGGGATGCGTCCTACGCCCCTGCCGCGCGGCTGACGGTACGGGGGTACGACGACCTCGTCGCGGCTCCGGATCGGCTCGCGCGCCGGCGGCGGCCCCTGGCCCGCCCGATGGGGAACGACGCGCGGAGAACAATGCCCACGTGTGATTTCCCCCTCCCTCTTGACCGTGAAACGGCCGGTTGCGGGATGCTGGCGATAACGTTCGTTCACCTCCCCGGCACACAGGTACGGGGGACGCATGTGGAGGCAGTGATGGGTGTGACCGGTCCGATCCGCGTGGTGGTGGCCAAGCCGGGTCTCGACGGCCACGATCGCGGTGCGAAGGTGATCGCGCGGGCGCTGCGTGACGCCGGTATGGAGGTCATCTACACCGGCCTCCACCAGACGCCGGAGCAGATCGTGGACACCGCGATCCAGGAGGACGCCGACGCGATCGGGCTCTCGATCCTCTCCGGCGCCCACAACACGCTGTTCGCGCGTGTGCTGGAGCTGCTGAAGGAGCGCGACGCGGAGGACATCAAGGTCTTCGGCGGCGGCATCATCCCGGAGGACGACATCCCGCCGCTCAAGGAGAAGGGCGTCGCCGCGATCTTCACGCCCGGCGCGACGACGGCGTCCATCGTGGACTGGGTCAACGCCCACGTCCGCCAGCCGACCGGGGCCTGACACCACCCGGCGTGAGGGAAGGCGCCCCGGCGGGGCGCCCCCACCCGTGCCCGCCGGGCGCCGTCCCCGGCCCGGCACCCGTGCCCGGCCGGCCCCCGTCCCGGCCCGGCCTTCGCGCGCCCTCGGCCGTGCCTCCTCTCCGCCGCCGGCCCTACCCCGTCCCGTCCTCGCGGCCGGGACTCCGCCGTCGGCCGGTGGTCCATCCGCGCGCCCGCGCCCGTCTGGGCGCTGTCAGCCGAGCGCCTCTCCCGCTGACCCTCGCTGCCGTCGTGCCCGGTCCGTCGCGCTCCCCGTACCGGCCGGGTCGGGTAGGCGCCTTCCCCGTCCGGGCGGTCGGGTGACCCGCTGATCGCCCTTCGCGCGGCCTTTCCGCCGGGCGCCCGCGCGCCGGTCGCCGTCCACGGGGGCGTTCTCCGCCGCGTGCCCCGTCGAGCGCCCTGCCGGGAGCCGCGCTGCCAAGCGGGGCCCGGCAGCCCGGACCAGGGTGTGCCGGGAGCCGCGCCCGGGGGCTGGAGACCGCCCCCGCACGGCCCTTCCACCGTGGGCTCCCCGCCGCCCGGCGCCCCGTCGGACGCCGCCCCGCAGGGGACGGCGGGCCGGGGCGCCGCGCGGCCTTGGCACGGCGGCTCCGTCCGGTGCCGCTCAGCCCGTCCGGCCCGCCAGCTCCTCGTGCATCGCGGCGCGCAGGCGCAGGGTCGCGACCAGCCGCTGGAACGCCTCCGCCCAGTACCCCCCGGCGCCCGGCGCCGCATCCCCGCCCTCGTCCGACGCCGCCGTCATCGACTCCAGCCGGCCCGCCTCCGCCGGATCGAGGCACCGCTCCGCCAGCCCCATCACCCCGCTGAAGCTCCAGGGATAGCCGCCCGCCTCGCGCGCGACGTCCAACGCGTCGACCACCGCCCGGCCCAGCGCCCCCGACCACGGCACCGCGCACACGCCGAGCAGCTGGAAGGCCTCCGGCAGGCCGTGCGACGCGACGAACGCCGCCACCCACTCCGCCCGCTCGCCGTCCGGCAGCGTCGACAGCAGCGCCGCCGACGACGCGGCGCCGGGCCCTGCCGAGGGCGGTGCCGACGCCGGGCCCAGCAGCACCCGCGACCACGCCGCGTCCCGCTGCCGCACCGCCGCCCTGCACCACGCGGCGTGCAGCTCGTCCCGCCAGTCGTCCGCCACCGGCAGGGCGACGACCTCCTCGGGCGTCCGCCCGCCGAGCCGCTCCCCCCACACCGCGAGCGGCGCCGCCTCCACGAGCTGGCCCAGCCACCAGGACCGCTTGCCCCGGCCGGCCGGCGGCTGCGGTACGACACCGTCGCGCTGCATCGCGGCGTCGCACTCGTGCGGCGCCTCCACCGCGACCGTCGGCTGCCCCGCCGTGTGGTCGAGGCCCACGCAGCTCGCCGCCCGCGCGGCCATCCGCGCCGCGTACGCCGAGCCGGGCAGTGCCGACAGCAGCTCCGCCGCCGCGGAACGCACATTGCGGCTCCGGTCCGACAGCGCGCCCTCCAGGAACTCCTCGTCGGCCGGGGACAGGCCCGTGCGCAGCGAGTCGAGGAACATCAGCCGGTCCTCGGCCCGCTCCTTCGCCCACGTCGAGGCCAGCAGCCGCAGGGCCGCGCCCGGGTCGTGCGCCCGTACGGCCCCCAGCAGCGCGACCCGCTCCGCGAACAGGCCCTCCTCCCACAGCCGCCGCACGCCCCCTGAGTCCTCGGGCGCGGGCAGCGCCGTGCCTCCGGACGCCCCGCGCAGGGCGAACCTCCACTCCGGGTTGAACCCGGCCAGCCACAGCGCGCGCGGCCCACCGAACGCCAGGGCCTGCGGGCGCAGATCGGTACGGGACCGCGCCGCGTCGAGCAGGGCGGGCAGGGCCGCGGCGGGCGCCCGGTAGCCGTACGCGTCGGCGGCGGCCAGCCACTGCGGCAGCAGCTCCGTCAGGTCCGGGGCGGCGCCCCGGCGACCGCCCCCGCCCGCCGACGGCCGGTCCGCGAGGAGCTGCGCCAGTCGCCGCGCGGCGGCCTCGGGGAGCGGAGGCCGCGCGTCGCCCGGCGCGGGCGGCGGCAGGGGCGCGGCGACGGCCGGGACGAGCCCGGCCCGCCGCCGCACGGTCTGCACGGCCGCCGCGCCCAGCAGCGCGAGCGGCGGGTCCAGGGGCTGCCCGGTGCTCCCGGGGCCGGTGCCCTGCCTACGGGTGCCCTCCTTACCGGTGCCCTCGGTCCTGGCGTCCACGGCTCCGGCATGCCCGTCCCCCGCGTCCACGGCTCCCGCATGCCCGTCCCCCGCGTCCACGGCTCCGGCGTCCAAGGCCCCGGTGCCCTCAGCCGTGGCGCCCCGCTGCCGGGGCCCCTGCGGGGCGGTGGCCCCGGCAGCGGGCGGCCGGGTACGGGCCCCGGGCGGGAGGGGGCGGCGGTCCGTGCCCAGGAGGGCCGACGTGACGAGGTCTTCCCAGCTCATCGTGGTCATGTCGTCTGCTCCTCGATCCGTCAGGTGAGCGATACCGTGCCGGGGGCGTCCGGCGACCAGGCGGCCAGCGGCGTGAACCCCCGGTGCCCGCACTCGCCGAACACGGTGACCGGCCCGCCGCCCGACACCGCCGCCAGCCGCCACAGCCCCGCCCCGGCCGTCGCCGACCCGGTCACCGGCAGTGCCGCGGCCCCGTCCGCCTGGGCGAGCTGCCAGCCCTCCGCCGCGGGCACCGGCACCACGTCCCGCAGCGTCACCGGCCACGAGTCCAGCCACGGATCGTCCCGCAGCGCCAGCCCGTACGCGTCCAGCGCGTCCTCGACCGTCCCGCCGGGCGGCGGCGCCTCACCCGGCACGGGGGCGGCGAACCTCTCGCCCAGCTCCGCCCGCAACTGCCCCGCCCCGGGGTGGGGGAACAGCTCCGCGTCGATGACCAGCCCCACCGCGAGCGCCAGGTCCGGCGCCCGCCCGGCGGCCCCGAACGACAGCAGCAGCGCCGTGCGCCCCGACTCCCGCCCGTACAGCCAGATGCGGCGGGTCGTCAGCCGGCCGTCGGAGGTGTCGTACTGGGAGAGGACCAGCCACCGGTCCCGCACGGCCGGGCCGCGCCCCGGCACCGGCAGTCCCACGCGGGTCCGGACCGTCGCCGCCAGCGGCTCCGGGAGCCGGTCGACGCCCAGCCACGCCCGGTCCAGCAGGTGCGTCAGCGCGCTCTCCTCCAGCAGCCGCGCCGGCCAGCCCGGACCGGAAGCCGGTATCGCGCCCAGCTCCCGCACCCGCGCGGCCAGGCCCGGCGCCTGGGCGTCCACCATGCGGCGGGCCGTCTCCTCCCACAGCCCGTACCCCGCCTGCCCGGCGGAGGCCAGGCCGCCGCGCACCAGGTCCGCCAGGCGCTGCTCCAGCTCCTCCGCACCCGCCGTGGCACGGGCCGCCCTGGCCGCCGCGCGGCGCCGCGCCGCCTCCTCGTCGGCCGTCCCGCCCGCGGCCTCGCGCTGCCGCACAGCCCGCGCCCGAGCCCCCCGGCTCTCCAGCCACGACCGCACCCACTCCGGGGCCTCCGCCCCCGCCGGCACGGCGCCCGGGTCGGCGGCCCACAGCAGCAGCAGCCCGAGCGCGTGCTTGCACGGGAACTTCCGGCTCGGGCAACTGCACTTGTACGCCGGGCCCGCGATGTCCACCACCGTCTGGTACGGCCTGCTCCCGCTGCCTCTGCACAGCCCCCACACCGCGCCGCCCTCGCCGCACCCGGTCGCGGACCACGGCCCGGCGGCGCCCAGCTTGCTTCCCGCTTTGCGCGAGGCGGCGTCGGGAGCCAGAGCCAGCACCTGTTCCGCCGTCCAGCGCACCCCCTGATCAGTCATGCCACCGACCGTAGGACCCGCCACTGACAACGACGCCGGCACGCGGCCCCGTCCGGCCGGGCCCGCGGCGTCCCGGACCCGCCGGGGGAGCGGGCGCACCGCGCTCGTACCGTTGTCCCACCACACACGAACTCCGGGGGGAATCCCATGAACCGCATCAGCCGGTCCGCCGTCGCCGCCCTGGCCGCCGCGGGCCTCGCGCTCGCCCTGGGCGCCTGCTCGCAGGCGGCCGACGAGGCCGCCGAGCGCGTCGACAACGCGATGAACGAGACGTACCAGGTGACGTACGAGGTGACCGGCTCGGGCATCGAGTCGATCAGCTACAACGGCGGCGGGGGCGACGCGATGAACCCGAAGCTCGAGACCGTGGAGAAGCCGACCCTCCCGTGGACCAAGACGGTCACGCTCAAGGGCATCGAGGCGCCGCTCGTCACGCCGGTCGCCATCCAGGGCGGCGCCGAGGCCACCTGCAAGATCACCCACGAGGGCAAGGTGCTGAAGGAGGCCACCGGCAAGGGCGCGGGCGCCACGCTCAGCTGCGTGGCGATCTCCCCGATCGCCGACTGACCGGGGCCCTCGGGGCCTGCCCCCGGCACCCCGGACCCGGTGTCCGGGTGACCCCGGACCCGGCGTCCGGCTCAGCCCGGAATTCGGCGTCCGGGTGACCCGGACCCAGAGTCCGGGTCACCCGGGCGCCCGGCACTCCGGCCGCCCCGCACGACGCGGGGCGGCCCACGGCCCCGCCGGTACCGGTCCGTCGGCACCGGCCCACGGGCCCCTCCCCCCAGCCCCGGAGACACCGCCCACCGGCCGTCGGCACCGCCCACCGCCCACCGGCCGTCGGCACCGCCCACCGGCCGTCGGCACCGGTCAACGGGCCGTCGGCACCGGCCCACAGTCCACCGGCAACGGCCCTCCAGCCCTCCGCTCACCGGCACCGGGCTCACGGCCACCGGCCCACCCGGCCCCACTCGTCCCCACCCGGCCTTGCGCTCCCCCCACCCAGCCCCACGCGCCCCGCCCGGACTCGCCCCCACCCCCGTCAGCGCCCGTCGACTGCGGCCTTGTTCGCGCTCCGACCTGCGCGGACGAGTGATTGTCAGTGGCGTGGTGCACGGTGGATTCCAGACCCGGTCGAACGAATCGAACGATCTGGAGGGGGATCCCATGACCGTGCCCGCGACCACCGAGGCAGACCACGCCCGAGCCGGTTCCGCGACCGACGCGCAAGCCCGTCCCGAGGCCGAGGCCGAGGTGCTGCGGCCGCACGCGGAGGACGCGTTCGCCCATGAGTTGGAGGCGCTCGCCGCGGCCGACGACCGGCCGCGCCCGGAGCGCTGGCGGCTCTCCCCGTGGGCGGTCGCCACCTACCTGCTCGGCGGCACGCTCCCCGACGGCACGGTGATCACACCCAAGTACGTCGGACCGCGCCGCATCGTGGAGGTCGCCGTCACCACCCTGGCCACCGACCGCGCGCTGCTCCTGCTCGGCGTGCCCGGCACGGCCAAGACATGGGTGTCGGAGCACCTCGCGGCGGCCGTCAGCGGCGACTCGACGCTCCTCGTCCAGGGCACGGCCGGCACGCCCGAGGAAGCCATCCGGTACGGGTGGGACTACGCCCGCCTCCTCGCCCACGGCCCCAGCCGCGAAGCCCTCGTGCCCAGCCCCGTCATGCGCGCCATGGCCGAGGGCATGACGGCCCGCGTCGAGGAGCTGACCCGCATCCCCGCCGACGTCCAGGACACGCTCATCACGATCCTCTCCGAGAAGACGCTGCCCGTCCCGGAGCTGGGCCAGGAGGTGCAGGCCGTGCGGGGCTTCAACCTCATCGCCACGGCCAACGACCGCGACCGCGGCGTCAACGACCTGTCGAGCGCCCTGCGTCGCCGCTTCAACACGGTGGTCCTGCCGCTCCCCGCGACGCCGGAGGCGGAGGTGGACATCGTCTCCCGCCGCGTCGAGCAGATCGGCCGCTCCCTGGACCTGCCCGGCGCGCCCGACGGCATCGACGAGATCCGCCGCGTCGTCACCGTCTTCCGCGAGCTGCGCGACGGCGTCACCACCGACGGGCGCACCAGACTCAAGTCCCCGTCCGGCACGCTCTCCACCGCCGAGGCCATCTCCGTCGTCACCAACGGGCTCGCCCTGGCGACCCACTTCGGCGACGGCGTGCTGCGTCCCGCCGACGTCGCCGCCGGCATCCTGGGCGCCGTCGTCCGCGACCCGGCAGCCGACCGCGTCGTCTGGCAGGAGTACCTGGAGACCGTCGTCCGCGAGCGGGACGGCTGGAAGGACTTCTACCGCGCCTGCCGGGAGGTGTCGGCGTGACCGGACCCCTGCTGCTCGGGGTGCGCCACCACGGGCCGGGGTCCGCACGCGCGGTACGGGCCGCCCTGGACGCGGCCCGCCCCGACGCCGTGCTGATCGAGGGCCCGCCGGAGGCGGACGCGCTGCTGCCGCTCGCCGCCGACGCGCGGATGCGCCCGCCCGTGGCCCTGCTGGCGCACGCCGTGGACGACCCCGGCCGGGCCGCGTTCTGGCCGTTCGCCGCCTTCTCCCCCGAGTGGGTGGCCGTCCGCTGGGCGCTTGACCACGGCGCGGCCGTCCACTTCTTCGACCTGCCGGCCGCCCACTCGCTCGCCATGATGGGCGACCCCACGTGGTCCGACGAGGAGGACGACGAGGGCGGCGACGACTCCGGCGAGCAGTCCGCCGACGTGAGGCGCGACGGGCCGGGCCGGGATCCGGGCCGCCAGGGCGAGCCGGGCCGGGCGCCGGGTCGGGGGCCGCGGCCGGGGCTGCGCGTCGACCCCCTCGCCGTGCTCGCCGAGACCGCCGGGTACGACGACCCGGAGCGCTGGTGGGAGGACGCCGTCGAGCACCGCGCCGCGGGCACGGGCGACCCGCTCGCCCCGTTCGCGGCCGTCGCCGAGGCCATGACGGCGCTGCGCGAGACGTACGGCCACGGCGGCACCGCCCGCGACCCCGTCCGCGAGGCGCACATGCGCCTGCGGCTGCGCGCCGCGCGCAAGGAGCACGGCGACGCCGTCGCCGTCGTCTGCGGCGCCTGGCACGTCCCGGCGCTCGCCGCCAAGCACACGGTGACCGCCGACCGCGCCCTCCTCAAGGGCCTGCCGAAGGTGCGGGCGGAGACGACGTGGGTCCCCTGGACGCACCGCCGCCTCGCCCGCCGTTCCGGGTACGGCGCCGGCATCGACTCGCCCGGCTGGTACGGGCACCTGTTCGCCGTCCCGGACCGGCCCGTCGAGCGGTGGATGACGAAGGCCGCCGGGCTGCTGCGCGACGAGGACCACGCCGTGTCCACCGCCCACGTCATCGAGGCCGTCCGGCTCGCCGGGTCCCTCGCCGCGATGCGCGGGCGCCCGCTCGCGGGGCTCTCCGAGACGACCGACGCCGTCCGCGCGGTCATGTGCGACGGCTCCGACGTGCCGCTCGCCCTGATCCGCGACCGGCTCGTCGTCGGGGACGTCCTGGGCGAGGTGCCCGAGGGGGCGCCCGCCGTACCGCTCCAGCGGGACCTCGACCGCCTCCAGCGGAGCCTGCGGCTCAAGCCCGAGGCGGCCGAGCGGGAGGTCGACCTCGACCTGCGCAAGGACACCGACGCGGCCCGCAGCCGCCTCCTGCACCGGCTGCGCCTGCTCGGCGTCGAGTGGGGCGCGCCGGAGCGGGCCCGCGGGACGGGCACGTTCCGGGAGAGCTGGCGGCTGCGCTGGGAGCCGGAGCTGCGCGTACGGGTCGCGGAGGCCGGAGCGTGGGGGACCACGGTGCTGTCCGCCGCCACGGCGAAGGCGGTGTCGGAGGCCGCGTCCGCCACGGCCCTCGCCGACATCACCGCCCTCGCCGAGCGGTGCCTCCTCGCGGACCTGCCCGAGGCGCTTCCGCTGGTCATGAAGGCCCTCGCGGACCGCGCCGCCGTCGACACCGACGTGAGCCGCCTCGCCGGCGCCCTGCCCGCCCTCGCCCGCGCCCTGCGCTACGGCGACGTGCGGGGCACGGAGACGGCAGCGCTCGCGGAGGTCGCCACGGGCCTGGCCCTGCGCGTCTGCGTCGGCCTGCCGCCGGCCTGCGCCGGGCTCGACGCGGACGGCGCCGCCGAGATGCGCGGCCACGTCGACGCGGTCCACACGGCGATCCGGCTGCTCCCGGACACGGGCGGGGGCGCCGCCGGTACGGAGGGGGGCTCGGACTCGGCCGACGGCAGGGGCACCGGCACCGGCCCGACCGCCGGCCCGACCGCCGACTCGGTCACCGGCCCCGCCACCGGTTCGGGTACGGGGGCCGAGGGGGTCGTGGCGAGGTGGGCGGACGTGCTGGAGAGGCTCGCGCGCCGCGACGCCGTCCCCGGCACCCTGCGCGGGCGGGCCGCGCGCCTGCTGCTCGACGACGGGCGGCTCGCCGAGGACGAGGCGGCTCGCCTGATGGGCCTCGCCCTGTCACCCGGCACGGCGCCCGCGGACGCCGCCGCCTGGGTCGAGGGCTTCGCCGGTGCGGGTGGCGACGGCTCGGGGGGCCTGCTGCTCGTCCACGACGAGCGGTTGCTCGCCCTGGTCGACGCGTGGCTGACGGCCGTGCCCGCCGAGGCGTTCACGGACGTGCTGCCCCTGCTGCGGCGCACGTTCGGCGCGTACGAGCCGGGTGTGCGCCGCACGCTGGGCGAACTGGTCCGGCGCGGTCCCGCCGGGGGCGGCGGGACCGCGCCCGCGGGTGAGGGCGCGCCCGGTTTCGGGCCCGGCCTCGACGCGGCCCGTGCCGACGCGGTGCTGCCCGTGCTGGACCTGCTGCTGGGACACCGGCAGCCGACCGAGGAGGAGTGCGCGGGGGTGCCGGGATGACAGCGACGGCAGGCGGCGCCGAGCGGGCGGAGACCGGCGCGCACGCGCCGGCGGACGGCGAGGAGCGGGCGGGATTCGGGGTGCGGGCGGTGGTGGACGGTGCCGAGCAGGCGGGATTCGGGGCGCAGGGGGTGCTGGACGGTGAGGAGCGGGCGGTGCTGGACGGCGAGGAGCGGGCGGGGGGTCCGGTGGACGTGACGGCAGGCGGCGAACGGTTCGCGGGAGGCGGCGCGGGGGCCGTGGCGGCGCCCGACGGAGACGAGCGGCTGCGGCGCTGGCGCCTGGTGCTCGGCGGGGGAGCGGCGGACGGCACGGGCCACACGCTCACGGGCACCGACGCGGCCATGGACGGCGCGTTGAGCGCCCTGTACGGCGGTTCGGGGAGCGACGCCGACCGGCGGGGCCGGCGTGACCGGTCCGCCGGGCTCGGGGGGTCGGCGCCGTCGGTCGCGCGCTGGCTCGGCGACATCCGCGCGTACTTCCCCAGCTCCGTCGTCCAGGTCATGCAACGCGACGCCATCGACCGGCTCGGCCTCTCGGCGCTGCTGACGGAGCCGGAGATGCTGGAGGCCGTCGAGGCGGACGTGCACCTGGTGGGCACGCTGCTCTCCCTCAACAAGGCCATGCCGGAGACGACCAGGGAGACGGCGCGGGCGGTCGTCCGCAAGGTGGTGGACGACCTGGAGAAGCGCCTCGCCACGCGCACCCGCGCGACCCTCACCGGGGCCCTCGACCGCAGCGCCCGCGTCAGCCGGCCCCGGCACCGGGACATCGACTGGGACCGCACCATCCGGGCCAACCTCAAGAACTACCTCCCCGAGTACCGCACGGTCGTCCCGGAGCGGCTGATCGGTTACGGGCGGGCCTCGCAGGCCGTGAAGAAGGAGGTCGTGCTCTGCATCGACCAGTCCGGTTCGATGGCGGCGTCGGTCGTGTACGCGTCGGTGTTCGGCGCGGTCCTGGCGTCGATGCGGTCCATCGCCACCCGGCTCGTCGTCTTCGACACGGCGGTGGTGGACCTCACCGATCAGCTCGACGACCCGGTGGACGTGCTGTTCGGCACCCAGCTCGGCGGCGGCACGGACATCAACCGGGCGCTCGCCTACTGCCAGTCGCAGATCACCCGGCCCGCCGACACCGTGGTCGTGCTGATCAGCGACCTCTACGAGGGCGGCATACGCGACGAGATGCTGAAGCGGGTAGCGGCGATGAAGGCGGCCGGGGTGCAGTTCGTGGCGCTGCTCGCCCTCTCCGACGAGGGCGCGCCCGCGTACGACCGCGAGCACGCGGCGGCCCTGGCCGCCCTGGGCGCCCCGGCCTTCGCCTGCACCCCGGACCTGTTCCCGGAGGTGATGGCGGCGGCCCTGGAGAAGCGCCCGCTGCCCGTCCCGGACGTGGCCTGAGCGGCCGGCTCAGACCTCGTAGTAGGAGATCGAGACCGTCGTCCCGGAGCCGGTCGGGCTGACCTGGACGGTCAGGCCCTGGCCGTCCTTGCGGGCCAGCAGGTGGACGCTGGTGTCCCCCTCGTACTTGGAGGTGATGTCCCAGCCCTCGTCCTGGAGGAGCTTGATGTAGAACTGGCCGACCTCCTTCACCGGGTCGTCGGTGCGCAGCATCGCGAAGCCCGGGGCCTCGGTGACGACGTCGGCGCCGGGGTACGCGCGGACGGGGCCGGTGCTCTCCCCCGCCGCCGGGCTGCTCGTCCGCCCGGTGGGGGAGGCCGTCGGGGATCCGGTGGCGGTGGGCGAACCGGTGGGCGAACCGGTGGGCGATCCGGTGACCGTCGCGGTCGCCGTGACGGTGGCGGCGGGCTCGCCGTCGCCGTCCGAGTCGCCGCAGCCGGTGGCGGCCAGCGCGAGCGCGGCCAGTCCGGTCACCGCGACGAGGGGGAACCTTCTCTGCACGACTGCCTCCTGCGCATCGGGTGGACCGCCGGGCCGACCACCGGTCCGACCGCCGAGCGGACCCAAGCGGTGGGCGGCCCGCGCGCCGGACCGGCTGCCGGCGGCGCACGGCACGGGTCCAGCCTGCACAGCGGCGTCACACCCCGCAACCGGGGGTGGGCGGAGAGTGAAGGGCGGCTCGGCGGTGGCCGGGTCGGCGGCCGTCACCGACCGGCGGGCGGCCGGTTCCCACCGCCGGGTGCCCGCCGGATGCCTACCGGGCGCCCGTCGGGTGGCCGACCGGCGGCCCGCGGGCGGCCTCCGGCCGGTGCGCGCCGCGAAATCCGCAGGACAGGGCGGTCGCGGCGGGGTCCGGAGGCCCCGGAAAGGGTTGCGGTCTGTGACGGGTATCACCGCTCGGGTGTGATCTGCGATTTAGGGCCGCACCGCCTCCGGGGATAACCTGCGAGACGGACATGCCGCGTCCACGGACACCGTGTACGCCTCCCTTGTGACAGAGCAGTCACGTTGCCCTCCGCCCGCCAGACGGGCGCGCGGCACGCCCACGCATGACAACGAACCGCGATCACCAGAAAAGGGACGGACGCGCGTGGACCTGTTCGAGTACCAGGCGAGGGACCTCTTCGCCAAGCACGGTGTACCGGTGCTGGCCGGTGAAGTCATCGACACGCCTGAGGCGGCGCGCGAGGCGACGGAGCGGCTGGGCGGCAAGTCGGTCGTCAAGGCGCAGGTCAAGGTCGGCGGCCGCGGCAAGGCCGGCGGCGTCAAGCTGGCCGCCGACCCGCAGGACGCGGTCGAGAAGGCCCAGCAGATCCTCGGCATGGACATCAAGGGCCACACGGTCCACAAGGTCATGATCGCCGAGACCGCGCCGGAGATCGTCGAGGAGTACTACGTCTCGTACCTCCTCGACCGTACGAACCGCACCTTCCTGGCCATGGCGTCCGTCGAGGGCGGCATGGACATCGAGGAGGTCGCGGCCACCAAGCCCGAGGCCCTCGCGAAGGTCCCGGTCGACGCCAACGAGGGCGTGACGATCGAGAAGGCCCGCGAGATCGTCGCCCAGGCGAAGTTCCCGGCCGAGGTCGCCGAGAAGGTCGCCGAGGTCATGGTGACCCTGTGGAAGACGTTCGTCGCGGAGGACGCCCTCCTCGTCGAGGTCAACCCGCTCGCGAAGGTCGCCTCCGGTGACGTCCTCGCCCTCGACGGCAAGGTCTCCCTGGACGCCAACGCCGACTTCCGCCAGCCCGGGCACGAGGAGCTGGAGGACAAGGCCGCCGCCAACCCGCTCGAGGCCGCCGCCAAGGCGAAGGGCCTCAACTACGTCAAGCTCGACGGCGAGGTCGGCATCATCGGCAACGGCGCGGGCCTGGTCATGTCCACCCTGGACGTCGTCGCGTACGCCGGTGAGGCGCACGGCGGCGTGAAGCCGGCCAACTTCCTGGACATCGGCGGCGGCGCCTCCGCCGAGGTCATGGCGAACGGCCTGGAGATCATCCTCGGCGACCCGGACGTCAAGTCCGTGTTCGTCAACGTCTTCGGCGGCATCACCGCCTGCGACGAGGTCGCCAACGGCATCGTGCAGGCCCTGGAGCTGCTCAAGTCCAAGGGCGAGGACGTCACCAAGCCCCTGGTCGTGCGCCTCGACGGCAACAACGCGGAGCTGGGTCGCAAGATCCTGTCGGACGCCAACCACCCGCTCGTGCAGCGCGTGGACACCATGGACGGCGCGGCCGACAAGGCCGCCGAGCTCGCGGCTGCGAAGTAAAAGGGACGAGGTCACAGACACACCATGGCTATCTTCCTCACCAAGGACAGCAAGGTCATCGTCCAGGGCATGACCGGCGCCACGGGCATGAAGCACACCAAGCTCATGCTCGGTGACGGCACCAACATCGTCGGCGGCGTGAACCCGCGCAAGGCCGGCACGACCGTCGACTTCGACGGCACCGAGGTCCCGGTCTTCGGCTCGGTCGCCGAGGCGATGGAGAAGACGGGCGCCGACGTCTCCGTCCTCTTCGTGCCGCCGGCCTTCGCGAAGGCCGCCGTCGTCGAGGCCATCGACGCGGAGATCCCCCTCGCGGTCGTCATCACCGAGGGCATCGCCGTCCACGACTCCGCCGCCTTCTGGGCGTACGCGAAGGCCAAGGGCAACAAGACCCGCATCATCGGCCCCAACTGCCCCGGCCTCATCACGCCGGGCCAGTCGAACGCGGGCATCATCCCCGGCGACATCACCAAGCCGGGCAAGATCGGTCTCGTGTCGAAGTCCGGCACGCTGACCTACCAGATGATGTACGAGCTGCGCGACCTCGGCTTCTCGTCGTGCGTCGGCATCGGTGGCGACCCGGTCATCGGCACCACCCACATCGACGCCCTGGAGGCCTTCGAGGCCGACCCGGAGACCGAGCTGATCGTCATGATCGGTGAGATCGGCGGCGACGCGGAGGAGCGCGCGGCCGACTTCATCAAGGCGAACGTGACGAAGCCGGTCGTCGGCTACGTCGCCGGCTTCACCGCGCCCGAGGGCAAGACCATGGGCCACGCCGGCGCCATCGTGTCCGGCTCGTCCGGCACCGCGCAGGCGAAGAAGGAGGCCCTGGAGGCCGCCGGCGTCAAGGTCGGCAAGACGCCGACCGAGACCGCCAAGCTCGCCCGCGAGATCCTGAACGCCCAGGGCTGACGCGCCGCCCGCGCAGGACGCCCGTCGGCGGACGGCCCGCACTGAGGGGCCGGGGCTGACGGCTGAGGACTGACGGCTGAGGGCTGACGGCCAGGGCCTGACGGCCAGGGCCTGACGGCCAGGGCCTGACGGCTGAGGGTTTACGCCCGCCTGATGCCCGTGCCTCCGCGCAGGGCGCCCCGCGGTACGCCACCGAAGCGGCCCGCCTCCCCGTACGTCACCGTGCGGGAGGCGGGCCGCTTCGCGTTCGAGGCGGCCACGACGTCCGGGTGGTCCGGCGCGCCAGGCCGTCCGGCGAGAGAGGGCGTAGGGCAGGGGAGGCGTGTGCTCCGCCTGGGGGGCGGCCGGGATCATGCGGCGCATGGTCCGTAGAGCCGGCCGGCCGTCGGCTGACGCCGTCGGCCGCCTTGGACCGGTTCCAGAGGCCGGTGCCGACGGGTGATCTACTCGGTGTGCAGCACCGAGGCGATGGTCATCCGGGCCGCCGACCGGGCCGGGACCAGAGCGCCGAGGACTGCGATCACCACACCCGCCAAGAGCATCGCGGCCAGCTGCGGCGCGTGCCACACGTCCTTCATGTGCGCGGGGAAGTCGACCACCCCGACATGGTCCACGACGAGGCGGTGCGCCACGATCCCGAGCGGGATGCCGAGCATCCCGCCGACCGCGCCCAGCCCGGCGACCGAGGTCACCGTCATCACCACCACCTGCCGGGGGGTCATCCCGATCGACTTGAGCATGCCCAGGTCCCGGCGCCGCTCACGGGTGTTCAGGAGAACGGTGTTGAAGACACCGAGCGACGCGACGAGCGTCAGCAGCACCGTGAACACCGTCGAGAAGGTGATGACGGTGGCGGTGCCGGCGTTGCCGGAGTCCGTCACCGACGCGTGCAGGCCCGGGTCGAGCGCCGCGACCGCCTCGGCGTAGGCGCGCGTGTCGGCGCCGGGGGCGAGCCGCACCGTGTACTCGATGGCGTGGGCGTCCGGTGCGAGCCGGGCGAGGGTCTCCCCGGTGGCCTCCAGGGCCCGGGCGTTGCCCTCGATGAGCTGACCCACGACGGTCGCGGTGATCTTCCTGCCGTTCAGCTCCAGCGTGACCCGGTCACCGAGCTTCGGCCCGCGCTGGGTCAGGAACGCCGGGCCGGCCACGATCTCGCCCGCTGCGGACGGCGCCCGGCCCTTGACGATGGTGTGCTCGTACAAGGAGTTGTCGCCGCGGTAGAAGTCGGCGAAGACGGGCTGGGTCTGCCCGGTCATGTTCACCTGGGACAGCGCGCGGGCCCGTACCCCCTCCGCACCCGGCAGGGACCGCAGCCGTGCCTCGATCTGCGCGTCACTGAGCCGGGGCGGGGTCCGGTCGTTGCCCGACCCCCCGGTCGTCACGTGGATCCTGGCGCCTCCGTCCTCCCGCCCGACCTCGCCGTACGCCACCATCGTGCTGGTCAGTCCGGTCGACAGGGCCACCGTGGTGACCCCGAGGACTATGGCCGCCATGGTCAGCAGGGTGCGGCAGGGGCGGGCGAACGGCTGGCCGAGGCCCAGACTGACCGGGCGCGGCAGCCGGGTGGCGCCGAGCATCCGCTGGACGCGCAGCCCGCGCCCGGTTCGCGGCGCGTTGCCCGCGCTGATCGCCCGTGCGGCGGGCAGCCGGTGGGCGCGCAGCGCGGGGACCAGCGCCGCCAGCAGGACGAGGGCAGGCATGCCCACGAGACAGACCACGGACACCCACGGGCTGATGCCGCCGACCGAAGCCCGGCCCACGTCGATGCCGGTGAACGCGACCTTCAGGATCGGCCCGGCCAGCACGTTGCCGGCCAGGGTGCCCAGCACGCAGCCCACCACCGCCGGTACGGAAAGCATCGTCAGGTAGACGGCGACGACCTGGTTCGGGGTGAAGCCCAGGGCCTTGAGCACCCCGATGTGCCGGTACCCGGAGACGACCGCCCCGCTGACCACGTTGCCGACGATCAGGGTGGAGACGAGCACGCCGAGGATGCCGAAGAGCGTCATGAACGGGAGGTAGGAGTCGGCCAGCGCGGAGAAGGCCTGCTTGAGGGTGAGGTAGGTCTGTGCGCCGGTCAGCGAATCCTCGGGCAGCCCCGTGGTGGCCCGCGCCAGCGAGGCGCTCAGCCGGGCCTCCGTCGAGGAGTCCGTGAAGCGGTACAGCATCTGGGCGGAGGTCGGGTGCAATGCGGCCATCTGCTCGGGCGAGACCCAGGCGCTCGCCGACTTGCTCATGCTGGTGGCGAACCCGACGACGGTCAGCGTCGCTCCGCCGGGGGTCTCCAGCCTGGTGCCGAGGAGCGCGGTGCCGGGGGAGCCCTGGGCGGACCAGTTGACGACGATCTCGCCGGGTGCGGTGGCCCAGTGGCCCTCGAGGAGCTCGATCCGGTCCACGGGGCCCGCCGGATCGGCCCGGCCCACCACCGTGAGGGTGCCGCCCGCCATCCAGAGCCAGTCCTCGGGGATGTCGACGACGGCCTGCCCGAACGGCCCGGCCGCGGCCTCCACCCCGGGCTGCCGGGCGGTCCGCGCCAACTGCTCCCGCGAGACCTTCGTGGTGTCGAAGGCCGCCACCGTATGAGCACCGCGCTGTTCGGCGTAGGCCCTGTCGAAGGGGCCCGAGGCGGCGCTCAGCAGCGCCAGCGCGAGCAGGACGGTCGTGGTGGAGCAGAGCACGACGAGCCCGATCACGAAGGTCTGGAGCCGGCGGCGCTGCACGGCCGCGCGCGAGGCTCTCCATACGGCGCTCACGCGGTCGCCTCCAGCGTGCTCTCGCGGGCGACCCGGCCGTCGGCGACTTCGATCAGCCGGCTGGCGCAGCGGGTGGCCAGCTGCGGGTCGTGGGTGACGATCAACAGGGTCTGGCCGATCTGGTTGAGGTCGATCAGCAGATCCATCACCTGCTCGCCCGACCGGCTGTCGAGGGCGCCGGTCGGCTCGTCGGCGAGCAGCAGGGCCGGGCGGTTCATCAACGCCCGTGCGACGGCGACGCGTTGGCGCTCTCCACCGCTCAGCGTCGCCGGATGGTTGTTCCGGCGCTCGGCGACACCGAGTTCGTCCAGGAGCTCCAGGGCACGGCGGCGCGCCTGCCGGGTCGAGGTGCCGGTCAGCTGCGCGGCCAGCGCGACGTTGTCCAGGACGGGCAGATCGTCGATGAGGTTGAAGAACTGGAAGATCATGCCGACGTTCCGCCGCCGGAACAGCGCCAAGCCGGTCTCGTTCAGTTTCCCGAGGTCATGACCATGCACCTCGACTGTTCCCGAGGTCGGCCGGTCCAGGCCTGCCACCATGTTGAGCAAGGTGGACTTGCCGCAGCCGGAGGGGCCCATGACGGCGACCGCGTCGCCCGCCCTGATCTCCAGCGACAGGCCGTCCAGGGCCTTCGCGTCGCCGTACTCCTTGTGCACGCCGTCCAACCGCACCACCACGTGCCGGGCGTTGTCGTGATCAGTCGTCATGGCTCGAACCTAGGAGGGAGTCCGCGGACAGGGCGTCACCCCCCTGGTGTATCCGTCCGGGCAGGTCATCCTGGGGATGTACGGAGCTGCATCCGGGCGCCGATGTGCGGCACGTCGTGCGGCTGCGAAGATGATCCGGTGTGGGGATCCGGGACGATCTTGCTGGTCATCGCCCTGGCGGCGGCAGTTGGCGCCGCCGGGTGTCTGGGCGTGGCGGTGGTCCGGGCGCGGCGGCTGCACCGGGCGGCCATCGAGGAGCGCGGCTGGCTGCTGGAGCGGGAACGCGAGAGCGCCGCGCGGATCGCGGTGGACGCCGAGCGGGCCAGGATCGCCACCGAGCTCCACGACATCGTCAGTCACAACGTGAGCCTCATGGTGGTCCAGGCCGGGGCCGCCCGCGAGGTGCTGGCCACGATGCCGGACGACGCCGCGGCGGCGATGAGCGCCGTCGAGACCGCCGGGCGGAACACGATGACCGAGCTGCGGCACCTGCTCGGCCTGCTCGCACCCGCGCAGAACGGCGACGACGAGCCCTACGGCATGGACCTGTCACCGCAGCCGAGCTTGAGCCGACTCGGTCCGCTGATCGACCGGATCGCCTTCGCCGGCCTGCCCGTGGAGATGCGCATCTCGGGTGAGCCGCGTCCGCTGCCGACGGGGATCGATGTCACCGCTTACCGGATCATCCAGGAGGCCCTGACCAATGCCCTCAAACACGGGGACGGAGCGAAAGCCGAGGTGACGGTGCGGTACGCGGACCACTACCTGCGCGTCGAGGTGCTGAACAGCGGACCGAGCGTCCTGTCGGGCGGCCGGCCCGCGGGGAGAGAGCCGGTCCCGGGCCGGGCAGACGGAACGGGACGCGGGTTGCTCGGCCTGCGGGAGCGGGTCGCCGTCTACGGCGGCGACCTGGACGCCCGCCGCCGCCTCGGCGGCGGCTACCGCGTCCGCGCCCGGATCCCGCTGGACCGGCCATGACGACACACACCGAACCCGCCCCTCGCGTCGTGATCGCCGACGACCAGGAGCTGGTCCGCACCGGCTTCCGCCTGATCCTGACCGCCCGCGGCATCGACGTGGTGGGCGAAGCCGGCGACGGAGCCGAGGCTGTGGCCGCCGTGCGGAGGCTGCGGCCCGACGTCGTACTGATGGACATCCGGATGCCCGCCATGGACGGTCTGGAAGCCGCCCGCCGCATACTCGCGCAGGACCCGGACTGCCGGGTGATCATGCTGACCACCTTCGACCTCGACCACTACGTCTACGCCGCCCTCGCCGCCGGAGCCAGCGGATTCCTGCTCAAGGACGTCACCCCCGCCCATCTGGCCGCCGCCGTACGGCTGGTCGACACCGGGGACGCCCTGCTCGCACCCTCGATCACCCGCCGCCTGGTGGAGCGCTTCGCCCCCGGCGCCCCCGGGACCGGTCCGGGCCCCGCCACCCCGGCCGTCCACCGAGACCTGGCCGCACTGACGCCACGCGAGCGGGAGGTGCTGACGCTCGTCGGGCGGGGTCTTTCCAACTCCGAACTGGCGCAGCGACTGACGCTCAGTGAGGCGACGGTGAAGACCCACGTGGCCCGGATCTTCGCCAAGCTGACCCTGCGCGGCCGGGCCCAGGCCGTCGTCCTCGCCTACGAGACGGGACTCGTCTCACCGGGCGAGTCCGCGGACACCGCCAACCCCCGCCGATAGCCGGCGATCCGGAGATCGAGCATGATCAGCCGGAGCGACAGTCCGGTGCCGCCCCGCCGGACGGGCGGCCGCGCCGGACGGCGGCACCCCGGAGACGTACGGGCGGCCCCGCCGGACGGCGGCGGACGGAGACGTACGGGCGCGTACGGCCGCAAGTACGTCCGGCCGCACGTACGTCCGGCATCACGTACGTCCGGCATCACGGACATCCGGCACCACGTACATCCGGCATCCGGAAGGGAGCCTCATGACCTCCACGCCCCGCGGGGACATGCGCTGGATCGTCCACGGCGAACGCGCCCTGCACGACACCCCCTGGGTGCGGCTCCGCTCGCTCGACGTGGAGCAGCCGGACGGCGCGCGCACCGACTACCACGTCGTGCGGCTGCGCGACCTCGCGGTCACGGCGGCCGTGGACGAGCGGCGGCGGGTCCTGATGATGTGGCGCCACCGCTTCGTCACGGACACCTGGGCCTGGGAGCTCCCCATGGGCCTGGTGGAGGACGGCGAGAGCCCGGCGCGGGCCGCCGCCAGGGAGCTGGAGGAGGAGACGGGCTGGCGCCCCGGCCCGCTGCGGGAGCTGGTGTACGCCCAGCCCGCGGCCGGGATCACCGACTCCCAGCACTTCGTGTTCCGCGCGGACGGGGCCCGGCGCGTGGGCGAGCCCACGGAGCGCAACGAGTCCGACCGACTGGAGTGGATCGACCTGGCCGACCTCCCCGGCATGATCGCCCGGCGGGAGATCGTCAGCAGCGCGACCCTGGTGGGCGTCATGGCCCTGCTGCTGGACCCGCGTCCCTGAGCGGGGCCTGTACGGGCCCGAAGACGCCGGTCCGGCCGGCCCCCCGCCCCCCGTGCGCGGTACGTACGGACGGGGGGAGCCGGTACGCGTGCGGCCGGTCGAGCGGCACCGTTACGCCGGGAGAGCGGTACCCGCCGGTGAGCGGCACGCGCACCGGGGGGCGGAGGCCCGGTCGGGCCGCCGGACCGAGCCCGGTCGGTCCCAGGGGTACGGGCCCGCCACGTGGGCGGCGCGGGGCGCCCCCGCACCGGACGGGCCCGGCGGGTCACTGGGGGAGGGGCACCAGGCGGGCCGGGCCGGTCACCGGCTGCTCGTCCAGCCGGGCGCGCAGCACCGGGTCCGGCGGGGCGAGCCGCTCGGGGCCGCTCAGGACGGGGACGCCCGCCACCGCCTGGCCGGGCGCCAGGGGCGGCTCGTACCGGGTCGGCGCCGTGGCCAGCGTGAACGCGGTCGCCGCCGCGATGAGCGCCGACAGCGCGACCGTACCGCGCGTCCACAGCCACACCCGGCGCTCCCCGCCCGCCCGCACCGCCCTCGGTGTGCCCAGCACGGTCGCCGCGCCCAGCTCCAGCAGCTCCGCGAGCCCTTCCCGCAGCACGTCCGGGTCGGCCAGGGCCGGGACCCGCTCGGCGACCGCCCGCCGCGCGTGCAGCAGCCGGCGGGCGGCGGCCGGACTGCTGGCCTCCGTCTCGGCGGCCACCTCCGGCAGACCGGCGCCCAGGCCGTCGTAGAGGAGCAGGGTCCGGCGGTACGGGGGAGGCAGCTCCAGCAGGGCGTCCCGCAGGGCCCGCGCCCCGGCGGGCCCGGCGGGCGGGTCGGGCTGCCGGAGCGAGCGGCGCCAGCGGTGCCAGGGGGAGAGGGCGTAGTCGTGGGCGACCGCCCGCACCCAGCCGGCCGGGTCGCGGTCGACGGCCACCTCCGGCCAGCGGTCCCACGCCTGGTGGAACGCGTACTCGACGGCCTCCCGCGCCAGCCGCCGCCGCCCGCACAGGACGTACGCCTGCCGTACGAGCCCGGGGGCGGCGAACGCGTACAGCGCGTCGAACGCCTCGAGCGGGGTCGCGGGCACGCCCGCCGCCGGCACCGGGTGGGCCTCCGCCGCGTCGGGCGGCGGGTCCAGCGTCGCCGCCGTCCCGTTCGCCTCGCCGCCGATCGTGCCCTGCGTCATCGCCTGCCTCCGCGCACACCGTCCGTAGCGGATAGGTACATAAACGTATATTGAGCGACACAGCGGGCATCCGCCTGTTACACGATGACAGCGCGTGTCGTTGGCAGCATGCTCGCGTGACCGACTCCGTGTCCGATTCCGCCGCCGAATCCGCCGCCGAGACCGCCGATCCCGCTGGTTTCGCCGCCGAGACCGCTGCGACCGCCGAGACCGCCAGAACCGCCGATACCGTGGCCGATCCCCCCGCCGGGGCCCTTGGCCCGAACGGCCTCCGAGCCGTCCCCGCCGCGCCGGGAGACGCTGACGACGGGACCGGGACCGGGACCGGGACCGGGACCTGGGCCGGGACCTGGGCCGATGCCGGGGCCGGGGCCGGGGCCACGAGGGCACCCGGTCCGGCGGGCGCGGCCCCGGCGGGTACGCCCGAGGCCGTCGCCGGTGCGCCCGAGGCGGGTGCGCCCGAGGCGGGTGAACCCTTCCCCGCCACGTCGTCCGCCGGTCCTGCCGGGCTGCCTGGTGGGCCGGACGGGTCTGACGGCGCCGCCGAACCGGACGGGCCCGGTGGTCCGGGCGATGCCGGTGAGGCCGACGGGGGTCCGCCGGACAGCGCGGCGGGCGGGGGCGTCGTGCCGGTGGGGCCGGTCGACGCGGGCGGGGGCGGCATGGCCGCCGGTCGGGGCGGGCCCGGCCGGGTGACGGTCGTCGAGGCGCCGCCCGTCGTGTACGGCGTCCGGCCCGCCGCCGCGGCCGCGGTGGCCCTGTCCCGGGGGGCCGTCGCGGCGGGGCTGGGCCTGGGCGCGTTCACCGTGCTGGTCATCGCCGCGTGGATCAGCGCCCCGTACCCGGACAGCGGCCCGTCCGGTGCGCTGCACGTGGCGGCGGGACTGTGGCTGCTGGCCCACGGGGCGGAGCTGGTACGCCCGGAGACCCTGTCCGGCGGTCCGCCCGCCCCCGTCGGCGTGGTGCCGCTGCTGCTGGCCGCCGTGCCGGTGTGGCTCGCGTACCGGGCCGCGCGCGACGCGCTCGAACCGGTGGACACGCGGCCGAGGCCCGCGCCCGCGGGGGCGGTGTGCGCGGTGTCGGCCGGGTACCTGGTGGTCGCCGGGGCCGCCGCGCTCTACGCGCTCGGCGGGCCCCTGGAGGCGCGCCCGCTGAGCGTGGCCGGGCACGTCCCGGCGGTCGTGGTGCTGGCGGCGGCGGCCGGGGCGTGGAGCGCGTACGGGCGTCCGCTCGGGCCGTTGCCGCAGTGGCTGCCCGGCTGGGCGCGGCGGGCCCCGGCGCGCTCGCGGACCGTGGCGGCCGTGCGGGCGGCGGGCGGGGCGCTGGCGGCGCTGCTGGCCGGGGGCGGCCTGCTGGCGCTGGCGTCGCTCGCGTGGCACTGGGAGGCCGCGTACGCGTCGCTGGAGGGGCTGTCGGGCGGCTGGGCCGAGCGGGTGGCGGTGCTGCTGCTGGCCCTGGCGCTGCTGCCGAACGCGGCGGTGTGGGGTGCGGCGTACGGGCTGGGGCCGGGCTTCGCGCTCGGGACCGGCGCGGTCGTGACCCCGCTGGGCGTGGCGGGGGCCCCGGCCGTGCCGGACTTCCCGCTGCTGGCCGCCGTGCCGGGCGGGGCGCGGGGCGAGTGGGTGACCTGGGCGGCGGCGGCCGTGCCGCTGGTGGCGGGCGTGGTGGCCGGGTGGCGGACGGCGGAGGAGGCCGCGCCGCCGCTGGCCCGCCGTGCCGAGACCTGGAGCGCTGGCCGTACGGCGGGGTCGGCGGCCCTGGCGGCGCTGCTGTGCGGGGCGGCGACGGCGGGGCTCGCGGCGGCGGCGTCGGGGCCGCTGGGGGTGGGGCGGCTCGTGGCGTTCGGGCCGGTGTGGTGGCAGGCGGGCGGGGCGGCGCTCGCGTGGACGGCGGTGGTGGGCGTCCCGGTGGCACTGGTACTGCGGCTGTGGCGCAGCCGGGGCGGTGAGGGCGCCGGTGGCGAGGGCCCCGGTGGGGCACCCGGCGGTGAGCGCCCCGGCGACGGTGTGCGGGCCGGCCGGTACGGGGGCGCGCGCCGGGGCGGGGACCCCCGTCCGGGGGAGGGCGCCCGGGGGGCCGCGCCGGGTGGACCGGCACCGAGGGGGCGGGGCCGCCACCGGAAGCCCTCCACGGCCGCCCCCCGGCCACCGCACCCGGCCGACGCCCGCCGGGCCCCGTACCCCTCCGGCCCCGACCGCGCCCCGCAGCCCGCCGAGCCCTGGCAGGGGGCCGCGCACACGACGGCCGCCGCGCCGGGGACGGGGAAGCCGGACCGGGCGACCGAACTCGACCGGGGTACCGAACCGGACCGGGGTATCGAACCGGGCCGGGGTACCGAACCGGACCGGGGCGCGGCACCGGGCCGGGGCGCGGCACCGGGCCGCCGGTGGGCCGTCCGCCGCTGGTTCCGCCGCCGGACGCCCCCGCCGGAGCCGACGGCCCCGGAGGCCGCCCGCCCCGACACCCCGTACGACGTGGAACAGGACCCGCTCCCCTTCGCCGCCCCGCCCCCCGTCGGCGCCCCGCCTCCTGCCGCCGCCGCGCCTCCCGTCGGCACCCCGCCACCGACCGGGCCCGCGCCGGCCGAGTCCCGCCCGGCCCGCCCGGCGCCGGGAGCGGCCCCGGACTGATCGGTGCCGTCGGCGGACGCCGACGCCGCGCGACCCCGCCGCAGGAACCGCGTCCCCCGGTGTCCGCCCGGGGAGGTCCGGGCAACGGCGGCACCTCGCTCCGGGGCACCGTCCCCCGCCCCGGAAGACCGGTGCGCCGGAACGCTCACGGCCTCACTGGAAGCTGAGCCGGTGGGGGTGCGCGGGGTCGCCGGGGCAGGTGTGGACGCGCAGGTGACCGCGGCCGAGGTAGACGCCGACGGGATCGATCACGCGCGGGTCGTCGGCGGAGGCGCGGTCCTCCAGCGGAAGCCAGCTTCGCGAGGCGCCGTCGCACTCCCACGTGGCGACCGTGAGCAGGGGCGGCATCGGGGTCCCGCACCGGAGGCAGTCGACCGGTGCGGGGTCCGTCAGGTGCCAGGAGGCGAAGCCGCCGACCTTCCAGCCCGGCGCGATGGACAGGTCGCTCATGTAGTCGACCTCGTCCGGCTCCTGGGCGCGGGCGGCGGCCATGGCCGCCTCGTACTCCTCGTACGTGGCGTAGCCGACCGTCTCGGCGGAGTCGTACGCGTCCTCGGTGTGCTCCTGGGCGTCCTCGGCGTCGAGGAGGCCCTCCTCCCACTCGGTGATCTCCTCCTGGAGTTCGTCGTCCAGCAGCCCGAGGTACTCGTGCTCGACGACCTGCTCCGGGTGGACGACGCACGGGGTGGGAACGCACTCGGCACGGCCCGCGACCGGCGGTTCGGGCTGCGGTTCGAGCACGGGGCCGACATCGGCGGCCCGGCGCCACTTCAGGACCACGTCGATCGTGCGGTCCGGACCGTGGACCTCGAACGGGCACCAGAACACCTGAAGCAGGTCACAGCCCTCGGGCCCGGCGTCGGCGAGGTCCGGGACGTCCCGCTTGTACAACTGGGCGACGGCCAGCAGCGGCAGCGGGTCCTCGTCCCGCAGTTCCGGTGCGTGGTCGGCGACGGTCATGCCGGCGAGCAGCCGCTGCTCCTCCTCGGTGAGATCGCGTCCCCGCGCCGCCTCGTGGACGCTCCGCCGGAGGTGCACGTCGGAGAGGAGGTGGCCCGTGCCCTTGGGATGGACGGCGGTGCACTCGGGCCACGGCTCGCCGGCCGGCCACAGCAGGGGCCCCGCGACCGAGCTCTCCTCCGCCTTCGGCGCACCGTGCCGCGGGTGCAGGCGCGTCGCCGTTCGCCGGTGGGCGGCGAGCGCGGGGAAGACCGCCTCGACGTCGACGGGGCGCGGGGGCGTGGTGCGGGTCATGCGGTCCTCCAGTGCTTCTCGGCTCGGCGCCGAACCCGTCGAGTCTGCACTGGCGGCGGCTCAGCGGTGCAGGTGGGCCAGGGCTCCTTCGGGCACCGGGTAGGGCCGCTCCGCCGGGAGGAGGCGCCGTGCGGCGGCCAGGTCCCCGTTCCGCACGTGGTCGTGCACCGTGTGCGCGAGTGCGGTGACGTCGGTGACGGAGACCGTCCACTCGTCCGCGTAGCGGTGTGCGGCTTCCCCCGCGAGGCCGAGTTGCAGCGAGCGGTGCGGGAGCGGTCGCAGCCGCAGGTCGCGTTCCGGGTCCCACTGGACCCTGGCCGGAGACCGCTTCAACCGGCGCTTCCAGGTCGCGCGGTCGGGATGCAGCCCGTGCTCGTAGTGGGACAGGCAGGCGTGCGCCAGCGCCCACTCGAAGCCTTCCCGGGTGATCTCGACGGCGAGGACGGTCTCCTGGCCCTCCTTGGAGCCCCATCCGCAGCGGTACATCATCCAGAGGAACGACGGCTTGATCCAGGTCATCCGGTCGCGCCGCCAGACCGCGGGGAAGCGGCCGTCCCGTGCCGCGGGGAGGCCGATCTCCGGCCTGTACGCCTGGTAGACGGTGACCGTGGAGGCCGTGTGCAGGGCGCGGATTCGGTACTTGGGTTCGTCCACGGTGACCAGCGTGGCGGCCCCGCCCGACGCACGCGACCGAATTGCGGTTCGGTGCCGTTCTCCCGTCGGCGCACACGTGGGGTCAGGTCGGCAGGCGGAGGACGTGTGACAGGCCGGCCCGGTGGAAGGCCGCTGCCACGTCGGCCGGGCCCTCCGTGAAGTGGGACCAGCTGTCCGTATGGGCCGCGACCACCCGTCGGGCGCCCAGTACGCGGGCGGCCTCCACGGCCAGGGCGCTGTCCAGGGTGATGAGCGCCCCGTCCCAGAAGACGGAGCGGGCCGCCCCCAGGAACAGCACCGCCGTGTCCACCGGGCCGAACCGCGCGGCCACCTCGCGCACCGCGTCCAGCGACGCGTTGTCGCCGCTCACGTACAGCGCGGGCAGGTCCTCGGCCGTCAGGACGAAGCCGACCACCTCGCCCAGGACGGCCTCGGCCCCCTCGGGGCCGTGCAGCGCGGGCGTGGCCGTCACCGTGAGGGTGCCGCCGTCCGGGCGCGGCAGGTCGACGGAGTCCCACGGCGCCAGGCCGCGCGCGGCGCCGCCGAGGCGGGTGGCGCCGCCGGGGGTGGTCAGGACGAGCGGCACCCCGGCCAGGAACGCGCGGCCCGAGTGGTCCAGGTTGTCCGGGTGCTCGTCGTGGGAGAGCAGCACCGCGTCGATCCGCCCCAGGTCGGCCGGGACCGTCCGGGGCGGCGCCGTCTTGGTCAGGACCGCCCTGCCCATGACCGGGTACTCGCCCGGGGGGTCGAACGTCGGGTCGGTGAGGAGCCGCAGGCCGCCGTACTCGACGAGCGTCGTGGGGCCGCCGAGGACGGTCACCGGTATCCGCTCGGCGGGGAGCGAACGCTGGGACGGTAGGGAGGCGGCGGGGACGGGGGTGCCGGTGGGGATGGGGGTGCCGGTGGGGACGGAGGTGCCGGTGGGGGCGGGGGTGTCGCTGGTCGCCATGGGGAACCTCACGGGCTTCGGGATGGCTGTCCGTGAGTACCGTTCCCGTGCCCCCGCGGTGGGGAACGGCCGCGGCCGCGCGAGGCGCGAAAGCGCTCGTGGCTGCCGGAATCCGCCGTATCCGCCGGCCCCCGTCGCACCCCGCCGGCCCCCGTCGCACCCCGCCGGCCCCGTCGTGTCCCGCGGCCCCCGTCGTGTCCCTCTGGCCCCGGCCGTCCGCCCGCTCCCCGCCGTCCCGTCCTGCGTGTACGGGGTGCGCGGCGCGCGCCGGGCGCGCGCGTGGGCCGCCGTCGGCGTCCCGTGCGCCGCCAGGGCGGCCGTACGAGCACCGGCTCGGCCCGTCGGCGCCGGGCTACGCGACGCGCGGCCGGCTCCGCCCCGGCCGGGCCGTCAGACCTTGACGCCGATGAGGTCGCGCAGCGGGCTCGGCAGCTCCTGGTTGCAGGCGACCTGGCCGTCCTTCGTCAGGGCGTCGTCCACGCAGGTGTAGAAGTCCCGGTACGCGAGCTGGAAGGCGAACACCGTCGCCACGATGACCAGCGCCAGCGAGCCCGTGATCAGGCCGCTCACCGCCGCCGTCGTCTGGGACTTCACCGCCGGCTGGGCCGCCTCGCCCCGGTCCCGGTTCCGCTCGCGCAGCGAGCTGACGCCCCAGTACAGGGCGAGCGCGCCCAGCAGCAGGCCCAGCTCGGGGAAGTCGAAGACCGCGAAGAAGAAGCCCCACATGCCCGCCAGCAGCGCGTACCGGGCGCGCCGCTGCGTCGGGTCCGTCGGGTCCCACCGCAGCTGCGGGCCCTCCTGCTGCGGGCGGTTCTGGTTCTGGTTCTGGTTCTGGCGGGAGGGGGCGCCGCCGAAGCCGTCCGAGGAGCGGCCCGGCTGGCGCGGGCTCCACCGGCCGCCCCAGCGCCCGTCGCCCCCCTCGCCCCGGCCGCCACCCTCACCGGAGCCGGAAGTACCGGACGAGCCGCCGGACCCGGACGAGCCGCCCGTGTCGCCGGAGCCCTCGTCGCCCGCCGGGCGGCGCGGCTGCCAGGGCTGCTCCGGCGCGCCCTCCGGCGGCGGCGCGAACGGGTTGCTGTCGTCGGTGGGCTGGGGGCCTCGGTCGGGCATGTGGTGAACGTCTTCCCCTGGTCGTCGTGATCCGTCCGTCCCCCACCCGTCCGCGAGGCGACGCGGCACGGCGCGGCGCGGACGTCCGGCGCGCGTCGCGCGCCGCGTGGCATCAGGTGCCGCGGGGAACGGTTCCTCACCAGACGCTACCGCCCGGCCCGGCCCCCGTCCCGTGGGGGAGGTGCGGTGTGCCGGTATCGTTGCTGACGGCCGGCGCGTTCGTAGAGTTCCCCGTATCGGAGCACACGACGCGTTCGTACGTCCATACAAGCGGGCACCGCGTCCGCCTCCACAGCACTACCCGCACGTCGAACCGCCCACGCGAAAAGAGTCCCCCCGTGGCCCCCGCCGCCCCCGCCGCCACCCGTGTCGTCGTCCTGGTCTCCGGCTCCGGCACGAACCTCCAGGCCCTCCTCGACGCCATCGCCGCCGACCCCGAGGGGTACGGCTCGCGGGTCCGCGTCGTCGCCGTCGGCGCCGACCGCACCGGCATCGCGGGCCTGGAGCGGGCCGAGCGCGCCGGGCTCCCGACGTTCGTGTGCCGGGTGAAGGACCACGCGTCGCGCGAGGAGTGGGACCGCGCGCTCACCGAGGCCACCGCCGCGTACGAGCCTGACCTCGTCGTCTCGGCCGGCTTCATGAAGATCGTCGGGAAGGACTTCCTGGCGCGCTTCGGCGGGCGCACGATCAACACCCACCCCGCCCTGCTGCCCAGTTTCCCCGGTGCCCACGGAGTGCGGGACGCGCTCGCGTACGGCGCGAAGGTCACCGGATGCACCGTCCACTTCGTCGACGACGGGGTCGACACCGGCCCGATCATCGCCCAGGGCGTGGTCGAGGTGCGGGACACGGACGACGAAGCCGCTCTCCACGAGCGCATCAAGGAAGTCGAGCGCACGCTGCTCGTCGAGGTCGTGGGGCGTCTCGCCCGGCACGGCTACCGCATTGAGGGACGAAAGGTTCATGTCGGTGAATAAGCCCATCCGTCGCGCGTTGATCAGTGTCTACGACAAGACGGGGCTGGAGGAGCTGGCCCGCGGCCTGCGCGACGCGGGCGTCGAGCTGGTCTCCACGGGCTCCACGGCCGCGAGGATCGCCGCCGCCGGTGTCCCGGTCACCAAGGTCGAGGAGCTGACCGGCTTCCCCGAGTGCCTGGACGGCCGCGTCAAGACCCTGCACCCGCGCGTCCACGCCGGCATCCTCGCCGACCTGCGCCTCGACGCGCACCGCGAGCAGCTCGCCGAGCTGGGCGTGGAGCCGTTCGACCTGGTCGTCGTGAACCTCTACCCGTTCGAGGCGACCGTCGCGTCCGGCGCCGCCCCCGACGAGTGCGTCGAGCAGATCGACATCGGCGGCCCCTCCATGGTTCGCGCCGCCGCCAAGAACCACCCGTCCGTGGCCGTCGTGACCTCCCCCGCCCGGTACGGCGACGTCCTCGCCGCCGTCGCGGCGGGCGGCTTCGACCTGGCCGCCCGCAAGCGGCTCGCCGCCGAGGCGTTCCAGCACACCGCCGCGTACGACGTGGCCGTCGCCTCCTGGTTCGCGTCCTCGTACGCCCCGGCCGACGAGTCGGCGTTCCCCGACTTCACGGGCGCCACCTACGCCCGCCGCAGCGTCCTGCGCTACGGCGAGAACCCGCACCAGGGCGCCGCCCTCTACGTCGACGGCGAGGGCGGCCTCGCCGAGGCCGAGCAGCTGCACGGCAAGGAGATGTCCTACAACAACTACACGGACACCGACGCCGCCCGCCGCGCCGCCTACGACCACGACGAGCCGTGCGTCGCGATCATCAAGCACGCCAACCCGTGCGGCATCGCGATCGGCGCGGACGTCGCCGAGGCCCACCGCAAGGCCCACGCCTGCGACCCGCTCTCCGCGTTCGGCGGCGTCATCGCCGTGAACCGCCCGGTGTCCGTCGCCATGGCCGAGCAGGTCGCGGAGATCTTCACCGAGGTCATCGTCGCCCCCGACTACGAGGACGGCGCGGTCGAGGTCCTGGCCCGCAAGAAGAACATCCGCGTGCTGCGCTGCCCCGGCGCCCCGTCCGCGCCGGTCGAGGTCAAGCCCATCGACGGCGGCGCGCTGCTCCAGGTCACCGACCGCCTCCAGGCCGACGGCGACGACCCGGCGAACTGGACCCTCGCCACCGGCGAGGCCCTGTCCGAGGCCGAGCTGGCCGAGCTGGCCTTCGCCTGGCGCGCCTGCCGGGCCGTCAAGTCGAACGCGATCCTCCTCGCCAAGGACGGCGCCAGCGTCGGCGTCGGCATGGGCCAGGTCAACCGCGTGGACTCCGCCAAGCTGGCCGTCGAGCGCGCCGGCGAGGAGCGGGCGCGCGGCTCGTACGCCGCGTCGGACGCCTTCTTCCCGTTCCCGGACGGGCTGGAGATCCTGACGGCCGCGGGCGTCAAGGCGGTCGTCCAGCCGGGCGGCTCCGTCCGCGACGAGCAGGTCGTGGAGGCCGCGCGGAAGGCGGGCGTGACCATGTACTTCACGGGCACGCGCCACTTCTTCCACTGAGGCCGCAGTACGCCGCAGGGGCCGCCCGACGTCGGGCGGCCCCTGCGGCGTACGGGGACGTGTGCCGCTACCCGAGCGCCCCGAGGAACGCCGCCCAGGCCCGCCCGGTCACGACGATGCCGGGCCGCGCGGGGTCCTTGCTGTCGCGCACGGGGACGAGACCGGGCAGGCCGGCCCCGACCTCCACGCAGTCGCCGCCGCCCTGATTGCTGTAGCTGGACTTGCGCCACTGCACGAAGGCGCCCCACGTCTGGTCGCCGACGACGAGGGCGGGGCGGTGCGGATGCTTGCTGTCGCGTACGGGGACGACGCCGGTGAAGCCGTCGGCGACCTCGACGCAGTCGCCGCCCGCTTGGTTGCTGTGGCTGGACTTGCGCCAGGTGGCCGAACCGAGGTCAGGTCGGGAGAGACGGGCCATGGACGTTACCTCCCTGGGAGTGCGGCTACTTGAGCGAGCCGACGAACGCGCTCCAGGCACGGTCGGAGACGACCAGGCCGGGGCGGGTGGTGTCCTTGCTGTCGCGTACGGGCACGACGCCGGTGAAGCCGTCAGCGACCTCGACGCAGTCCCCGCCCTGCGTGTTGCTGTAGCTGGACCTGCGCCAGGCGGCGACGCTGAGATCGGGTAGGGAGACGTGGGTCACGGTAGCTCTCCTCCATCACGTTACGGATCAGGCGGGCCGACGCCTGCGGCGACAGTGCCTGAGCCAGCAAATGATCGAATGCTAGGGCGTAGTTGTGGACTCGCCCAGAGGATTCGACCAGCTCTCCGGAGTGTGAGTTCTCCAGATAGGCGACACTTGGTCTGTCGAGGAACGACAGCACGGTGAGCGAGCCGCCCAGGACCGGATGCGCACCACGGTCGTAGGGCAGCACTTGCAGCGTAACGTTGGCCAACCCCGCTGATACAGACAGCAGATGGCCAAGCTGCTCCCGCATCACGTCAGGGCCGCCGATGGGTCGCAACAGCACCGCTTCGTCGAGGATCGTCCATAGAACCGGTGGGTCGTCGCGGTACAGCAGGGTCCGTCTACTCAGGCGAGCTCTGAGCATGCTCTCCAGGCGGCTCATGGACGGCACGGCGACCGTCAGCAGCTCCCTTGCATAGGCGGGCGTCTGCAAGAGGCCCGGCACGGTGTGAGCCATGTACTTCTGGATCTTGCACGCCTGCTTCTCCAGCAGCATGTACTTCCGCGCCCAGTCCGGGATCGGGGTACGGACCACGTGGAGCCACAGGTCCACCAGGTCGCCGTCGGCGGCCAGCAGGCGGTCCAGGGCCTCCGCGACCTGCTGGGTCGGGGTCTCCGTGCCCAGCTCGAAGCGCGCGATCATGCTGTGGGCGATCGGGATCATCCCGCCCAGCTGTCGCTGCGTCAGTCCGGCGCTCATGCGTAACTTTCGCAACTTCGCACCGAACAGCGCCGAAAGGGACTCGCTCGGGTCGAGTGGTTTGGCTGTGGGCATGGTTGTTCCCCGGTTTCCGCTCACCGCGTCGAAAGTCGTGACCCCTGGTGAACGTACCGCTACCCGCCGATGCTGGGAGTGCGGAACAGCGAACCGGACCGGAAAGGGGTAACGCACGTGGGAATCGCCGAACGCAAGGCGTCGGGGGAGCGGATCAGGGAGGCGGAGGAGGCGCGGGACGCCTTGCGTGCCGCGCTTTCCGGGGTGGGCGTCACACTGCCCTCGCTGGGGCTGGACTGCGTCTCGCTCGCCGCCGACCCGCCGTACCCGCTTGTGGAGTTGGGGCGGTGCGCGCCCCGGACCGCGCTGCGGCTGGCGGAGGCGCTGACGGGCGCGGCCGGTGCGTCGGGCGGTGCGGCCGGATGCGGGGCGCGGTGATGCCGCTCGTCGTGCGGACCCTGGAGGTGACGGGAGATCAGGTGCGGGTCGGTGACGTGATCGCGGTGGGCGGGCTGCCGCACACGGTCAGCGACGTGCGGCAGGTGCGGCCCGACCGGCGGCGGCTGGAGTTCGAGGACGGCAACGCGTACGTCCTCGGGGGCAGGCGCGCCATCCAGGTGGTGCGGACCTCGCCGTACGCGGTGGACGTCTGAGGGCGCGTACGGCGAAGGCCGTGGCCCGCGCGGCGGGCGCGGGTCACGGCCTTCGTGCGGACCGGTGGGTCAGTGGCGCGGGCGCTTGAACCACGCCGCCGTGTCGCCCTTGGCGGCGAACACGATGAGCAGGATCGCGAAGACCATCGTGCCGATGCCGATCGGCATCTGGAACAGACCGCCGACGATGGCGAAGGACGCCCAGACGATCGCGCAGGTGCGGACCGCGCTGCCGCCGCTCGCCCACTTCAGGGCGATGACCAGGCCCAGTGCGGCGAAGACCAGCGCGAAGACGGCGAAGACGACGACGATGCCCTTGCCGATGTCCGACGCCAGCTCGGCCTCGGTGCCGGTGGCACCGGTCTGGTTGACGGCGTCCTCGACGGCGCCCATCTGCGTGAACGCGTAGATGGCGAAGAAGAGCTGGAGGGCGATGATCACCCACACGAAGATGCGGCCGGCCTTGGCGCCGCTCGGCATCTCCATCGGGGGCGCGGCGTAGCCGGCGGGCTCACCGTACGCCGGGGCCTGCGGGTAGCCGTAGCCCGGCTGGGCCGGCTGCTGGCCGTAGCCCGGCTGCGCGGGCTGCTGGCCGTAGGGGTTGTTCGGGTCGCCGAAACTCATGGCGGATTTCCTCCGAGGGGTGTGCGGGGACGCGCGGCCCGCGCGGAGGAACTGTGTGTGCACTCATGTACGCGCCGCCTTTGTCCCCCCGGCACTGCCCGCGGCATTGCGCCGTCATCGTGGTATTACCGTCTGCTTTTTGTCCAGTCGGAATCGGCGAACGTTGTGCACATGCAACCTCTCCGGCCGGGCTCCGGCACCCGTAATTGGAAGAGGACGGGGGTCATCCGCGAGTATGGGCACATGAGCGCCCAGATTCTCGACGGCAAGGCCACGGCCGCAGCGATCAAGTCCGATCTGACCGTCCGCGTGGCGGACCTGAAGGCCAGGGGCATCACGCCGGGGCTCGGAACGCTGCTGGTCGGCGAAGACGTCGGCAGCCAGAAGTACGTGGCCGGCAAGCACCGCGACTGCGCCCAGGTGGGCATCGCCTCGATCCAGCGGGAGCTGCCCGCGACGGCGACGCAGGAGGACATCGAGGCGGTGGTCCGCGAGCTGAACGAGGACCCCGCGTGCACCGGCTACATCGTGCAGCTCCCGCTGCCGAAGGGCGTGGACACCAACCGGGTGCTGGAGCTGATGGACCCGGCGAAGGACGCCGACGGCCTGCACCCGATGAACCTGGGGCGACTGGTGCTGGGTGAGCCCGCCCCGCTGCCGTGCACGCCCGCTGGCATCGTGACGCTGCTGCGGCGCCACGGCGTGGAGATCGCCGGTGCGCACGTGGTGGTCGTGGGGCGCGGGGTGACCATCGGCCGGCCGATGCCGCTGCTGCTGACGCGGCGCTCCGAGAACGCGACGGTGACGCAGTGCCACACCGGTACGCGGGACCTCTCCGCCCATCTGCGGCGGGCCGACATCGTGGTCGCCGCCGCGGGCGTACCGCACCTGATCAAGCCCGAGGACATCAAGCCGGGCGCCGCCGTGCTCGACGTGGGCGTCAGCCGCGACGAGAGCGGCAAGATCATGGGCGATGTGCACCCGGGCGTGCGCGAGGTCGCCGGCTGGGTCGCCCCCAACCCGGGCGGCGTCGGCCCGATGACCCGCGCCCAGCTCCTGGTGAACGTCGTCGAGGCCGCCGAGCGCGCGGCGCTCTGAGCATCCGGAAGGCCCAACCCCATGCCGAACGACGGAACCGCCCCGGCCGGCTCCGCCCAGCCGGGCGCGCCATCCGCCGAGGACGCGGCGTCCGCTGAAGGTGCGGCGTCCTCCGAGGGCGCTGCGCCCGCCGGAGGCGCCTCGTCCGATACGGCCGCCCTGTCCGCCGAGGGCGCCCCGTCCGCGGGGGGTGCCCCGCCTGCGGAGGGGGCCCCGTCCGCCACGGGTGCCTCGTCCGCCACGCGTGCCTCGTCCTCCGGGGGTGCCCCGTCTTCCGGGGGTGCCCCGTCCGTCGCGGCCCCGGTCGCAACGGACGACGCGGTCGGACCGGAGCGTCAGGACGGCCCGGCGGCCTCCCCGGCGCCCGCGGCCCCCTCGGGACCGGAGGGCGGGACCGACCCCGCCGGGGCGGACCCCGCCGGAGCCGTCGTCGCCGGTGCCGTGACCGTGTCCCGGCGGCCGGGCGGGAAGCCGCCCGAGGGCGAGCGGGCCAGGGCGTCCAGCGGGGGTGGCGGTCCCGCATCCGCATCCGCATCGTCCGCGCCCGGCGGGCCGGACCGGGAAGCCGCAGGGGCTGCGGGAGCCGGGGGAGCCGAGGGAGCCGGGAAGTCCGCCGGGTCCGAGAGGTCCGACGGGCCCGACGGGCCCGACGGGTCCGACGGGTCCGGCGGGTCCGACGGGGGAGCCTCGCGGCGGCCGCCCGCCGTCACCGAGGGCATCGTCCGGCCCGAGGGCGGCGGCCGGGCCGCCCCCGGCGACGCCCCCGCGCCCGCCCGCCAGTGGCCGCTGCTCACCGTGCTCGGGCTCACCCTGCTCGGACTGGTGGTCATCGGGATCGACCCGTTCCCGCACGCCCCCCGCATCGGCGCGCTCCTCGTGGGCGTCGCGCTGCTGACGGGCGCCGGGATACGGCGCGCCCTGCCGTCCGTCGGGATGCTCGCCGTACGGTCCCGGTTCACCGACATGATCACGTACGGGGTGCTGGGCGGCGGCATCGTGCTCTTCGCCCTGATGACGCAGCCGCACCCGTGGCTGGAGATCCCGTTCCTGAAGGAAGTCGTCCGCTTCACCGTCCGCTGACGGGCCGCCCCGCCGCGCGGTGACGGGCCGCGCGGTGACGGGTCCGTCGCCGTGCCGTGTCCGGCCGGGCGTGCCGAGCCGGGCGGTGGTGTCCGGGCGGGGCGTCTGGACGGCGGCGCCCGTCCCCTCCCCCGAGTACAGGACGGGCCCCGCACGCATCAACAGCGTCATGCCCGCGCCAAGATGGATCAAGGTCTGTCCTGCTCCTGTGGCACGGAAGTGACCATTCCGGAACGGTGTGCGCACCGGGCCACAACTGGGAAACCACCCGCCGGAACTGCCATCCTGGGCGCGCGCGTCCGCGGGTGCGGCGCGCCGGGCGTCCGGGTGGTCCGGGCGGCCGGGGACGAGATGGGGGGAGCGATGCCTCGCTGGAAGGCGCTGCCGGAGGAGCTGGACCCGCGGATAAGGGAGTTCACCGGCACGCTGCGCAGGCTGGCCGACCGCGGCGGGCTGGACGCCGCCGCGCTCGCGGACCGCACCGGGTACAGCGGGTCCGCCTGGGAGCGCTACCTGGACGGGGAGCTTACCGCCCCGAGGGAGGCCGTCCTCGCCCTGGCCGAGGCGACCGGCACGGACCCGGTGCACCTGCTGACCCTGTGGGAGCTGGCCGAACGCGCCTGGCGCCGCGCCGAGAAGCGCCGCGGCCCCACCCCGGCGGGCGGCGCCCGCCCCGCGGGAGCCCGCCCCGCCTTCCCGACGGTGGTCCCCGGTCCGGTGGTCCCCGGTCCGGTGGCCCCGTGGCCGGTGGTGCCCGGCCCAGCGGCGGCCCCTCGCGCGGAGGCCCGCCCCGGCCGCCCCGGAGCGGCGTACGGCACCCCCGGTACCCCCGGCAGCCAGGCGTACGGCACCTCCGCCCACCGCCCCGGCGCCCCCGTCCCCGGCGCCCGGCGGCCCGGGGCCGTGCCCGCGCCCGGCCCCGCACGCGGACGCGCCGGACAGGGCGGGCACGGCGGACAGGGCGGGCAGGACGGGCACGGCGGGTACGGCCGTACCGTGCTCATGTTCTTCGCCGGCGCCGTCGGCACCCTCCTCGTGTTCGGCGCGGCCGTGCTGCTGTACGGGATCGGCGGCGACGGCGCGTCCGGGGCGGCCGGCGGGTCCGCGTCCGCCGGCGCCAAGCCCGCCGCGCCGCCCGCCGGCAACCGCGCCGCGCCCAGTCTCCCCGTCGGCGTCGGCTGCTACCGGGGCGCCTGCGACGGACAGGACCCGCACACCATGGGCTGCGGCGGCGCGTACGCCTCCACGGTCGCGTCCACCATCGTCGGCGGCGCCCTCGTGGAGGTCCGCCACAGCACCGTCTGCGAGGCGTCCTGGGCCCGCGTCAGCCGCGCGGCCCCCGGCGACACCGTCGAGGTCACCGCCGCCGGGGCGACCGCCGCCCGCGCCGCCCGGGCCGACGCCGACGGCGACGCGTACACCCCGATGGTCGTCGTCCCGGCGGGTACCGGCGCGACCGCGTGCGCCACGCTGCGGGGCGGCGCGACCGGCTGCACGGACGCCCCGTGACCGCGGGGCCGCCACCCGTCCGGGTGAGCTGGACCACAAGGGGGCGAGGGTTCAAGGGGGGCGGGGTCGGATAGCCTGACCGCTGGATATCTCCACGTCGAGAGAGTGCGCGGCGACCCCGGGCACCGGCGGCGCGGAGGACGTCCGCCACCCGGGGCAGGGACCCCCACCGCCAGTCGTCTTACGGAGATCGCACATGACCCGCACTCCCGTGAATGTCACCGTCACCGGCGCGGCCGGCCAGATCGGCTACGCGCTGCTGTTCCGCATCGCCTCCGGTCACCTGCTCGGCGCCGACGTGCCGGTCAAGCTGCGCCTCCTGGAGATCCCGCAGGGCCTGAAGGCCGCCGAGGGCACCGCCATGGAGCTCGACGACTGCGCCTTCCCGCTGCTGCGCGGCATCGACATCACCGACGACCCGAACGTCGCCTTCGACGGCGCGAACGTCGCCCTCCTCGTCGGCGCCCGCCCCCGCACCAAGGGCATGGAGCGCGGTGACCTCCTGGAGGCCAACGGCGGCATCTTCAAGCCGCAGGGCAAGGCCATCAACGACCACGCCGCGGACGACATCAAGGTCCTCGTCGTCGGCAACCCGGCCAACACCAACGCCCTCATCGCCCAGGCCGCCGCGCCGGACGTCCCGGCCGAGCGCTTCACCGCGATGACCCGCCTCGACCACAACCGCGCGATCTCGCAGCTCGCCGCCAAGACCGGCGCCGCCGTCTCCGACATCAAGCGGCTGACGATCTGGGGCAACCACTCCGCGACGCAGTACCCGGACATCTTCCACGCCACCATCGGCGGGAAGAACGCGGCCGAGGTCGTCAACGACGAGAAGTGGCTGGCCGACGAGTTCATCCCGACCGTCGCCAAGCGCGGCGCGGCCATCATCGAGGCCCGCGGCGCGTCCTCCGCCGCCTCCGCCGCCAACGCCGCCATCGACCACGTCCACACCTGGGTCAACGGCACCGCCGAGGGCGACTGGACCTCCATGGGCATCCCGTCCGACGGCTCGTACGGCGTGCCGGAGGGCCTCATCTCCTCCTTCCCCGTCACCTGCGAGAACGGCACGTACAAGATCGTCCAGGGCCTGGACGTCAACGAGTTCTCCCGCGCCCGCATCGACGCGTCGGTGCAGGAGCTGGCGGAGGAGCGCGACGCGGTGCGCGGCCTCGGCCTCATCTGACCCGCTGACCGGCCCCACACGGGCCGGACCGCGTCACGGGACCGGCCCTCCGTACGGGGCCGGACCCCGCGTCCGTACCGGGGCCACGCGCCCGTACGGATCCGCCCGCAGCACCGGAACGCCCCCGGACGGCCACGCGCCACCGGGGGCGTTCCGCCGTCTCCGGCCGGTGCGTCCGGTGCGTCCGGTGCGTCCGGTGCGTCCGGCCCGGCCCGGCCCGCCGGGCCGGGTCTCGCACCGCTGGGCCGACCTGTTCCGGCTCCGCCCGGCCCGGCTCCCTCCGGCTCCGCCCGGCCGCGGTCCCGGCCCGCCGGGACGACCCGTTCCGGCCCCTCCGGCGGTGCCCGTGCATGCCTGGTCAGGCGTGACCCCCGCCACTTTCGCGCATGCTTCCCGCTTCCCCGGGCAGGGGCTCGGCTCGCCGGTCACGGACGGTCCTGACCGCACCGGGTACGGAAGGCAACACGAGCAGTGTCGGAGCACCGAGAGAACAGCATCTTCGTGGCGGGGGAGTGGCGGACGGCCGCTTCCGGAGCCACCCGAGAGGTCCACGACCCCGCCGACGCGACGGTCCTCGCGGTCGTCGCGGAGGGCGGGCGCGAGGACGCCGACGCCGCGATCGCCGCCGCACACGAGGCGTTCGGCGACGGCCGGGGGCCCTGGCCCGCGACCCCGGTCGCGGAACGGGCCGCCCTGCTGCGGCGCGTGGCCGACCTCCTCCAGCGCGACCGCGAGGAACTGGGCCTGCTGGAGAGCCGGGACGCGGGCAAGACCCTCGAAGAGGGCCGCGTCGACATCGACTGCGTCACCGACGCCTTCCGCTACTTCGCCGACCTGGTCGCGGCCGAGGGCGCCGGCCGCGTGGTCGACGCCGGGTCACCCGACCTGCACAGCGTGGTCGTCCACGAGCCGGTCGGCGTGTGCGCGCTCATCACGCCCTGGAACTACCCGCTGCTCCAGGCCAGTTGGAAGATCGCGCCCGCCCTCGCCGCCGGGAACACCGTCGTCGTCAAGCCGAGCGAGATCACCCCGCTGACGACGATCGCCCTCATGCGGCTCCTCGCCGAGGCCGGTCTGCCCGCCGGGGCGGCCAACCTCGTCACCGGCCCCGGCGACCCCGTCGGCGCCCGCATGTCCGAGCACCCCGACGTGGACCTGGTCTCCTTCACCGGCGGCCTGGTCAGCGGCACGAAGGTGATGCGCGCCGCCGCCGACACGGTCAAGAAGGTCGCGCTGGAACTCGGCGGCAAGAACCCGAACGTCGTCTTCGCCGACGCCTGCGCCACCGCCGAGGGCTTCGACACCGCCGTCGACCAGGCCCTGAACGCGGCGTTCATCCACAGCGGCCAGGTCTGCTCGGCCGGCTCCCGGCTGATCGTCGAGGAGTCCCTGCGGGAACGTTTCGTCGCCGAGCTGGCCCGCCGCGCCGAACGCATCCGCCTCGGCCGCGGCACCGACCCGGACGTCGAGTGCGGCCCCCTCGTCTCGGCGGCCCAGCTCGCCCGTACCGAGGAGTACGTCGCCTCCGCCCTCGCGGAGGGCGCCGTCCTTCGTGCCGGTGGCGAGCGCCCCGCCGAACCGGGCCTCGCCGACGGCTGGTTCTACCGGCCCACCGTCCTCGACCGCTGCCACCGCGGCATGCGCGTCGTCCGCGAGGAGGTCTTCGGGCCGGTCCTCACCGTCGAGACCTTCCGCACGGAGGACGAGGCCGTCGCCCTCGCCAACGACACCGAGTACGGCCTGGCCGGCGGCGTCTGGACCGCCGACGCGGGCCGCGCCCGCCGGGTCGCCGGGCGGCTGCGGCACGGCACCGTCTGGATCAACGACTTCCACCCGTACCTGCCCCAGGCCGAGTGGGGCGGCTTCGGCAAGAGCGGCGTCGGCCGCGAACTCGGGCCCGCGGGCCTCGCCGAGTACCGCGAGAGCAAGCACGTCTACCAGAACCTGGCCCCGCGCCCCGTGCGCTGGTTCAAGGGCTGAGCGGGCCGCCCCGGCCGAACCCCGGGCGCCCCGGCCCCGCCGGGCGCGCCCGTCCCCGGCCGGCCCGCGCGCCACGCGTCCCGTGCCCGCCGTCCCACCGGTACGCGACGCGCGCCACGCGTTCCGTGCCCGCGCCCTCCGCGGTCCCGCGCACCGGGCACACCGGCCCGCGCACCGGGCCCGCGGGCACGTGGGCGGTTCCGGGCGCGCGACCGGCGCCGACCGGCGCCCGACCACCACGGCGGCGCCCGACCCCCGCACGTCACGCCAACACGTCACGTCACGCAGGAAAGCACTCACCCATGAACACCACCCCCGAGAGCACCGCCTCCGAGAGCACCGCCCCCGAGAGCACCGTCCCCCGGCCGACGGCCGCCGAGCGGCCCGACCCGGGGCCCGCCACCTCCGGCACCCCCACCGAGTACGACTACGTCATCGTCGGCGGCGGCACCGCGGGCTCCGTCATCGCCCACCGCCTCACCGCCGACCCCTCCGTCACCGTCGCGGTGATCGAGGGCGGCCCGGACGACCGCGACCGGCCCGACGTCCTCACGCTCCGCCGCTGGCTGGGGCTCCTCGGCGGCGACCTCGACTACGACTACCCCACCGTCGAGCAGCCGCGCGGCAACTCCCACATCCGCCACAGCCGCGCCCGCGTGCTGGGCGGCTGCTCCTCCCACAACACGCTCATCTCGTTCAAGCCGCTCCCGTCCGACTGGGACGAGTGGTCCGAGGCGGGCGCCGAGGGCTGGCACGCCGCCGCCATGGACCCGTACTACGACCGGCTCCTCAACCACATCGTCCCCGTCGACGAGAAGGACCGGAACCCCATCGCCCGCGACTTCGTCGACTCCGCGCAGCGCGCGCTCGGCGTCCCGCGCGTCGAGGGCTTCAACCGCGAGCCGTTCCACGAGGGCGCCGGCTTCTTCGACCTCGCCTACCACCCGGAGGACAACAAGCGGTCCTCCGCGTCCGTCGCCTACCTCCACCCCGTCATGGACGAGCGCACCAACCTCCGCATCCTGCTGGAGACCTGGGCGTACCGGCTGGAGCTGGACGGGACCCGCGCGCGCGGTGTGCACGTCCGCGCGGCCGACGGCACCGAGACGCTGCTGACCGCCCGCCGCGAGGTGGTCCTGTGCGCCGGCGCCGTCGACACGCCCCGCCTGCTGATGCACTCCGGCATCGGCCCGAAGCGGGACCTGGAGGCGCTCGGCATCCCCGTCGTCCACGACCTGCCGGGCGTCGGCGAGAACCTGCTCGACCACCCCGAGTCCGTCATCGTCTGGGAGACCCACGGGCCCATCCCCGACAACTCCGCCATGGACAGCGACGCCGGGCTGTTCGTCCGCCGCGACCCCGCCGAGCCGGGCCCGGACCTGATGTTCCACTTCTACCAGATCCCCTTCACCGACAACCCCGAGCGCCTGGGCTACGAGAAGCCCGCGCACGGAGTGTCGATGACCCCGAACATCCCCAAGCCGCGCAGCCGCGGCCGCCTCTACCTGACCAGCGCCGACCCGGAGGTGAAGCCCGCGCTGGACTTCCGGTACTTCACCGACGAGGACGACCACGACGCGCGCACCCTCGTGGACGGCATCCGCCTCGCCCGCGAGATCGCCCGCACCGAGCCGCTCGCCGGGTGGCTGAAGCGCGAGGTGTGCCCCGGCCCCGAGGTGACCGGCGACGAGGAGCTGAGCGAGTACGCCCGCAAGGCGGCCCACACCGTCTACCACCCGGCCGGGACGTGCAGGATGGGCGCGCCCGACGACGAACTGGCCGTCGTGGACCCGAGCCTGCGGGTGCGCGGGGTGGAGGGGCTGCGCGTCGCCGACGCGTCGGTGTTCCCGACCATGACGGCGGTCAACCCGATGGTGGCGGTGCTCATGGTCGGGGAGAAGGCCGCCGAGCTGCTGGGCGGTGACGCCCGATGAGCGCCCACGCCTCCGCGGCCCCCGCCTCCCGTAGCGCCTTCGCCTCCCGTACCGCCCCCGCCGACCCGTCCGCCGGTCCCGGCACGCCGGTCTTCGCGGTCCGCGACCTGTGGAAGGTGTTCGGCCCCAAGGCCGAGCGCGTCCCCGGCGACGCGGCCCTCGCCGACCTGCCCCCGGCCGAGCTGCGGGCGCGCACCGGCTGCACCGCCGCCGTCCGGGGGGTCTCCTTCGACGTCCACAAGGGCGAGTCCTTCGTCGTCATGGGCCTGTCCGGCTCCGGCAAGTCGACCCTCGTGCGCTGCCTGACCCGGCTGATCGAACCGACCTCCGGCACCCTGGAGATCGACGGCGACGACGTGCTCGCCATGGACCGCGCCCGGCTGCGCGAACTGCGCCGCCGCCGCGCCGCCATGGTCTTCCAGCACTTCGGCCTGCTCCCGCACCGCTCCGTCCTCGACAACGTCGCCTACGGCCTGGAGATCCAGGGTGTGGGCCGGGCGGAGCGGCGCGAGCGCGCCGCCGGGTTCGTCGCCAAGGTGGGCCTCGCCGGGCTGGAGCACCGCAGGCCCGGCCAGCTCTCCGGCGGGCAGCAGCAGCGCGTCGGCCTCGCCCGCGCCCTGGCCGTCGACCCGGAGGTGCTGCTCTTCGACGAGCCGTTCAGCGCCCTCGACCCGCTGATCCGCCGCGACATGCAGGAGGAGGTCGTACGGCTGCACCGCGAGGAGGGCCGCACGATGGTCTTCATCACCCACGACCTCGGCGAGGCGCTGCGCGTCGGCGACCGGATCGCCCTCATGCGCGACGGCCGCGTCGTCCAGCTCGGCACGCCCGAGGAGATCGTCGGCGCGCCCGCCGACGACTACGTGCGCGACTTCGTCCGGGACGTGCCGCGCGAGCAGGTCGTGACCGTCCGCACCGCGATGCGCCCGGTCACCGCCGACGACGCCGCGCACGGCCCGGCGGTGCCGCCCGGTGCGACCGTCGCCGAGGCGATCACGGCCGCCGCGCACGGCGGCGGCGCCCCGGTGCGCGTCGTCCAGGACGGCCGCTGCCTGGGCGTGGTGGACCCGCAGACCCTCCTGGGGGTCGTCGCGGGGGTCGCGGCTCCCGGCGGGAGGGCGGCCGCATGAGTTCCACCACCGCCCCGAAACAGGGACCGGGCGGCAGGCGCCCCGCGCGGCACGCCGACCCGGACCGCACCGGCCGCCCCGCACCCGCCGACCGCACCGCGACCGGCGCCCCGGAGGCGGGCGCGCACGACGGGCCCCCCACGACCGTCGTCCGCGCCCGCGCGGCGGACCGCCCGGAGACCGCGACCGAGGCCGGTACCGCGACCGAGGCCGGTACCGCGACCGAGGCCGGTACCGCGACCGGCGCCAGGACCGGGCCCGGTACCGGCGCCGAGCCCGCCCACGTCCCCGCCCCCGCCCCCGCGTCCGGCACCGGCTCCGGCACCCGGGTCGCGACCGGCGACGCGGGTGCCGGCACCGCTGCCGCGCCCCGCGACGCGACCGGAACGGCCGGGAGCCGGGCTCCGGGCCACCGCCCCGGCCGGTGGCGGCGGTTCGCCGCGGCCGGGCTGCCGCTCGTCGCCGTCGTCGTCGCCGGCGCCCTCCTCCTCGGGGGCGGCGGCTGGCCCGCCGGGCTGACCGTGGACATCTCCGGGCCGCTCGACGGCGCCAACCGGTGGGTCCTCGACCACCGCGACACCCACCCCCTCTTCCTGTACTTCCTGCTCCACCTCTCCAACACGGCCACCGACGCCGTGGACGTCGTCTACGAGGCGCTGGCCGCCATGGGCTGGCCGGGCGTGCTGACCGCCGGGGTGCTGCTGGCCTGGCGCGCCGCGGGCTTCGGCCGGCGCGGCGCGCGGGTCGCGGCGGTGGCGCTCGTGGCGCTCGCCGCGTGCGGGCTGCTCGGCATGTGGGACGCCACGCTGCTCACCCTCGCCCTGATGGTGGTCGCCGTGGCCGTGGCCGCGCTGCTCGGCGTGCTCATCGGCCTGGCCGCCGGTCTCTCGGACCGCGTGGACCGCCTGATGCGCCCGGTGCTCGACACCATGCAGGTGCTGCCCGCCTTCGCGTACCTGCTGCCGTTCGTGCTGGTCTTCGGCACCGGCACGCCCGCCGCGCTGTTCTGCACGGTCATCTACGCGGCGCCGCCCATGGCGCGGCTCACCGCGCTCGGCCTGCGCTCCGCCGACCCCGGTGTCCTGGAGGCCGCCGCGTCGCTCGGCGCGAGCCGCCGCCAGCGGCTGTGGACCGCCCGGCTCCCGCTGGCCCGCCGCCAGATGCTGCTCGGCCTCAACCAGACGATCATGATGGCGCTCTCCATGGTGGTCATCGCCGCTCTCGTCGGCGCGGGCGGCCTGGGCGAGGAGGTCTACTCGGCGCTCTCCACCGTCGACGTGGGCAGGGCCCTCGCCGCGGGCATCCCGATCGTGCTGATCGCCGTCTGGCTGGACCGCACCACCGCCGCCGCGGGCGACCGGCTCGGCGAGGGCGAGGGCGCCTCCGGCCGCCGGGGCACGCCGCGCGGCGGAGCCGCCTGGGCGCTCGCCGCCGCGGGCACCCTCGCGGCCGTGCTCGCGGGCCGGGCGCTCGGCACGCGCTGGCCGCGCGACTGGACGTACGACATCTCCACCCCCGTCAACCAGGCGCAGGACTGGGTGGTCGGCCACCTGTCCACGGGCGTGCCGCTCGTCGGCGGCACCCAGGTCTGGTCGGACGCCTTCACCCTGGGGCTGCTCAACCCGCTGCGGGACGGCCTGCAGGGGATGCCCTGGTGGGCCCTGCTGCTCGTGGTCGCCGTGCTGGCCCGGCTGGTCGGCACCTGGGCGAGCGCACTGACCGCGACCGCCGCGCTCGCCGCGACCGGGGTGCTCGGCGTGTGGACGAAGTCCCTCGACACCCTGTCGCAGGTCGTCGCCGCCCTGGTGGTCACCCTCGCCGTCGGCGTGCTCACCGGTGTGGTGTGCGCCCGTGTGCGGGCGGTCGAACGCTGGCTGCGGCCCGTGCTGGACACGCTCCAGACGATGCCGCAGTTCGTGTACCTGATCCCGGTCGTCGCGCTGTTCGGGGTCAGCCGCGCCGCGGCGATCATCGCGGCGGTCGTGTACGCGCTGCCCGCCGTCATCCGCATCACCACCCAGGGCGTGCGCGAGGTCGACCCGGCGGCGCTGGAGGCGGCCCGCTCCATGGGCGCCTCCGCCCGGCAGCAGCTCTTCCAGGTGCAGCTCCCGCTGGCCCGCCCGGCGCTGAAGCTGGCCGTCAACCAGGGCGTCGTGCTCGTCCTCGCCGTGGTCGTCGTCGGCGGCCTCGTCGGCGGCGGCGCGCTCGGCTACGACGTGGTGAAGGGTCTCTCGCGCGGCGAGATGGGGCTCGGCATGACCGCCGGACTGGCGATCGTCTGCCTCGGCCTGGTCCTCGACCGCCTCACGCAGCCCGCCGCGCGCGAGCGGCGCGGCAGCTGAGCCTCCCGCGTCCGGCCCGCCGACCGGAAGCCTCCCGCGTCCGGCCGGCGGGCCACCGCCCGCCTCCCCCCTTCCCCCCTTCCCCTTCCGCCCCCGCCCCCGAGGAGCACCCCCATGCCCAGAGCCGGCGCCCACCCCGCCCGCCCCGCCCGCCCCGCCCGTGCCCGTACGGGTGCCGGGCGCGCCGTCCGGGCCGCGACCGCCGTCGCCACCGCCCTCGGCGTGCTGGCCCTCGGCGGCTGCGGCGCCGCCGAGACCGGCAGGTCCCAGCAGGCCGGCAACGGCGGCAACACCGTCACCCTGACCGTCCCCTCCTGGGTCGGCGCCCAGGCGAACGCGGCCGTCGCCGCGTACCTCCTGGAGAACGAGCTCGACTACGAGGTCAGGACGAAGCAGCTCGGCGAGGTCCTGGCCTGGGACGCCCTGTCCAAGGGCGACGTCGACGCGATCCTGGAGGACTGGGGCCACCCCAAGGAGGAGAAGCGGTACGTCGAGGAGAAGAAGACCGTCGTCAGCGGCGGCGACCTCGGCGTGACCGGCCACATCGGCTGGTACGTCCCGAAGTACTTCGCCGACGCCCACCCGGACGTGACGGACTGGAAGAACCTCGACAGGTACGCGAAGGACTTCGCGACCGCCGAGAGCGGCGGCAAGGGCCAGATCCTGGAGGGCTCGCCCGACTACGTCACCCACGACGACGCGATCATCAAGAACCTCGGGCTCGACCTGAAGACCACGTACGCGGGCTCCGAGGCGGCGCAGATCACCGCGATCAGGAAGTACGCCGAGGAGAAAAAGCCGTTCCTCACCTACTGGTGGACCCCGCAGTGGCTGAACGCCCAGGTCGACCTGGTGGAGGTGAAGCTGCCCGCGTACGAGGAGGGCTGCGACGCCGTCCCGGAGAAGGTCGCCTGCGGCTACCCGGAGACACCGCTGCGGAAGTACCTGAACGCGGACTTCGCGAAGAACGGCGGTGAGGCCGCCGAGTTCCTGAAGAACTTCACGTGGACCACCGAGCAGCAGAACGAGGTCGCGCTGATGATCGCCGACCGGAAGCTCTCGCCGGAGGCGGCGGCGGAGAAGTGGGTCAAGGACAACGAGGCCACCTGGAAGGCGTGGCTCCCCAGGTGACCCCGTGACGGCCCCCGCCCGGCGCCGCCCGGCCCGGCCGTTTCAGCCGGTGACGGTCCCGTCCTCCCGCAGCGCGGCCGCGATGTCCCGCAGGGCGCGCGTCGCCCGGCGGTGCAGGTGCGGTCCGTACGTGACCCGGGAGGCGCCCAGCCGCCCCAGCTCGGCCGGCGCCGGGCCGCCTGGCGCGGCGAGGGCGTTGAGCGGCACGTCCACCTCCGCGCGCAGCACCGGCAGTACCTCCGGCGGCGCCTTCAGCGGGTACACGCCGTCCGCGCCCGCCGCCGCGTACAGGCGGGCGCGGCGCACCGTCTCCGCCACGTCCCCCGCGCCCCGCACGTACGTGTCCACGCGGGCGTTGAGGAAGACCTCCCCGCCGACGGCGGCGCGGAACTCCGCCAGCCACCGCGCGTGCGCCCCGGCGTCCCGCAGCCCGTCCGCGTCGCCGTCCTCCAGGTTCACCCCGGCGACCCCGATGTCGAGGACGCGGGCCGCCAGCTCCCTCGCAGGCAGCCCGTAGCCGCCCTCCAGATCGGCCGAGACGGGCACGTCCACGGCGCGGACGATCCGGGCCACCGCGGCGAACATCTCGCCGGCGGGCGTGCGCCCGTCCTCGTACCCCAGCGACGCCGCCACCCCCGCGGACGGCGTCGCCAGCGCCGGGAACCCGGCCTCGGCGAGGACACGGGCGCTCGCCGCGTCCCACGGGCCGGGCAGGACCAGCGGGTCCCCGGGCGCCCGGCCGTGGTGCAGCGCCCGGAACACCCGGCCGGGCCCCGCACCGGCTCCGGCAGCGCCGGGCCCCGGCGCCGCGCCCGCCCGGGTCACGCGTTGTGGCCCTTGAACTGGCCCGGTGTGTAGTGGCCGGGGACCGAGCGGCACGTCACGGCGATCCGGTTCCACGAGTTGATCACGATGATCGCGGAGATCAGGTGGGCCAGCTCGGCCGGGTCGAAGTGGGCCGCCGCCCGCTCGAAGACCTCGTCCGGGACGAAGCCCTCCGTCAGGAGCGTGACCGACTCGGCCAGTTCGAGGGCGGCCAGCTCCTTCTCGGTGTAGAAGTGCCGCGACTCCCGCCAGGCGCTGAGCTGCACGATCCGCGCCACGTCCTCACCGGCGGCCAGCGCGTCCCTGGTGTGCATGTCCAGGCAGAAGGCGCAGTTGTTGATCTGCGAGCTGCGGATCTTGACCAGCTCGACCAGCACCGGGTCGAGGCCCTGGTGGGCGGCGGCGTCCAGCCGGACCATCGCCCGGTACACCTCGGGGGCCAGCTCCGCCAGATTGAGCCGGGCCGGGTGCTCGGGGGCGTAGCCGCCGGTCGCGGGGGCGGCGCCCGCGTGGCTGTCCTCGGGGGTGGCGTCCCGCTGGTCCTGCTGCGTGTTCGTCGTCGTCATGTCCTCGACGCTACGCCGGTGTTGGCGCCCCGGTATGGTCCACTTCCATGACGGAATCGCGGGCCATTTCCGCTGCGTTCGGCGGCGTCGACCTCCATCTGGACATCCGGGGCTCCGGGGTGCGCGCCGGGCTGATGGGCGCCCTGCGCGACGCCGTGCGGACCGGGCGCCTCGCCCCCGGCACCCGGCTGCCGTCCTCCCGTACGCTCGCCGCCGACCTGGGCGTCGCCCGCAACACCGTCGCCGACGCCTACGCCGAACTGGTCGCCGAGGGGTGGCTCACCGCCCGCCAGGGTTCCGGGACCCGTGTGGCGCCCCGCGCCGCCGCCGCGCCCGCCCGGCGCCCCGCGTCCGCCGCCGCCCTGCCGTGGCAGCGCGCCCGCCCCCGCCCCGGCCGGCCCCTGCACACCCTCCACCCCGGCACGCCCGACCTCGCCTCCTTCCCCCGCTCCGACTGGCTCAAGGCCGCCCGCCGCGCCCTGCTGAACGCCCCGCACGAGGCGTTCGGCTACGGCGACCCGCGCGGCCGGCCCGAGCTGCGCGCCGCCCTCGCCGAGTACCTGGCCCGCTCGCGCGGCGTGCACGCCGAACCTGACCGGATCGTGGTCTGCTCCGGCTTCGCCCAGGCGCTCATGCTGCTCGCCACCGTCCTGCGGGGCCGCCGCGTCCGGGAGGTCGCGGTCGAGTCGTACGGGCTCGACGTGCACTGGGGCGCCCTCACCGCCGCCGGGCTGCGCACCCCGGCGCTGCCGCTCGACGGGGACGGCACCCGCGTCGAGGCGCTCACCGCCGGGGGCGGGCCCCGCCCCGGCGCGGTACTGATCACGCCCGCCCACCAGTTCCCGCTGGGCGGCGCCCTCGCGCCGGAGCGGCGCAGCGCGCTGGTCGACTGGGCCCGCACGTCCGGCGGGCTGGTGCTGGAGGACGACTACGACGGCGAGTTCCGGTACGACCGGCAGCCCGTCGGCGCCCTCCAGAGCCTCGACCCCGAGCGGGTCGCGTACCTGGGCACCGCCAGCAAGTCCCTCGCGCCCGGCCTGCGGCTCGGCTGGATGGTCCCGCCCCGGCACCTGCTGGAGGAGGTGCTGGCGGCGAAGGGCGACATCGAGTGGGCGACGAGCGCGCTGGACCAGCTGACCCTGGCCGAGTTCCTGTCCTCCGGCGCGTACGACCGGCATGTGCGCGGCACGCGGCTGCGGTACCGGCGCCGCCGCGACCAGCTCGTGGCGGCGCTCGCCGAACGGGCGCCCGGCGTGCGGGTCACCGGCATCGCCGCCGGGCTGCACGCCGTGCTCACCCTCCCGCCCGGCACCGAGCGCGCCGTCCTGCGCGCCGCCGCGCTCCAGGGCCTCGCCCTCCAGGGCCTGGACGCCTTCCGCCACCCCGACACCCCGCCCGGCCGCGACGCCCTCGTGGTCGGCTACGCCACCCCCACCGACAGCGCCTGGCCCGGCGCCCTGGACGCCCTGTGCAGGGTCCTGCCCTGAGCGCGGGGCCCACCGGCCCGCCTCCGGCGGCGCGGCCGCGGCCTCCGGGTCCGTCCGCCGTCGCGCCGCCACCCCGGAACGCCGCCCTCCGCGCCCGCCCCTCCCTTCGGCCGGCCGGAAGGGCACGGCTAAGGTGTCCGGCGTTCGACGCGTTCGCTTGACAGGAACACGGGGGAGAGAGAAATGCGCAGGTTCCGTTCGAGTCATGTCGTCCTGGGGGGCATGGGGGCGCTCGCGCTCACCCTGACCTCCTGCGGGAGCTCCGAGCCCGACCGGCGGTGTGTCGACCGGGTCACCCGCGACGTCCTGCCCGACTACAGCTGCAGCGACAACCGGGGCAGCGGCGGCAGCGGCGGTGGCGGCGGTGGGTCGTACTACTACGGCGGGTCCACCCGCAGCGGCAAGGTCGAGGGCGGCAGCTTCGACAAGGCGGCCGTCCAGCGCGGCGGCTTCGGCTGCTCGGGCAGCGGCGGCGGCTGAGCCCGGAGCCGTACGCACCCATGGAACGCCACACCATCGAGCCCCGCCCCGACTGGCAGCGCATCGTCGAGGAGCAGGGCTGCGTCTACCCGCTCACCCGCCACCCCGACGGCACGCTGCGCCCCTACTGGGACGAGAGCGCCTACTACTCCTTCACCCTGCCTGAGGTCGAGGCGCTGGAGGAGACCGTAGAGGAACTGCACGGCATGTGCCTGGCCGCCGCCGCGCACATCGTGGAGCAGGAACGTTTCGCCGAGCTGGGCATCACCGACCCGCGGCTCGCCGCGCTGGTCGCCGAGTCCTGGCGGCGCCGTGCCGAACTGCCCTCCCTGTACGGGCGGTTCGACCTGCGCTACGACGGGACGGGCCCCGCCAAGCTGCTGGAGTACAACGCCGACACGCCCACCTCGCTCGTCGAGGCGGCCAGCCCCCAGTGGTTCTGGATGGAGGACCGCTTCCCCGGCGCGGACCAGTGGAACTCCCTCCACGAGCGGCTGGTCGACGCCTGGCGGCGGCAGGCCCGCCTCCTGCCGCCCGGCCCGCTGCACTTCGTCCACTCCGAGGGCGACGAGATCGGCGAGGACCTGATGACGGTCGCGTACCTGCGCGAGACCGCCGAGCAGGCCGGCATCGCCACCGACGCGCTGTCCGTCGAGCAGATCGGCTGGGACCGGCTGGCCGGCCGCTTCGTGGACGACCGGCTGCGCTTCATCCGCAGCTGCTTCAAGCTGTACCCGTGGGAGTGGCTGGTCACCGACCCGTTCGGCCCGCACGTCCTGGACACCCTCGACAACGGCGGCGGCACCGGCAGCACCTGCTGGATCGAGCCCGCCTGGAAGATGCTGCTGTCCAACAAGGCGCTCCTCGCCGTCCTGTGGGAGCTGTACCCCGGCCACCCCAACCTGCTGCCCGCCTACCTCGACGGCCCGCGCGAAACGGCCGCCGACGGCGGGTACGTCGCCAAGCCGCTGCTGGGCCGCGAGGGCGCCGGGGTCACCGTCCACGAGCCGGGCGCCGACCCCGTCGTACGGCCCGAGCCGTGCTGCTACCAGGGCCTCGCCCCGCTCCCCGACTTCGACGGCAACCGGGTCGTGCTCGGCGCCTGGGTCGTGGAGGGCGAGGCGGCCGGGCTCGGCATCCGCGAGTCGTCCGGCCTCGTCACGGACGGGTACGCGCGCTTCCTGCCGCACGTCATCCGGTGACCCCGCCGGGCCGGTGACCCCGCCGGCCCGGCGCGGCGCGGCCCGGCGCGGCACACAGCCCGGCCCGGCCCGGCGCGGCCCGGCCCGGCGCGGCACACAGCCCGGCGCGGTCCGGCGCGGCCCGGGAACCCGTACCGGATGCCCGGCGCCGCACGGCCCGGCCGGGCGGCGGACGCCCGCAGCGGCCCGCGCCCCCCGCTCAGCTCCCCGCCAGGACCTCCCGCAGCCGCTCCAGACCCCAGTCCAGATCCTCCTTGGACACCATCAGCGGCGGAGCCAGCCGGATCGTCGAGCCGTGGGTGTCCTTGACCAGCACGCCCCGCTCCATCAGCCGCTCCGACACCTGACGGCCCGTCCCCACGGCCGGGTCCAGGTCCACCCCCGCCCACAGTCCGCGCCCGCGCACCTCGCGCACGGCGCCCCCGCCCACCAGGAGGCCCAGCTCGCGGTGGAGGTGCTCGCCCAGCTCCGCGGCCCGCCGCTGGTACTCGCCGGTCCGCAGCATCGCCAGCACCTCCAGCGCCACCGCGCAGGCCAGCGGGTTCCCGCCGAACGTCGAACCGTGCTCGCCCGGCCGGTGCACCCCCAGCACGTCCGCCCCCGACACCACCGCCGACACCGGCACGACCCCGCCGCCCAGCGCCTTGCCGAGCACGTACACGTCCGGCACGACGCCCTCGTGGTCGCAGGCGAACGTCCGCCCGGTGCGGCCCAGGCCCGACTGGATCTCGTCCGCCACGAACAGCACGCCCCGCTCGCGGGTCACCCGCCGCACGCCCGCCAGGTAGCCGGGCGGCGGCACCAGCACGCCCGCCTCGCCCTGGATCGGCTCCAGCAGCACCGCCACCGTCTCGTCGGTCAGCGCCGCCTCCAGCGCCGCCAGGTCCCCGTACGGCACGACGTCGAAGCCCGGCGTGTAGGGGCCGTACGCGTCCCGGGCCTCCGGGTCCGTCGAGAAGCTGACGATCGTCGTCGTCCTGCCGTGGAAGTTGCCCGCCGCCACCACGATCCGCGCGGCGCCGTCCGGGACGCCCTTGACCCGGTAGCCCCACTTGCGGGCGGTCTTCACGGCCGTCTCCACCGCCTCCGCGCCGGTGTTCATCGGCAGCACCGTCTCCATGCCGCAGAACTCCGCCAGCTCCCGGCAGAACGCTGCGAACCGGTCGTGGTGGAAGGCGCGCGACGTCAGCGTCACCCGGTCGAGCTGCGCCTTGGCGGCGTCGATCAGACGGCGGTTGCCGTGCCCGAAGTTGAGCGCCGAGTACCCGGCGAGCAGGTCGAGGTAGCGGCGCCCCTCGACATCGGTCATCCAGGCGCCCTCCGCCGTCGCCACGACCACGGGCAGCGGGTGGTAGGTGTGGGCGCTGTGCGCCTCGGCGGCGGCGATGGCGTCCTGCGTTGCCGACACGGGGTCTCCGTTCGTCGTCGTACGGCCGGTCCTCTCCATGGTCGCTCTCCACGGCCGCTCGCCATGCGGACGACGGGGCCCCGGCGCGGCGGCGGCGGATAGGGTGGACGGCACGCGCGGCGACTGGCGTACGGGGAAGCGACCCCGGGGGAGCCGTGCGCGGCAGACCGCACGGGGCGCCGCCCGCCTGGGCCCCCGGGGAGACAGACGAGCTGCCCACCCCGGAGGAACGCCATGACGCGCCCGCCCACGCCCGCCGCCACCCCCGCGCCGGAAGCCCCCGCCGCCCCGGCCCCCGCGCCGGAAGCCCCCCTCGCGCCCGCGCACCCCGCCCTCGCCGCCGCCGACCCGGAGCTGGCCCGCCTCGTCGCCGCCGAGGAGCGCCTCCAGGCCGACACGCTGCGCCTCATCCCCAGCGAGAACTACGTCTCCGCCGCCGTCCTGGAAGCCTCCGGCACGGTCCTGCAGAACAAGTACAGCGAGGGCTACGCCGGCCGCCGCTACTACGAGGGCCAGCAGGTCATCGACCAGGTGGAGCGGCTCGCCACGGACCGCGCCAGGGCCCTCTTCGGCGTCGACCACGCCAACGTCCAGCCCTACTCCGGCTCGCCCGCCAACCTCGCCGTGTACCTGGCCTTCGCCCAGCCCGGTGACACCGTCATGGGCATGGCACTGCCCATGGGCGGCCACCTCACCCACGGCTGGGGCGTCTCCGCGACCGGCAGCTGGTTCCGGGGCGTCCAGTACGGCGTGCGCCGCGACACCGGGCTGATCGACTTCGACGAGGTCCGCGACCTCGCGCTCAGGGAGCGCCCGAAGGTCATCTTCTGCGGCGGCACGGCGCTGCCCCGCACCATCGACTTCGCCGCCTTCGCCGGGATCGCCCGCGAGGCGGGCGCCGTCCTCGTCGCCGACATCGCCCACATCGCGGGACTCGTCGCGGGCGGCGCCCACCCGTCGCCCGTGCCGCACGCCGACGTCGTCTCCACCACCACCCACAAGACCCTGCGGGGCCCGCGCGGCGCGATGCTGATGTGCCGCGAGGAGCACGCGAAGGCGATCGACAAGGCCGTCTTCCCCGGCCTCCAGGGCGGCCCGCACAACCAGACCACCGCCGCCATCGCCGTCGCCCTCCACGAGGCCGCCCAGCCGGCCTTCCGGGACTACGCCCACCGGGTCGTCGCCAACGCCCGCGCGCTGGCCGCCGCCCTCCTCGACCGCGGTTTCGACCTGGTCTCCGGCGGCACGGACAACCACCTGGTCCTCATCGACCTCACCGGCAGGGACGTCCCCGGCAAGACCGCCGCCAAGGCCCTGGACCGGGCGGGCGTCGTCGTGAACCACAACACCGTCCCGTACGACCCGCGCAGGCCCTTCGACCCGTCCGGCATCCGCATCGGCACCCCGTCCCTCACCTCGCGCGGCCTCGGCACCGAGCACATGGCCGCCGTCGCCGACTGGATCGACCGGGGCGTCGCCGCCGCCCGCACGGGCGACGAGGACGCCCTCGCGGTGATCCGCGCCGAGGTCGCGGACCTCATGGGCCGCCACCCCGCACCCGGTGTCCCCGCCTGACACAGGCGCCCCGCCCGCGGTCGGCCGGTTGTCCACAGGCCGTCCCCAGCTGCCCGCCGGACCTGAGAGAATGAGCGGCATGGCCTCTGCTGACCCTCGTGTGCTCTCCGGAATCCAGCCGACCGCGGGCTCCTTCCACCTCGGCAACTACCTCGGCGCGGTCCGCCAGTGGGTCGCGCTGCAGGAGTCGCACGACGCCTTCTACATGGTCGTCGACCTGCACGCGATCACCGTGCCGCAGGACCCGGCCGAGCTCCGTGCCAACACCCGCCTGGCCGCCGCCCAGCTCCTCGCCGCCGGACTCGACCCGGAGCGGTGCACGCTGTTCGTGCAGAGCCACGTCCCGGAGCACGCCCAGCTCGCCTGGGTGATGAACTGCCTCACCGGCTTCGGCGAGGCGTCGCGGATGACGCAGTTCAAGGACAAGTCCGCCAAGCAGGGCGCCGACCGCGCCACGGTCGGCCTCTTCACGTACCCGATCCTCCAGGTCGCCGACATCCTGCTCTACCAGGCCAACGAGGTCCCGGTCGGCGAGGACCAGCGCCAGCACATCGAGCTGACCCGCGACCTCGCGGAGCGGTTCAACACCCGCTTCGGCGACACGTTCACCGTCCCGGCGCCGTACATCCTCAAGGAGACGGCGAAGATCTACGACCTCCAGGACCCGACGGCGAAGATGTCGAAGTCCGCCGCGACGCCCAAGGGCCTGATCAACCTCCTCGACGACCCGAAGGCCACCGCCAAGAAGGTCAAGAGCGCCGTCACCGACACGGACACCGTGATCCGCTTCGACCCGGAGGGCAAGCCCGGCGTCAGCAACCTCCTCACGATCCTGTCGACGCTCACCGGCACCCCCGTCGACGACCTGGTCAAGGGGTACGAGGGCAAGATGTACGGCGCCCTGAAGACGGACCTCGCCGAGATCGTGGTCGACTTCGTCACACCGTTCAGGACCCGCACGCAGGAATACCTGGACGACCCGGAGACGCTGGACTCGATCCTCGCCAAGGGCGCCGAGAAGGCCCGCGCCGTCGCCGCGGAGACCCTCGCCCAGACCTACGACAAGGTGGGCTTCCTGCCCGCCAAGCACTGAGGCCGGACGGCTCTGGCCACCGGAGCGGCGCAGGCGCCACACTGGCGGGCGACCCGCGGGCCCGACCGCCCGCCCGGGACCGCCCGCCCGGACGACACGACCGAAGGATGAGGAGAACGACGTGGGGACCGTAACGCTCGGCGTTTCGATCGCGGTCCCGGAGCCCTACGGCAGCCTGCTCCAGCGGCGGCGCGCGGGCTTCGGCGACGCCGCGGCCCACGGCATCCCCACGCACGTCACGCTCCTCCCGCCGACGGAGGTGGACGCCGGGCGGCTGCCGGAGATCCGGTCCCACCTGGCCGCGGTCGCCGCGGCCGGGCGGGCCTTCCCCATGCGGCTGAGCGGCACGGGCACCTTCCGGCCGCTCTCCCCGGTCGTCTACGTCCGGGTCGTGGAGGGCGGCGAGGAGTGCGCCCGGCTCCAGCAGCACGTCCGGGACGCGTCGGGCCCGCTCGTCCGGGAGCTGCAGTTCCCGTACCACCCGCACGTCACGGTCGCGCACGGCATCGCCGAGGAGGCGATGGACCGGGCGTTCGAGGAGCTGGCCGGCTTCGAGGCGGCGTGGACGGTCAGCTCGTTCGCCCTGTACGAGCAGGGCGCGGACGCGGTGTGGCGCAAGCTCCACACGTACGAGTTCGGCCGCCCCGGCCCGGCCCGCACGATCCCCGCCCAGGGCGCCCCGGCCGACGACCCGGCCCCCGCCCCGTACGGGGGCTGAGACCCGGCCCGCGCGGTGGGCGGGGCGTTCGGTGGTAGGCGTAGCGCCATGGACTGGCTGACCAAGCTCCCCGTCATCGGCCCCTGGGCCGCCCGGCTGACGCGCACCCACGCCTGGTACGCCTACGAGACGCTGGACCGCGTCCACTGGGCGCGCCTCGCCGCGGCGATCACCTTCATCAGCTTCCTGTCGCTGTTCCCGCTGATCACCCTGGGCGCCGCGATCGGCGCCGCCCTGGTGGGCGACGAGCGGCTGCGGACCGCCCAGGACAAGATCAGCGAGCAGGTGCCGGGCATCTCCGACCAGCTCGACCTCGGCTCCCTGGTCGAGAACGCCGGCACGGTCGGGCTGGTCGCCGGCGCCGTGCTGCTGTTCACCGGCATCGGCTGGGTCGGCTCGCTGCGGGAGTGCCTGCGCGCCGTGTGGGGCCTGGACGGCGCCGACGACGGCAACCCGGTCGTCCGCAAGGGCAAGGACGCGCTGCTGCTGCTCGGCCTCGGCGGCACCGCGCTCGTCTCGCTCGCCGCGTCCACGCTGGGCGCCACCGCCGTCGGCTGGGGCGCCGACCGGCTGGGCGTCCCCGAGGGCGGCGCGGGCGGTGCCCTGCTCCAGGTCGCCGCGCTCCTCGTCGCCGTCGTCGCCGACTTCCTGCTCCTGCTGTACCTGCTGACCCTGCTGCCGGGCGTGGAGCCGCCCCGCCGCGACCTGGTGGCCGCCGCGCTGATCGGCGCGGTCGGCTTCGAGCTGCTCAAGCTGCTGCTCGGCGGCTACATGCGCGGGGTCGCGGGGAAGTCGATGTACGGGGCGTTCGGGGTGCCCGTGGCGCTGCTGCTGTGGATCAGCTTCACCGCCCGGCTGCTGCTGTTCTGCGCCGCCTGGACCGCCACGGGAGACCGCCGCGGGTCCGCCGAGGACGCCGGCGGCAGCCCTCCCGGCGGCAGCCCCTCCAGCGCGGGCCCGCACCCCGCCGCCGGCTCTCCCGCCGGTCGCTCCGCCGAAGGCCGTCCCGCTACTGGCCCTTCCGCGCCGGCCACCGCCGATTGATCAGGAACGCCCCGCCCGCCACCGCCGCCAGCACTCCGGCGACGACCGCCAGCGCCGTCCCCGCCCCGCCCGAGCCGGCCTTCGCGGTCCCGGCGACGGCGGCCTCCGCGGCCTCCCCGGTGGTGTTCGGCCGGTTCACGTCCGGCCGCGCGGGCGAGGCGCTCGGCGCCGTACCGGTCCGCGCGGACCTCGGCGGGACGAGCTGCCCCACCGGCCGCACCTTGCCGGCCGCCGCGAACCCCCAGTCGAGCAGCCGCGCGGACTCCTTGTAGACGGCGTACGGCTCCTTCGACGACGGGTTCATCACCGTCACCAGCAGCACCCGGCCGCCCCGCTCGGCCACCCCGGTGAACGTCGAGCCGGCATGGGTCGTCGTGCCGTTCTTCACGCCGGCTATGCCCTTGTACGGAGCCACGCCGTTCGCGCCGGTCAGCAGCCGGTTGGTGTTCTGGATCTCGAACGTCGGGCGCTTCTTGCCGGGCGTCTCCTCGCCGGGGAACTGCGTCCGCACGGTCGAGCAGTACGCGCGGAAGTCCGCGTTCTGCATGCCGCTGCGGGCTATCAGCGTCAGGTCGTACGCGGACGACACCTGGCCCGGCGCGTCGTACCCGTCCGGGGTCACCACGTCGGTGTCCAGCGCCTGGAGCTCGTCGGCGCGGGCGTTCATCTCCCGCACCGTCTTGGCCATGCCGCCGTTCATCTCCGCCAGCGCGTGCACGGCGTCGTTGCCGGAGCGGAGGAACACCCCGAGCCACAGGTCGTGGACGCTGTAGGTCTGCTTCTCCTTGATGCCGACCAGACTGGAGCCCTCGCCGAGGCGGGACAGCTCGCCGGAGGCGACCAGGTGCCGCCGGGTCTTCGGGAGCTTCGGCAGCAGCGTGTCCGCGAAGAGCATCTTCATGGTGGACGCGGGCGCCAGCCGCCAGTGGGCGTTGTGCGCGGCGAGCACGTCGCCGCTCTCCGCGTCCGCGACGATCCACGACCGGCCGCTCAGCTCCTTCGGGAGGACCGGAGCCCCGTTCGCCAGGTCCACCCGCGTGCCCGGCACGCCCAGCCGGGCCCCGCCCACCGTCGACATCCGCGCGGGCGGCTTCGGCTGCGGCGCGGGCTGCGGCGAGGGCGCGCCGGGCGGGGCGGCGGGCGGGGCGGCGGGCGGTGCGGCGAGTGCGGGGCCGGCGGCGGCGAGGGGGAGCAGCACGGCGGTGGCCGCGGCGACGGCGGCCTTCTTGAGAGCATGCACGTTCGAGAACGTACCGGCACCCGGCGCCTGCGCCGACACCCGGGCACCCGATACTGGACCCATGAGACTCAGCCGTCCCGTCTCCTGGTTCCTGCTAGCGTTCGGAGCCTGGTCCTGGGCCATTTGGATCACTTTCGTCAAGAACCTGTGGAACGACGCGAGCGGCCTCGCCTTCGACGACGCGGGTGACCCCACCGGGTACTTCTGGGTTCATCTTCTGCTGGCCGTCACGTCCTTTCTCCTGGGGACGGCCATTGGTGTGATCGGGTTGCGCGGCCTGCGCGCCCTCCAGCGCGAACGCGACGGGAAGTAGGGCGCCGTGCTGGTGGTACTCCTGGTGGTCGCCCTGGTGCTGACCGTCTACTTCGGCGCGCACTGGTACGTGTGGCGCCGCCTGGTGCGCGACGTGACCCGGCCGGGCGGCGCGGCGCGCCGGGCGGGCACGGCAGCGGCCGTGGTGCTGCCGCTGCTGTCGCTGGCCGCGCTCACGTCCGGGAGGCTGGGCATCCCCTTCCCGCTGCAGCAGGCCCTGGCCTGGCCGGGGTTCATGTGGCTGGCCCTCATGCTGTACCTGGTCCTGACGCTGCTGGCGACGGAGCTGGTGCGGCCCCTGCTGGTGCGCCTGCCCGCGCGGGGCGCCCGCCGCGCCCGGCCGGGCGCCGGTGCGGAGGCGGGGGCGGCGGGGGCGGAGCCCGCGGCGGCCGGCCGGCCGCCGGCCGGCCCGGTGGCGGGAGCCGCTGGGGCGGGATCCGCCGTGGCGGCGGGGTCCGTGGCGGCGGGGACGGCGCCGGCCGCGGCGGCCCCGGTGGCCGCGACGGCGGCGAAGGCCCCGGAGGCCCCGGAGGCCGTTGGCACGCTGGAGCCCCCGAAGACCCCGGATACCCCGAGGGCCCCGGACATCCCGAAGACCCCGGACACCCGGGAGACCCCGGACACCCGGACGACCCCGGACACCCCGAGGGCCCCGGAGCCCCCGAAGGCCACCGGGACCCCGGACGGCACCCCCGAGGGCTCCGACGCCCCCGGGGCCCCGGAGACCTCGGCCGCCCCGGCCACCGCCGCGCGGCCCGGCGCCGGGCTCACCGGGGCGGGGCCGGGGATGGCGCGGCGGCGGTTCGTGTCGCGGGTGCTGGCCGGGACCGCCGTGGCGGTGGCCGCCGGCACGGTCGCGGGCGGCACCCACTCCGTCCTGCGCGGCCCCTCCGTCAAGCGTGTGACGGTGCCGCTCGCCAAGCTGCCCCGCTCGGCCCACGGGTACCGCATCGCCGTCGTCAGCGACGTCCACCTCGGCCCGACCCTGGGCCGCGCCCACGCGCAGCGGATCGTGGACGCGGTCAACTCCACCCAGCCCGACCTCGTCGCCGTCGTGGGGGACCTCGTCGACGGCTCCGTGGAGAACCTGGGCCCGGCCGCCGAGCCGCTCGCCCGCTTCCGGGCCCGGCACGGCAGCTTCTTCGTGACCGGGAACCACGAGTACTTCTCGGGCGCCGAGCAGTGGGTGGACGAGGTGCGCGACCTCGGCATGCGCCCGCTGCGCAACGAGCGCGTGGAGATCGCCTCCGGGTTCGACCTGGCCGGCGTCAACGACGTGGCCGGGGAGAACTACGGCGACGGACCCGACTTCGCACGCGCCCTGGGCGACCGGGACCGGGCCCGCGCCGCCGTGCTCCTCGCCCACCAGCCGGTGGTGGTGCACGACGCCGTGCGGTACGGCGTGGACCTCCAGCTCTCCGGCCACACCCACGGAGGCCAGATGTGGCCCGGCGAGTTCCTGGCCGGTCTGGCGAACCCCACCGTCGAGGGGCTGGAGCGGTACGGGGACACGCAGCTGTACGTGTCGCGCGGCGCGGGCGCCTGGGGCCCGCCGGTCCGGGTCGGCGCCCCCTCCGACATCACGGTGGTGCAGCTGGCCTCCCGCGACGCCTGAGCCCCGGGGCCGCGCCCCCCGGCGCCGCCCCGCCTCACCCCCTTCGCCCCCATCCCCTGCCCCGCAGGTGGTGGGGGCGTTGTGATGGACAAGTGAAGGTCCACCCTTCCGCAGGTGAACAGACTGTGGTTGAGTTTGCGCCATCGCACAGGGGAGGGCGTGAAAGGAATCACGGCTATGCGATCGATCCGTATCCGGATCATCATGATTTGTACTGCCCTGGTGGCGGCCGGGATAGGGGCCTGGCTGCTGCTGCTCACACCGGACAAGGGGAAGAACCAGCCAATCTCCGTCGGCACGACCGACGAAGTCACCTCACTCGACCCGGCCGGCGCGTACGACGCCGGCTCCTGGGCCGTGTACAGCAACGTCTACCAGTCGCTGCTGACCTTCGGGCCGGGCTCGCAGACCCCGGTCCCGGACGCCGCCGAGAAGTGCGGCTTCACCGGCACGTCGCTCACCACGTACACCTGCACGCTCCGGGACGACCTGCGGTTCTCCAACGGCCGCCCGGTGACGGCGCGGGACGTCGAGCACTCCTTCGAGCGGATGCTCGGCATCGCCTCGGACGTCGGGCCGGCGGCGCTGTTCCCGAAGCTGGAGAGCGTCACCACCCGGGGCCGCGAGGTCGTCTTCAAGCTGAGCGCCGGCGACGCGACGTTCCCGCTGAAGCTCGCCACCGGCGCGGGCGCGATCGTCGACAGCGCCAGCTATCCGAAGGACCGGCTCCGCGACGCCCCGGCCGTCGACGGCTCCGGGCCGTTCGTGCTCGCCGAGTACCAGCCGGGCGTCCGCGCCCTGCTGGAGCCCAACCCGCACTACCGGGGCGCCATGCAGCGGCCCACCACGCCCGTCGAGGTGCGGTACTACGCGGAGGGCGAGCAGCTCGCCTCGGCCTGGCGCTCCGGCGACGTCCACGTGACCCACCGCCAGCTGCCGCCGCGGATGGTCGCCTCGTTCGACCCGGGCAAGGAGGGCGTGCAGATGACGGAGGCCACCTCGGCGGAGATCCGCAGCATCGTCTTCAACGTCCGCAAGGGCTCGCCGATGGCCGAGCGGGCGGTACGGCAGGCCGTGGCCTCCGTGGTGGACCGCGCCCGCATCGCGAGCGGCCCCTACCACTCGACGGTGGAGCCGCTGTACTCCATCATCCCGCGCGGCTTCGTCGGGTACAGCACGCCGTTCTTCGACCGCTACCCCGAGGGCGGCGACGCCGTGGAGCGGGCGCGCGAGCTGCTGCGGGAAGCGGACGTCGAGACACCCGTCGGCTTCACCTACGGGCACCGGACGGGCGAGACCTCGGCGGCGGAGGCGGCCGAGCTGCGCCGCCAGCTGGAGGCGACCGGGCTGTTCCGGGTGAAGGTCGTCGCCGCCGACTGGAAGGAGTTCCAGAAGGGGTACGCGAGCGGGGCGTACGACGCGTACGGGCTGGGCTGGCTCCCGGACTTCCCCGACTCCGACAGCTTCGCCCAGCCCCTCGTCGGCCGGGGCAACGCCCTGCAGAACGGCTACGCCAGCGAGGAGACGGACCGGCTGATCGCGATCACCCAGCGGTACGACGACCGCTCCAGGGCCGTGCTCGCCTTCAAGCGGCTCCAGGAGCACACGGCCCAGGACGTGCCGCTCCTGCCGCTGTGGCAGAAGAAGGACTACGTGCTGAGCCGGGACGTCGCCGGCTCCCAGTACCTGTCCGACGGCACCGGCGTCTGGCGCCTCTGGCAGCTCAGCTGGCTGTAGCCCCCGCTGTGTTCCCGCCGGGCGCGGGGGTCGCGCCGTCCGCGACCGCGTCCTTCTCCCGCGCCTCCCCCGCGCCCGGCATGAACTCGGCGATGACCTCGTGGGCCTGCCGCACCAGCGGCCGCAGCACCCGGAACCGGGAGAGCGCGACCGCCCGCGCCACCAGCGGCGCCGTCCGCTCCACGAGCCGGCGGCTCCGCTCGGCGCCCTCGCTCCGGTCGTACACCCAGAACAGCACCAGCCCCATCTGCGCCAGCCACAGCAGGTGCGGCAGGTCGTCGGCCAGTTCCGGCGCGACCTTCGTGTCGGAGCCGCGCAGCACCCGCTCGTGCACGGAGACGGCCGCGCGCCGCGCGTCGGAGGACTCCGGCGAGAACGGGCTCAGCGGGCTGTCCGGGTCGGCGGCGTTCTTGAAGAACTGCGCCGCGAACCGGTGGTACGGCTCCGCCACGTCCAGCCACGTCAGCATCGCGTCGCGGATGCGCGCGGCCAGGTCCGCGTCCCCGTCCAGCACGGGCCGGACGGCCGTCTCGTGCTCGGCGGCGATCCGGTCGTAGAAGCCCTGGACCAGGTGCTCCTTGGAGGCGAAGTAGTAGTAGGCGTTGCCCACGGAGACGCCGGCCTCCTGGGCGACGGCCCGCATCGTCGTCTTGTCGTAGCCGCGCTCCTCGAAGAGCCGGAGCGCGGTCTCGAGGATGAGGGTGCGCGTCTGCTCGCTCTTGGGCGCCTTGGCGGCCGGCTTCCGGTCCTTCACAGCCCCCGAGCCTAACGGCCCGCACGCGCCCCGCCGCCGCCCACCCGAGCCGGTACCGGGCCCGCCCCGGAGCCGGGGGCGGGGCCGTCAGGTCTCGTGGAGGGTGATGGCGCGGACCGGGCAGGCGCGGGCGGCCTCGCGGACCATCGGGTCGGCCGGGTCGTGGCCGGGCAGCAGGGCGCTGAAGCCGTCCTCGTCGTGGGTGAACACCCCGGGGGCCGCGAGGGCGCACTGGCCCGCCCCCATGCAGCGGTCGTGGTCGATGGAGATGCGCATGCCCCTCACCCTCCCCGCCGGGCGGTCGCGGTCACGCCCGGCCCGCCCCGTGTCGCCCGGTTGCCCCGCGATCTCCTCCGCGAGGACCCGCGGGCGCACCTCCGCCGCACCCCGTGGCCGGGGGCGGCCCGCACCCGGCCGCGTGCGGGCCGGTCCCGTCCGCGCACCGGCCCGAGGACGCGGAAGGCCCGCCCCGTACGGCTGTACGGGGCGGGCCTTCCGTCCGGGCCGTCCGGGGCCGGGCGGGCGCGGGGCGCCTGGGCGCCGGAGCGTCCGGGGCCCCGGCGGCCGTCAGTAGCGGCGGGTGATCAGCGCGCGCTTGACCTCGGCGATCGCCTTGGTGACCTCGATACCGCGCGGGCAGGCGTCCGTGCAGTTGAACGTGGTGCGGCAGCGCCACACGCCGTCCTTGTCGTTGAGGATCTCCAGCCGCTGCTCCCCGGCCTCGTCACGCGAGTCGAAGATGAAGCGGTGGGCGTTGACGATCGCGGCCGGGCCGAAGTACTGGCCGTCGTTCCAGAACACCGGGCACGACGAGGTGCAGGCGGCGCACAGGATGCACTTCGTCGTGTCGTCGAAGCGCTCGCGGTCCTCGGCGGACTGCAGGCGCTCACGCGTCGGCTCGTTCCCGGACGTGATCAGGAACGGCATCACGTCCCGGTACGCCTGGAAGAACGGCTCCATGTCGACCACGAGGTCCTTGAGGACCGTCATGCCCTTGATGGGCTCGACCGTGATCGGCTTCTCCGGGTTGATGTCCTTGATCAGCGTCTTGCAGGCCAGCCGGTTCTTGCCGTTGATCCGCATGGCGTCGGAGCCGCAGATGCCGTGCGCGCAGGAGCGCCGGAAGGTGAGCGAGCCGTCGACGTCCCACTTGATCTTGTGGAGACCGTCGAGCACGCGCTCCTTCGGGTCGATCTCGATCTGGAAGTCCTGCCACTGCGCCTCGTCCGAGATCTCGGGGTTGAAGCGGCGGATCCGGAACGTGACCGTGATGTAGGGGGAGGCGTCGGACGTGGCGCCCGTCTTCTCCAGGGTCGGGGTAGCCATCAGTACTTACGCTCCATCGGCTGGTAGCGGGTCTGGACGACCGGCTTGTAGTCGAGGCGGACGGTCTCGGTGCCGTCGTCGCCGACCTCGCGGTACGCCATGGTGTGGCGCATGAAGTTGACGTCGTCGCGGTTCGGGTAGTCCTCGCGGTAGTGACCGCCGCGGGACTCCTTGCGGGCCAGCGCCGAGACGGCCATGACCTCGGCCAGGTCGAGCAGGTTGCCCAGCTCGATGGCCTCCAGCAGGTCGGTGTTGAACCGCTTGCCCTTGTCCTGGATGGCGACGTTCTTGTAGCGCGCGCGCAGCTCGCCGATCTTCTCGACCGCCGTCTTGATCGTCTGCTCGGTGCGGAACACCATGACGTTGGCGTCCATGGTCTCCTGCAGCTCGCGGCGGAGCTCCGCCACCCGCTCGGTGCCCGTGGAGTTGCGCAGGCGCTCGACCTGCTCCGCCACGAAGGACGCCGGGTTCTCCGGCAGCTCGACGTAGTCGGCCTTGGCGGCGTACTCGGCGGCGGCGATGCCGGCGCGGCGGCCGAAGACGTTGATGTCGAGCAGCGAGTTGGTGCCCAGGCGGTTGGCGCCGTGCACGGACACGCACGCGACCTCGCCGGCCGCGTACAGGCCGGGGACGACGGTGGTGTTGTCCGCCAGGACCTCGCCCTCGACGTTGGTCGGGATGCCGCCCATCGCGTAGTGCGCCGTCGGCTGGATCGGGATCGGGTCCGTGTACGGCTCGATGCCCAGGTACGTACGGGCGAACTCGGTGATGTCGGGCAGCTTCGCATCGAGCTGCTCCGGCGGCAGGTGCGTCAGGTCCAGGAAGACGTGGTCGCCCTCGGGACCGCAGCCGCGGCCCTCGCGGATCTCCGTGTAGATGGAGCGGGAGACGACGTCGCGGGAGGCGAGGTCCTTCATGACCGGCGCGTACTTCTCCATGAAGCGCTCGCCGTCCTTGTTGCGGAGGATGCCGCCCTCACCGCGGGCGCCCTCCGTCAGCAGGATGCCCATGCGCCAGATGCCCGTCGGGTGGAACTGGAAGAACTCCATGTCCTCCAGCGGCAGCCCGCGCCGGTAGCAGGCGGCCTGGCCGTCACCGGTCAGGGTGTGGGCGTTGGACGTCACCTTGAAGAACTTGCCGGTGCCGCCGGACGCGTAGATCACGGACTTCGCCTGGAAGACGTGGATCTCGCCGGTGGCCAGCTCGTAGGCGACCACACCGGCGGACTTCTTGACGCCGTCGACCTCGGTGATCAGCTGGTCCAGGACGTAGAACTCGTTGAAGAACTCCACGCCCTCCTTGACGCAGTTCTGGTACAGCGTCTGGAGGATCATGTGGCCGGTGCGGTCCGCGGCGTAGCAGGACCGGCGGACCGGGGCCTCGCCGTGGTTGCGGGAGTGGCCGCCGAAGCGGCGCTGGTCGATGGTGCCGTCCGGGGTCCGGTTGAACGGCAGGCCCATCTTCTCCAGGTCGAGGACGGCGTCGATGGCCTCCTTCGCCAGGATCTCGGCGGCGTCCTGGTCGACCAGGTAGTCACCGCCCTTGACCGTGTCGAAGGTGTGCCACTCCCAGTTGTCCTCCTCCACGTTGGCCAGCGCGGCGGCCATGCCGCCCTGCGCGGCGCCCGTGTGGGAGCGGGTGGGGTAGAGCTTCGTCAGCACGGCGGTGCGGCTGCGCTTCGTCGCCTCGATGGCGGCGCGCATGCCCGCGCCACCGGCGCCGACGATGACGGTGTCGTACTTGTGGATCTTCATGGTGTGGATTACCTCAGCCCGTGCCTAGCGGATGTTCGGGTCGAAGGTGAAGATCACCAGCGTGCCCAGAAGGATGGTGAACACCGTCGCGGTGTACAGCAGGCCCTTGAGCCACAGGCGCGTGTTCGGGCGCTCGGCGTAGTCGTTGATGACGGTACGCAGGCCGTTCGCGCCGTGCAGCATCGCGAGCCAGAGCATCAGCAGGTCCCAGACCTGCCAGAACGGGGACGCCCAGCGGCCCGCCACGAAGGCGAAGCCGATCTTGGAGACGCCGCCGTCCAGCACGAGCTGGATCAGCAGGTGGCCGATGACGAGGACGACGAGGACGACGCCGGACAGGCGCATGAACAGCCAGGCGGCGAGTTCGAAGTTGCCGCGCGTCGACTTCGGCGTCCGCTTGGTGCGCTTGCGGGGCGGCTCGATCAGCGGGGCCGGGTTGTCGACGTCGTACAGGCTCACACCCTCGACCGGGCCGACGGACGTCTTGGTGAGGTCAGCGGACATGTCTGGCGTCAGCTCCCGAACAGTTCGCGTGCGGCGTGGCCGAGGACGGGGTAGATGGCGCCCGCCATCAGCACGATCCAGATGCCCATGACGGTCCAGAGCATCTGCTTCTGGTAGCGCGCGCCCTTGGACCAGAAGTCCACGGCGATCACACGCAGGCCGTTGAGCGCGTGGAAGAGGATGGCGGCCACGAGGCCGTACTCCAGCAGCGCGACGATCGGCGTCTTGTAGGTCGCCACGACGTCGTCGTAGGCCTCGGGCGAGACTCGGACGAGAGCGGTGTCCAGTACGTGTACGAACAGGAAGAAGAAGATGAGGACGCCGGTGACTCGATGAGCCACCCACGACCACATGCCTTCCCGGCCGCGGTACAGCGTTCCAGCCGGCACGGAAAAACCCTCCGGGAGCGGGGATCAGGGTCGGCCGGCTTCTCTGTCGGTCAGACCCGGCCGGGTACGGTCCACCGGCCCCGGTCATGGTAGCGACGACTTGTCGGTTCCCTCACGCGGGGTCCGTATGTGTGATCAAACAGCCATTCAAACAGCCACGGACGGCCTACTGTAGCCGGTCAAACCGCCCTTCTCGGTGACAAGGTGGATAAGTCTCGCGCGCGTCACCCGGCGGAGCTCCTCGGCCGAGGCGACCCGCTCCTCCTCCGGTTCGTTGTCCAGTCGTGACCTGATCCCGCCCAGGACCCGGTCCAGGTGCTCCTCGGGGCGGTCCGTGTCGAGGCAGACGACGAAGGCGTGGCCGAAGCGCGCCAGGTACGCCTCGTGGGCGTGGCGCAGCGCGGTGTGCGCCGACCACGGCGTGCCGGGCGGCAGCCCCGGCGGCGTCTCGTCGCCCAGCGCCTCGTCCAGATCGGCGCCCGACATGTCGTACGCCGCCTCGTCGGCCGCCGCCAGCAGCGCCTCGACCGTCGGGTACGGGCGGTGGGCGGCGACCCGGCGCGCCCAGCGGCGGCTCCCGCAGCACGCCAGGAGGACCGCCTCGGCGGCGGCCTCGGGCGCGGTGTTGAACCGCGCCAGCGGGTCCGCGGGGCGGGCGGCGGCGCGGGTCTGGCCCGGTATGGCCGCGGTGGGCGCGGAGGCGGTCGGGGCACCGGTGAGGGGTTCGCCGGTGAGGGGGTCGCGGGACAGCGGGGGCTCCTCGGGAGAGGGGGTGATGGGGGCGGACTGGGGGTGGAGGGGCGGCGGACCGGAGGGTGGAGGGGCGCGGGCTGGGGGCGGAGGGGTGACGGACTGGGGGTGGCGGGCGGAGGGGCCGCTGAGGCGGGTGGCGGGCCGGGGGGTGGGGCGGGGGTCGCGGTGGCGGGCGGGCCGCGTGGCCGGTGCGGGGGCCGGGCCGTGGGGTGGTGGCGTGCGGAAGTCGTGCGGAACGTGTGGGGGAAGGGACGCAAGATTACCGAGCGTGAGCGACAGTGGTCCGAAGCCTTTCCGTATTTCACTCGGAAGGCGGAGTTTCATGGCAAGGATTGGACGCACTCGGCGCGTCGGTACCGGGACCCGGAGTTCCCGGAGGAGGAGGCCCCCGTGACCGCCCGCAAGGAACCCCCGATACCCCGGTCCTCCCGGACCCGGCGCCCGGCCCCGCCCGGGGCGCCCGCGTCCCGCGCGTCCTCCCGCGTCCGGCGCCCTGCGGGGGCCCGGCCGGGGCGGGCCCGGCTGGGGGCCGCGGGCGCGGTGCTCGCCCTCGTCGCGGGCCTCGCCGGGTGCGGCGGGGGCGGCGGCGACGGCGGGGCGGCCAGCCCCGGTGCGGCCACCGGCGCACCGCGCTCCACCGGTACGCCGTCCTCCCCCGAGCCCAGCCCCACCCGGACCTACCCGCTGTCCACCGCGCCCCGCACCATCCCGGCCGTGCGGGAGCACGTCCCCGCGCGCGGGCCCGGCTGGCGGCCCGGACCCGGCAGCGGCGTGGCCGTCGCGCCCGGCAGCGGCGCCCTCGCCGACGAGGCGCGGCTGCTCGCCCGCGAGCTGGGCATCGCGGACCGGGGCGAGGCGCCGGCCCGCGCGGGCGACATCGAGCTGGCCCTCGTCGGGGGCGGCGGGGCGGCGGCGGCCCCGGAGTCGTACACGCTGACGACCCGCGGTGGCCGGGTCCGTGTCACCGGGCCCGACGAGGCGGGCGTCTTCTACGGCACCCGGACCGTCAAGCAGGCCCTGCGCTCCGGCGGCGCCGTGCCGGAGGGCGTCGTCCGGGACCGCCCGGACCGCCCGCAGCGCGGCCTGATGGTCGACATCGCCCGCAAGCACTTCACGGCCGCCTGGCTGGAGGCCCGCGTCCGCGAGATGGCCGACCTGAAGCTGAACCAGCTCGGCCTGCACTTCTCCGACGACCAGGCGTTCCGCATCGCGTCCGACAGCCACCCCGAGGTGGTGGCCCGGCAGCACCTCACCAAGGCCGAGGTCCGCCGGATCATCGCCCTCGCGGAGAGCCTGCACATCACCGTGATCCCCGAGATCGACTCGCCCGGCCACCTCGGGGCCGTACTGGACGCCTACCCGTCCCTGCGGCTGCGCGACGCGCGGGGCGCCGTCGCGCCCGGCGCCATCGACATCGCGAAGCCCGAGTCGGCGCGGCTCGTCGACGAACTGCTGCGGGAGTACGCCGAGCTGTTCCCCGGCCGGTACTTCCACGTGGGCGCCGACGAGTACCGGGCGCTGATGGCCTCCGACCCGGAGGCGTCGTACCCGGCGCTGGCCGCCGAGGCGCGCCGCCGGTTCGGCCCCCAGGGGCGGGTCCAGGACCTGGCGACGGTCTGGCTCAACGGCCGGGCGGCGGTCGTGCGGGAGGCCGGGAAGCAGCCCAAGGCGTGGAACGACGGGTTCTTCCGGGGCGGGGTCGTCGCGGCGGACCAGGGCGTCGAGGTCGAGTACTGGACGGGCCGCGAGATCGGCGCCCGGCCGCCGGTCGAGTACCTGCGGGAGGGGCGGAAGGTCGTCAACGTCAACGACCGGTACCTCTACTACGTGCTGGGCGAGCCCAACCAGTTCACGTACCCGACCGGCCGGGAGATCTACACGACCTGGACGCCGCTGGTGCTGCGCGGCACGCAGGCCGTGCCGGCGCGGTACTCGGGGCAGATCCTGGGCGGCCGGTTCGCGGTGTGGTGCGACCTGGCGAACGCCCAGACGCAGGACCAGGTGGCGGCGGGCATCCGCATGCCGCTGCGGGCGCTCGCGCAGAAGGTGTGGGACCCGCGCGAGCCGGCCCTGTCGTGGGCGGACTTCTCGGCGCTGGCGGAGCGGGTGCGCGCGGGCGCCTGAGCCGGTACCGAGATGATCTTCTCCGCCACGGGGGGTGACGCTTTCCCGGTGGGCGGCGCTGTAAGGGGAAGTACCGCGTCCGCGAGGGAGACGTCATGAGTCCGACCACGAGCACCACCCCGAACCTGGTGGAACTGATCGCGCGGGCCGACGAGCGGGGGCTCGCCGCCGCCGCGCTGGCCTGCCTCGACCGCTGCCTGCCGCTGCTCGCGCCGGAGGCCACCGACCAGCTCCGCCCGCTGTGGCTGGGGGTCGCCCGCGCGGGCGACGGCTGGCCCGACCGGCTCGCCGAGGCCCGGTCCGCCGTGGCGGCGGTCGCCGCGCCGGTGGACACCGAGGAGGCCGCCCTCGTCCGGCGCATGCTGGACGGGGCGCCCGGCACGTGGGCGTCCGGGCCGCTGCGGGAGTGGGCCGACACGTGCTCCCTCGCCGCGCTGGAGCTGCACCACCGGCTGTGCGCCGCGCCGTCGCCGGGCCTCGCCGAGGTGCTGGAGCGCTGCCGCACGGGCGGGCCCGAGGGCGTGGGCCCGCTGGCCGACGGGGAACTGCGCCGCCAGGTGCGGGTGCTGGAGGTCCTCGCGGACGGTGCGGCGGGCGGCCTGCGCCGGGCCCTGGACCTGGCCGCCGAGGGCCGCCGCGTCGTGCAGGCCGTACGGTCCCGGCGCGCCCGCACCGCGTAGCCCGGGGGGCGTGCCGCGACGGGGCGGCGCGTCCGTACCGCCGCTGCCGTCACCGCCGTCACCGCCCGGCCCGGACCGCCCCTACAGCAGCAACAGCACCGCCGCGCCCCACAGGGCCGACACGGCGGCGACCAGCGGGCCCAGCGGCATGCCCTGCTGGGACGGGCCGGCCTCCTCCAGGGGGCGCAGCTCCGGCCTGCGCAGCAGCGCGTGGGCCTCGTCGGCGGCGCGCGGCCCGTACGGCTCGCGCCCGAGCCGCCGCTCCATCCACGGCCAGCCGACGGGCGAGAGGGTCACCTCCGTGTCGCGCTCCCGTACGACGACGAGGTCGCCGCCCCGGTTGTGGCGCACCGCCTCCACGTCGCCCCACAGGACCCGCCGCACCCGCCACGGGCCGGCGATCCACAGTCCGTCCCGGTCGGCGGTGATCCGCCAGTTCAGCACGGTCGACGCGGACGTCACGACGAAGAACAGGCCGATCAGCGGGAACACCGACAGCCACGAGACGTCGTCCTCCAGCAGCGCCCACACCCCGCCCGCCTGCGCCAGCAGCAGGACCCCGCCGACGGCGCGGGAGACCCCGTTCGCCCCCCAGGTGCGGGGCGCGGTGGACGGCTCCAGCGTCGCGGCGACCTCGTCGACGGGCCGCCGGCCGGGCCGCTGCCCGCCGCCCGGCCGCCCCGCCCGGCCGTCCGGCGCGGGGCCCGGCAGGCCGCCGCCGAGAAGGCCCCGCACGGCCGGTCTCACGGCGGTGACGCTGCACTCGACGGCCACCTCGTCGGGGTCGTCGCCGTCGGGCGCGACGAACGCCAGCTCCGTCCCGGTGTAGGGCAGGCCGTAGAGGACGGCCTCGCGCACCGGGGGCGGCGGGTCCTCGCCCTTCAGGATCGCGCCGACCCTGCGCAGCCCCTCGGCCAGCTCGTCGTCGCCGTCGGCCCCGTCGTCGTCCTCGCCGTGCGGGCCGCGCCGCCCGTCGCCCTGCCCGTCCCTCCCGTTCTCCTCGTCCTCCTCGTCCTCCTCGAAGGCGTGGAGGGAGTGGAAGTGCAGCAGGGGCCGTTCGGCGGCCGGGTCGTCCGCCGCGTACACCCACGTCCTGCCGTCGTCGTGGCCCTCGCGGACCAGCACCCGCAGGACGGGCAGCGGGCCCTGGTGCAGCTGCCGGGACCTGGTCCGCCCGTCGACGCCGTTGGCGAGGAACGCGAGACCGCCGACCAGCCCGGCCAGGACCAGCAGTTCCCAGCCGACGACGTCGTACGGCTCCGCCGCCAGCCGCGCCCAGTCGCCGTCGACGAGCAGCTCGGCCCGGCTGTCGACGGGATACCGCTCGGGGTAGTAGGTGTCCACCCGGTGGACCCGGTCGCCGACGGCGACGGCGATCACCAGCTCGTCCTCGTCGGAGAGGGTGACCCTGCCGCTGACCGGCGCCAGCCCGGCGGCCCGCCGCTCATGGGCGTCGGCCACCTGCTGCGCCTGCCAGAACCCGTACACGGCGACCGCCAGCAGCGGCGCGGCCAGCACGAACGACAGCCGCCCGCGCCGGAACCGCAGCGCGGCCGGCGGCACGGGGTGGGCGGCCGGCCCGGCCGCCTCGGCGGCCAGCGCCCGCTGGCGGGCCGCCACGGCGAGGCGGTGCAGCAGCCCGGCGGCGGTGAAGGCGAGCGCCCCGACGAAGGCCAGCCACCACGGCTCGGCCAGCATCGAGCCCGACCAGCCCTCCTCCAGGTGCCCGAGCAGCACCACGGCGAGGCCGAGCAGGGCGAGCCGGGGCTGGCGCACCACCCAGTAGAGGGTGAGCAGCAGCGCCGCGAAGACGCCGGTGCCCGCCCAGTCCGCGCCGCACGGCTCGGCCGGCGTGCAGACGGGGTCGGGGAACGCGACGGCCATCCACACCGTCGTCAGGGCGAGCAGCAGCACGGCCCACAGCGGGTGCGCCCAGGCGCCCGGCACCGTGGCGAGCCAGCGCCGGGCGTCGGCGGACCGCCAGTCGGCGACCCCGGGCGGTATGCGGTCGGCGGGGAGCGGGAGGGGCGACGCGGTGTTCACCCGCGCATTATCCCGGGCGGAAGGGGCCTGTTCGACGGGTTTCGGGCGTGGTGGGCCCGGTCGGTCGATCGGTCGATCGGCCGGGCCCGGCAGTCCGGCCGTCGCGGGCCGTCCGGCCGACGGCGATCGTCCGGCCGTCGGCGGGGTGTCGGGTGCGGGGTGTCGGGTGCGGGGTGTCAGGTGCGCGGGGAGGCCAGGTGCTCGGGCAGGGCGATCCCCTCACGCAGGGCCTCGTCGGGGACCGGGGTGCCGAACCGCGTGGTGACGGGCAGCACGCCCGCCCACACGTCCAGCTCGGCGTCCGGGCCGTCCCCGTCGTCGGGCCCGCCCTCGCGCATCTTCACCGACGCCTCCTCCAGGGAGAGGGCCAGCAGCGCGGTCGCGGCGAGCTCCTTGCGGCTCGGCCGCCGCGCGTAGTCCCACTGCCCGGGGGCGGCCTGCTCCGTCAGGAGGCGCAGACCGGCGAGCTTCTCCTCCGGGTCGGTGACCGGCCGGGGCGTTCCGTAGACCATCGCGCAGCGGTAGTTGACGCCGTGCTCGAACACGGACCGGGCCAGGACCAGGCCGTCCACGTGGGTGACCGTCACGCACACCGTGGTGCCGGGCGCGGCCACCAGGCTCCGGCTGGCCACGGAGCCGTGGAAGTACAGGTGGTGCCCGTCGGCCCCGTAGACGGTGGGGACCACCATGGGGTGGCCGTCCACCATCACGCCGACGTGGCACAGGAAGCCGGCCGCCAGCACCTCGTCGAGCACGGCGCGGTCGGTGCGCCCCTTCTCCCGCATGCGGCGCAGCCGGGTGCGCTCGGTGTCGGACAGGGCCTTGGTCAGGGGAGTGCGGTTCACTGGGACCCGTTTCGCGGAGGGCCGCCCGGCGTGCGGGCGGGAGGGGGACAGGCGGGGGAGGGGAGCGGCGGGCGGTGGCCGTGGTGCCGAGGGGGCGCGGGCGGTCACTCGCCGCGCAGTTCGAGGGTGCAGCACTTCACGCTGCCGCCCGCCTTGAGCAGTTCGGTGAGGTCCACGCCCACCGGGCGGAACCCGCGCTCGCCCAGCTGCCGGTGCAGACCCGTGGCGGCCTCCGGCAGCAGCACGTTGAGGCCGTCGGAGAAGGCGTTCAGCCCGAAGACGGCGGCGTCCTCGGGGGAGGCGAGGACCGCGTCGGGGAACATCTCGCGCAGCACGGAGCGGCTGCCGGCCGTGAACGCCTCGGGGTAGTACATGATCTCGCTGTCGGAGAGCACGGCCAGCGCGGTGTCCAGGTGGTAGTGGCGCGGGTCGACCAGGCGCAGGGTGGTGACCGGCAGCCCGAAGAACTCCTGCGCCTCGACGTGGGAGCGCGGGTCCGTGCGGAAGCCGGTGCCCGCCAGGATGCGGCGCCCCACCGTCAGGTAGTCGCCCTCGCCCTCGTTGATGTACTCCGGCCACAGCACGTCCCGGTAGCCCCGCCGGACGAACCAGTCGAGGTAGGCGGGGCCCTCGGCGGTGCGCTCGGCGTGGCGGAAGCGCGCGCCGAGGACCTTCCCGTCCACCACGGTCGCGCCGTTGGCCGCGAAGACCATGTCGGGGAGGCCGGGCAGGGGGTCGATCACCTCGACCGTGTGCCCGAGCGAGAGGTACAGCTCGTGCAGCCGCTCCCACTGGCTGACGGCGCGCGCGGTGTCGACCGGCTTCTCCGGCTCCATCCACGGGTTGATGGAGTACGAGACGCCGAAGTGGGACGGGCGGCACATCAGCAGGCGGCGCGGGGTGGCGGTGCGGGACACGGACACGACGGGTTCTCCTTCGCGGTGCTGTCCGGGGCGGTGCGCCCGGCGGGCGGTGCCCTTGTGGGGCGGTGGGGCGGTGCGGCGCGGGTGGCCGGGCGGGGGCCGGGCGCGTACGGCGTGCGGAGGGGGGTGGACCCCTCAGAGGGAGGGCGGGGGCGGGGGCGGGGACGTGGGGGCGGGTGTGGGCGAGGACGCGGGTGTGGGCGGGGACGAGGACGTGGAGGCGGACGCGGGTGCGGGTGCGGGCGCGGACGCGGGCGGCGAGGACGGCGGCTGCGGCGGTGCGACCACGACCCGGATCGACCGGGCGGCGGCCTGGGCCCGCTGCCGGGCGGTCTCGCCGGTGCTGCCGCCGGCCATCACGTAGCCGACGCGGTCGCGGCCCGAGCGCGGCGCGCGGACGACCGGGCCGGGGCCCACGAGGAGGTGGACGGCGAGCACCCCGAGGCGGTCGGCGGCCTCGGCGACCCCGTCGACGCGCTCCACCCGGCCGGGCTCGGCGGTGACGAACCAGGTGCAGGCGCCCGCGGAGGGCCGGGCGGGCAGCTCCGCGGTGGGCTCCTGACCGCGCATCAGCCGCAGGTACTCCCGGACGATGTCGAAGTCCCAGGCGCTCTCGATGAGGTCGATGATCCCGCCGCCCGGCATCCGGCCCGCGCACTCCACGAGATGGGGGACGCCGTCCACCAGGATCCACTCGCAGTGGACGAAGCCGGTCCCGAACCCGACGGTCCGCAGCAGGGTCTCGGTCGCGGAGTACAGCAGTTCCTCCACGGCCGGGTCGGGGGCGCCGGGCACCACGTGGCCCAGCTCCACCGGGCGGTCCCCGGGGAACAGGGACTTGGCCGTGACGTTGCGGAAGAACGCCCCGCCGTCCCGTACGAGCAGCTCCACGCTGTACTCGGGCCCCTCCAGGAAGGTCTCGGCGAGCATCCGGGCCGGTACGGCGCTCTGCGCGGCCATGGCGTCGTGCTCCGCCAGCACGCACTCCCGCCACGCCTCGTCCACCTGCTCGGGTGCGCGGACGATCCGCGTGCCGATGGAACCCTGGCGGTTGGCCGGCTTGAGGACCACGGCCGTGCCGGTCAGCGCCATCAGCCGCCGGACGTCGTCGGGGTGCTCCACGGGCCGGGAGAGCGGGCCGCGTACGCCGCTGCCGGCCACGGCCTGCCGCAGCAGCCACTTGTCCCGCAGCCGGTCGGCGGCGTGCGGGCCGGCGCCGGGCAGGCCGTACAGCTCGGCGAGGCGCGCGGCGAACGGCACCGCGTACTCGATGCCGGGGATGACGGCCGCGGGCGGGCGGCCCCGGTACTCCCGGTGGAACCGGGAGGCCGCGTCCGGGTCCTCGTACTCGATCTCGACGAGCTCGCAGGCCGCCTCGGCCCCGGCGAGGACCTCGGCGAGGTTCTTCTCCCGCGCGGCGCCGGGGGTGTCGAGGAAGACGGTGGTCCCGTGGCCGTGGTGGCGCGCGGCGACGCTCTTCCAGCCTGCCGTGTAGCCCACGATGAGGATCGGGCGGTCGTCGGACTGCATCACTGAGCGGTTCTCCCTAGGGGGTGGTGGACGGGGGAGGGGTCCCGGGCCCGGAGCGCATGGCGGCGGCCGCCGCCGCGGCGGACAGCAGCCCCAGGGCTCCCCACAGCGGCCAGACCCCGTTCCCGAGCGCCTCCCAGCCGAACGTCCCGAGCACCGGGCCGAGCGCACCGCCCAGGCCGAACGCCGTCTGCGAGAGGGCGAGGTAGCGGGCCTTGCCCCCGGGCGGCGCCAGCTTCGCCGGGTACGCCCACATGGTCGCCCCGCCGGTCATGGTCCCGACGACGCCCACCAGGGTGGCCGCGACGAGCAGGACCGCGGAGTCGGGGATGACGTACAGGGCCCGGCCGGCACCGAGCAGCAGCAGTCCGGTGCAGACGGCGATCCATCCGGGCCAGTGCTGGGTGAAGCGGGTGACCAGCAGCTCCAGGGCGATGACGGCGCCCGCGGAGAGGGTGATGAGCCAGGTGTAGGCGGTGGCCGAGTAGCCGGCCTCGGTCATGGACAGGGGCAGGCCCACGAACGACTGGATGAACACCACCGAGCTGAGGAACATCGACACCAGGAACAGCACGAACCGGCCGTCCCGCACGATCGCCCCGTACCCCGGCCCGCGCGACCGCCTCCGCGCGGTGCCCTCACCGGCCCCCGCCCCGGCCCCGGCGCCTTCCGCGCCGCCCGTCCCGGCGTCCTTGGGGACGGCGACCAGGGCGATGACCGCGTAGGCCAGGGACGCCAGCCCGCTGACCCAGAAGAGCAGGTTCCACGAGACGAGGATCAGCCACGCGGCGAACAGCCGGCCCACCGTGGCGCCCAGGTTGAGGGCGATGCGGTTCATCGAGAAGACCATGACCTGGCGTTCCTCGGGGACCAGATCGCTCAGCAGGCTCATGGAGGCCGGGCGGTACGCCTGCACCATGGCCCCCGACAGGGCGAGCACGGCGACCAGGACCGGGAAGGCGTCGATCCACGGCACGACCGCCGTGAGCAGCGCCGTGCAGGCCATGGAGAGCGCGATGGTCCTGCGCGGCCCCATGCGGGTGGCCAGCTCGGCGCCGAACGCCACCCCGGCGATGGTGCCGGCGCCGTACGCGGTGAGGGCGTTGCCGGCCTGGGCGGTGGAGTGGCCGCGCCAGACGAGGTAGAGCACCAGGAAGGGCTGCACGAAGCCGCCCACCTGGTTGACGAAGACGCCCAGGAGCAGGAAGCGGACGGCGGGCGGGCTGTGGCGCAGGGTGCGCACGGCGCCCCACTTGCCGGTGTCCCCGTCCCCGGGCGGCTGCTCGTCCTTCGCGGGCGCCGGCCCCGTCATCGCACGGCCCCGCCGGGTGCGGCGCCCGCGACCGGCGCGGGCCCTTCCGGCGCGGAGGCCGCCTGGGGGGTGGTCCCGTCCGGCGCGGTCCCGCCCGGCGCGGCTCCCTCCGGCGCGGCTCCCTCCGGCGCGGTCCCGCCCGGCGCGGCTCCCTCTGGGGCGGCTCCCTCCGGCGCGGTCCCGTCCGGGGCGGCTCCCTCCGGGGCGGGCGACGGGGGCGCCGTGGACCAGGCCAGCTCGGGGCCCGCGTCCGGGTCGAACGCCGGGGCCGGGCTGTGGTCGAGCCGGACGGCCGCACGGGCCAGCGCGACGCTCTCCTCGCACTCCTCGACGGTGTCCGCGACGCAGATCGCGTACGCGTAGCGGGAGATGTAGCCGCGCGGCGGCAGCCGCAGCACGTCGCCCGGCTCGGCCAGCGCCGCGGCGTGGTGCAGGCCCGGGACGGCGCCCTCCTCGGGCAGGCGCACCGCCTCGACCGTGCAGTCCTCCGCCGGGTACGAGAAGTGGACGGCGGCGACCCGGCCGCCGGCGCGGCCCTCCCCGGCCGGCTCGGGCCCCGCCGCGTCCACCGGGAGCCCCAGCGCCGCGCGGGCACCGGCGCGGCCCGGGTCGACACCGCCGGCGAGGCGGCCGAGGAGCGGGATGAGGCCGCCCCCGAGGCGGGCGTTGACCTCGATGAGGCGCGGGCCCTTCGCCGTCAGCCGCAGCTCGGTATGGGTGAGGGAGCCGGTGGCGCCGAGCGCCCGGTGCACGTCGGTGAGGAAGGCGAGCAGCTCCGGCGAGGTGAGCAGCGGGTCGGCCGCGTCGACGAGGTGCCCCTCCTCCTCGAAGTACGGCGGCATGGCCACCCGCTTGCGGGCCAGGACGAGCGGCCGGTAGACGCCGTCGGCCAGCAGGCCGTCGACGCTGATCTCGGGGCCGTCCGCGTACTCCTCCACCAGGACGGGCGCGTCGTAGGTGGGCACCCCCGGGTAGCTGGGGGCGGTCGCCTCGCGGTAGGCGCGGGCGAGGTCGGCCGGTCCGGGGACGTGGACGACGCCGAGGCTGCCGGCGAGCCCGCGCGGCTTGAGCACCACCGGGTAGCCGATGGCCTCGGCCGCCCTGGCCGCCTCGTCGAGGGACGGCACCGCGGCGAACCGCGGCTGCCCGACCCCCGCCTCGGCGAGGCGGCGGCGGGTGCGCCCCTTGTCCCGGCAGACGCTCACGGCCTCCCGGGACATGCCGGGCAGCCCGAGCGCGTCCACGATCGCGGCGGCCGGCTCGACCAGGGCCTCGGTGTAGCACAGGACGCCGTCGACCGGCCGGGTGGCCGCGAGGGCGGTGGCCGCGTCGACCAGCGCGCGCGGGTCGGAGGTGTCGACCAGGGTGGAGCCCGCCAGGTAGGGCGTCTGCCAGGAGGGCTCCCGGCTGTCGAACAGCCACAGCGGGTGCTCGCGCGCGGCCCCGGCGAGCAGGTACTCCCGGTACAGGCGTATGCCGCTGCCGACCACGACGAGCACGCCGTCGCGCGGCGCGTCAGGGCGTGTGTTCATCGTCTGCCATCCGTGGGTCGTGTCGTCCGCGGACCGGGTCGTCCGCGGGCCGTGAAGCGGGCCGGGCCGCCCTCCGGGAGTGGCGGGCCGCGGTGCCCCGCGCGGGGCGGGGCGGGGTCAGCGCAGGGTGTAGAAGCCCTCCCCGTCGAGTTGGCGGATGGAGCCGTGGTCCCGGTGCACGACCTCCTCGACCTCGTGCGCCAGGTCGACCAGCAGGGGGATCGTGAAGTCGTTGACGGTCCGCCGCAGCCGCCCGCCCGGGGCCACCGCCGTCCTCAGCTCGTGGAAGCTCTCCAGGTCCCGCACCCGCGGCAGCAGGGGGTAGTCGACGAGCTCGCCGGAGCGGGGCGCGATCAGGCCGATCGACGCCACGTACCGCTCGACCCGGTACGGCTCGCCGGCCCGGTCGAGGAAGGCGTCCGGGGCGAGGTAGGCGTCGGCCGTCCACTCCAGCTGGCTCTCCCCGAGCGCGGTGCGCACCAGCGTGGGCAGGCTCCCGCCGCACAGCCGGGCGCCGGTCTCGATCAGGCGGGGCCCGTCCGGGGTGAGCTTCAGCTCGGTGTGCGCCGGGCCGTTCGCGATGCCGAGCGCGTCCAGCACCGCGAGGGCGTACGGGACGAGCAGGTCCTGCACCTCGCCGTGGCGCGGCATCAGGTGCGCGCCGTCCAGCAGGTCGCGGACGCCGTTGGCGTGGATGTGGGTGGTGCGCCAGATGTCGCACACGTGGTGGTGGCCGTCCACGCTGACCGTGTTGACGTAGTACTCGGTGCCGAAGAGGTACTCCTGGAGCAGGACCGCGTCGTTGCGGGAGGCCACGACGTTGTCCTGGCCCAGCACCGCGCGGAAGGCGGCCCGGGTCTCGTCGGCGGAGTCGCAGAACTGGACGCCCTCGCCGGCGGCGCTGCGGACCGGCTTGACGACGATCCGCCCGCCGGTCTTCGCGTGCCAGGCGACGGCCTCCTCCTCGTCGGAGGTCACCAGCTGCTCGGCCGCGCGCAGCCCGGCCGCCTTGACCGTCTCCACCATGCGGTGCTTGTCGCGGCGGGCGCTGCTCAGCGCGGTGCCGTTGGTGCGCAGCCCGAGGGCCTCGCTCAGCGCGTCGGCCAGCTCCACCCCCACCTCGGCGCCGGGCAGCACGGCCACCGGCCGGTGGGCGGCGAGGGCGCGGGCGGTCTCCGCCGGGTCGCCGCGGTGCACGAGGTCCGCGGCGAAGTCGCCGGGCACGAAGTCCGCCGCGTTGATCGCGGGGATGCTCGGGGTGCTCCGCACGTGCACGACGGTGTGGCCGCGCCCGCGGAGCACGGGGGCGAGGCGGCTGGCCGAGGAGTAGGCGTCGACGATCGCGACGGTCGGCTGGTCGGGCTGGGACACGGTGTTCCTTGGCGTGGAGGCGCGTCCGGAGGACGGGCGGGCGGGGTGGGGGACGGGCGGTCGGGGGTACGGGGCGGTCGGCGGGGCGGGGCGGGGCGGGGGACGGGGGCGGCGTGCGGGGGACGGAGGTCAGCGGGGGGCGAGGACGAAGACCCCGGCGCGGTTGCGCTCCTGGTAGTGCGCGATGTCGGCCAGGACGGTGGCCTCCTCGTCGTGGCGCAGCAGCAGCTGGAGGACGGCGCTCTCGTCCTGCGAGGGGCTGAGGAGGTCGCCCGGACGGGGGGCGCACTCCGTCCCCGCGTAGGAGGGGCGTCCGACGAGTCCGGCGAGGTCCGTGATCTCCTCCAGCCGCCCGTGCGCGCGGACGAGGAAGGAGTAGTCGGCGACGAAGCCGGGGGAGCCGGTGTCGGCCAGCGCCACCGGCCGTCCGGTGGCGAGCGCGCCCGCCTGGCCGGGGACGCCCAGCAGGTCGCACAGCTCCGGCAGCGGGGAACCGGCCTGCCTGCGCGCGTACTTGACGACCTTCGTCTGGTCCTCGCCGACGACCAGCTCGAAGTGGACGGGGCCGTCGGCGGCGCCGCTCGCGGTGACGACCGGCTGCAGCTCCCCGGTGAGCCGGGGCAGCAGCGGGGCCGAGGGGGCGAGGTTGATGACGCTGGTGATGAGGCGGCGGGGCCCCTCGTCGAGGGTGAAGCAGCGCCAGCAGTCGGTGAGGACGAGCCGCCCCTCGTGCACCACGCCGTTGGCGAAGTGCGGGACGCCCGCCGCCTCGGGGTGCGCCACCACCCGGGCGCCCGGCCGCTCCCACAGGTGGGCGGTGGCGCCGGCGGGCAGCGGGGCCGACGGGCGGTGGAAGAGCGCGGAGCCCGTGTCGTCGGAGACGTCGGGCCGTACGACGGTGGTGCCCCGGACCGCGGCGAGGTGCGCCGCCAGCTCGGCGGGGCCCTCCAGGACCGTCAGGTCCAGGGCGAGCGCGGGGCGGGCGGCGGCGACCGCCGCGTTCTGGGCGGCCTTGCCGGCCGGGGCGCCTTCCGCGGCGCCCCGGCCGGGGGCCGGCTGGGCTGTGGCCACGGTCAGGACGCCTGCTCGAAGTGGAAGGACCGGATGAAGCAGTCGCGCGGCTGGCCGACCGCGAAGAGCACGCACTCGGACAGGGACTGGGACGTCAGCATCCCGTCCGCGGTGCGCGGCGCGTCCTCCCAGGCGTCCGACAGCGGGTCGGTGTTCCGGAAGTCCGGCGGGTACAGGGAGATGACCCGCACCCCCTCCGGGCGCAGCCGCTTGGACAGCACGTCGGCGAAGCCGGCCTGCGCGTGCTTGGCGGCGTAGAACGCGCCGTGCGCGCTGGAGCGGTGGGCGCCCGGCACGCCGCAGACGGAGACCATGTTGACGATGTCGGGCCGGTCGGAGGCCCGGAGCAGCGGCAGGAAGGCGCGGACGGCCAGGACGGTGCCCGTGGCCCCGGAGGAGATGGTGTCGATGACGTCCTCGTCCGAGGCGGCCAGCAGGTCCGTCCCCTCCAGCCAGCGCGCCGCGTTGTTGACGAGCACGTCGACGCGGTCGGTCAGCGCGCCGACACCGGCGGCGAAGGCGCGGATCGAGGCGGGGTCGGTGAGGTCGCAGGCGAAGGCGTGGACGGAGTCGTGGCCGAGGGCGCGGATCTCGTCGCGGGTCTTCTCCGCCGCCTCCAGGGTCCGCGCGGAGAGGTAGACCTCGGCGCCCTCCCGGGCGAAGAGGAGGGAGAGGGTACGGCCGAAGTCGCGTGCGGCGCCGGTGATGACGACGCGCAGGCCGTCGAAGCGGTGGGTCATGGCGGTGTCCAGGTGTGGTCGGTGCGGGACGGTCGGCTGGTCCCCGGGGGCTGTGGCTGGTCCGTGGCGGACCCTGGCCGCTCCGGGGCGTCGGTACGGGGAGTGGGCCGGGGCGTCGGTACGGGCGGGCGGGCCGCTCAGACGCCCGACGGCGCGGGGAAGGACAGCCCGCCGCCGGACGGCTCGTGGGGGAGCCGGTGCAGCAGGTAGTCGACCGCGTCGCGGGCCCAGGCGTCGGGGGCCGGGTACGCGTGGTGCTCGTCGGGCAGGCAGGTGGCGAGCATGGCGGTGTCCACGGCGCTGTGCGGGGCGACCGCCACCACCTTGACGTGCTCGGGGACCTCCTTGGCCACCGCCTCCACATAGCCCTCGACGGCGAACTTGCTCGCGGTGTAGGCGGCGAGGTGCTCGCGCGGGTTGCGGCCCCAGCCGGAGGAGACGGCCACGAAGGTGCCGCCGGCGGCCAGCAGCGTCGGCAGGAAGGCGTGGGCCATGGTGTGGACGCCGTCGACGTTGACCCGCATCAGCGCGCTGAAGTCGGCCGGGTCCACCTCCCAGACCGGCCGCTGCGGGTGGATCGTCCCGGCGTTGGCGATGACCAGGAGAGGCGCCCCGAGCTCGGCGACGGTGGTACGGGCCCACCCGGCCACCGCCGCGGCGTCGGTGACGTCCACCGCCTCCACGAGGTGGCCGGGGCCGAGCGAGCGGCGCAGTTCGGCGACCGCGCCGGCGGATCGCCCGCAGCCGGACACGGGGTGCCCCGTCTGGGCGAAGCGCAGGGCGAGCGCCCTGCCGATCCCCTGGGTGATGCCGGAGATCACCACAGGGCGCCTGTCACTCACGGTGTTTCGTCTCCCGTCGGGTCATGCGGGTGGTGCCAGTCGTGCGGGTGGTGCCGGTCGTACCGGTCGTGCGGGTGGTGCCGGTCGTGCGGGTCGCGAGCGGTCGTGGAGGCGTGGCGCACCTCCCCGTCGGGGGTGAGGTCCCAGACGAGCCGCGACCGCCCGGCCGCGGCGCCGGCCAGCACGTCGCCGGCGCCGAGGAAGGCGTACCGCTCGACGAACAGGAAGCCGGTGCCGGCTTCCGAGGCGGCCAGCAGGTCCTGGCGGGCGTCGCCCACGAGTACGGTCCGGTGCGGGGCCGAACCGGTCGAACGGAGGATATCCGCAAGGCGTTTGGCCTTGGGAAGCTCACCGCCGAGCACGCTGCGGAAGGCCGAAAGAAGACCGTGGTCGGCCAGGACCTTCTGCGCTTCCGAGGTCAGCGTGCCGGTCGCCACGTGTAGGTCCGCGCCCCGGCCGGCGAGCTCCCGGACGAGCTCGCCGGCGCCCGCGCACAGCGGCGCCGTCCGGTACCGCTCGGCGAGCAGTTCGGCGTAGCCGGTCGCGTAGCGCGCCAGGAACTCCTCGAACTCCGGCCCCTCGCCGTCCCCGCCGAGGCGGCCCCGGTGGAAGGCGGCGAAGTGCTCGCGGCGGGACCGGCCGAAGGTGCGCCGGAACTCCTCCAGGAAGTCCTCGACGACGACCGGCCCGAAGTCGGCGAGGGCGGCCCGCATGCAGGCCACCTTCACCTCGTTCGAGTCGACGAGCACCCCGTCGAGGTCGAACGCCACCGTCTCGTGGCCGGCCAGCCAGCCGAGCAGCCGGTCAGCCATGGCCGAGCGCGTCGGCCAGGGCGCCCTCCGAGAAGGTGGAGGCGCCCGCGGCGGCCAGGGCCCGCAGCGCCCGCAGCTTGCCGTCGAGGCCGTGCGCCTGCGCCTGTTCGAGGCGCTGCACGTAGCTGGGGTGCACGCCGTGCATCCCGGCGAGCGCGTAGAGCGGGCCGGCCCCCCACCGGTGCTTGTCGTGGAGCGGGAGCAGGTGGCGCGCCGTCGTCTCCAGCAGGGAGGCGAGCCGGTCGGCGTCGGCCCCGAGGGCGGCGAGCAACTGCTCCGTACGGGTGTTGCCGGCGCCGCGCCCCATGCCGAGGACGGTGGCGTCGAGCCAGGTGGCCCCGGCCCCGGCGGCGGCCAGGGTGTTGTGCAGGGCGAAGCCCTGGTTGTCGTGGGCGTGGACGCCCACCGGCGCCGTCTGCCCGGCGGTGAACCGGCCGATCAGGTCCGCGACCCGCCCGGCCCGCATGGAGCCCAGCGAGTCGGCCACGTAGACCGCGGTGAGCGGGCCCATGCCGGCGACCGTGCCGACGAGTTCGCCGATGCGGGCGTCGTCCAGCAGGTCGATCTGCATCAGGTTGAGGCAGACGCCGAACCCCGCGTCGCGCAGCGAGGCCACCAGGTCCGCGGCGGCGGCGGTGCGGTGGGAGTGGACCGCCACGCGTACCAGCTCCACGGGCAGGGACGCGGCGGCCAGCCGCTCCGCGAGGCGGGGCCCCGGGTCCGGCTCGCCGGTCAGCCGGGCGGCGTCGACCATCACCGCGTAGCGCAGCGACGGGTGGCCGGCCAGCGTCGCGGCCAGGCCCGGGGGCAGCCCGTCCGGCAGCCTCCCGTACGGGCCCCGGTCCGTCTCGGCCAGCTGGGCGTAGCCCAGCTCGACCACGTCGACGCCCGCGGACGCACAGGCGGCCAGGTAGTCCTCGACCAGCGTCCCGTCGAAGTACCAGTCGGTGTAGTACCCGCCGTCGCGCAGGGTGCAGTCGAGGACGGTCAGCCGGGAGCGGTCCGGGCCGGTCACTCGTCTTCCAGGTCGGGCAGGACGCCGGTGAAGTCGACGTGGTGGATACGGCGCATGGGGGCCCAGTTGAGCTTGCCGTCGTTGCCGGGGTGGCGCTCCAGCAGGCCGCCGTCGGCGTGCATCATGTCGTCCCACTCCTGGACCCTCGGGTGCAGGTCGTTGGCGCGCAGGAAGTCGCGGACCGGCTCGAAGTGGTCCTCCGCCTCGACGTACATGAAGAGGGTGAGCGGGTCGATGTGGAAGATCTGCAGCTTGCGGACGCCGATGGTGTCGAGGGCGCCGCCGGGGCCGACGATCTCGGGCCACACCTCGCGGTGCAGGGCGATGTACTTCTCGGCGGCGGCCTCGTCCTTCAGGCGGATGGTGAAGGCGTGGTTCTTCATCGGGACAGCTCCTTGGCGAGTGCGAGAAGGTTCTCGTAGGTGTGGTGGACCTCGGTCCAGGTCTCGTCGTCCAGCGTGTGGCCGCTGGGGCCGCGGACGAGGGTGTTCCTGGCGAGCCCGCGCTCCTTGAGGAAGCGCTTGGCGATCGACAGGTAGTAGTCGGTGCTGTTCATCATGTGACACATGAGGTAGGAGAGCGGATGCCCGATCCGCTCGGCCTCCTCGCGCCTGCCCTCCTCGAGCAGGCGCCACAGCACGACGACGATCTCGGCGATCTCGGTGGCGGGGATGGTGCCCACCAGACCGCGCCGGTGGCAGTCGAGCAGCATCATGCCGCCGTCGCCCTCGAAGATCCGGGCCCGCCCCCCGGTGGCGTCCCTCAGCTGGCTGACCCGCGGCGGGGTCGGCTGGGCCTCGGGCTTGTACAGCACGCGCTCCTCGCCGTACTCCTCCAGCAGCCGCGCCTGCGCGGCGATGCTGAGGGGCTGCTTGGCCAGGCTCTTCGCGTGGTGCACGATCACCGGGATGTCGACCGACTCGATGACGCGGCGGTAGTAGCCGACCATCGCGTCGTCGTCGAGCGCGACCGTGGCCGGGTGCATGACGAGCAGCGCGTCGACGCCGGCCTCCTGCGCGTGGCGGGAGTACTCCACGGCCGCCTCGGCGGTCTCCGCGCCGGTGCTCATCACGGACACGCCGCGGCCGGCCGCCGCCTTCGCGCACAGCTCGGCGACGCGCAGCCGCTCGGCGTGGGTGAGCCGCAGCACCTCCGAGACCTGGCCGACGACGAAGCCGTCGCACCCGACGTCGAACATGTGCTCCGTCTGGACGAAGAAGGCGTCCTCGTCGAGGGCCCCCCGCTCGTCGTACGGCATGAGGATGACCGGGAGGACCCCCCGGATGGGCTGGGTCATGACACGCTCCTGTGCTGGGCGTCGGTGGACGTTTCGGGGCGGGGGACATCGGTGCCGGTGATCCGGCGGGCCACTTCGGCCCCGGTCCACGGGGCCATCTTGAAACCGCCGCCGTTGAAGCCGGTGGCGAGCAGCACACCGGGGGCGCCGGGCAGCGGGCGCACCCAGTTCCCCTGGCCGGGGGCGTGGCACTCGGCCGCGCGCAGCCCGCCGCCGCCGCTGCCGCCGTCGAGCCACCGCCATCTGCGCCCGCCGGCCCGCTCGATGAGGCGGGAGTGGGCGGGGTCGACGCGCTGCGGTTCCGCCGTGCAGCGCCGGCCGGTGGGGTGCCCGACGTAGACACCGCCGGAGTCCGGGTCCGGCCTGCCGTTGATCTCGTGGACGTCGTCCATGAAGGCCGGCTGTCCGGCCGGCGGGGTGGCGGGGTGCCGCAGGTCCACCTGGATCGCCTGGTTCCACAGGTCGTGGGGCAGGCCCCAGGAGGTCAGCAGCTCGGGCGTCCACGCGCCGGTGGCCAGGACGACCGTCCCCGCGAGGAGGGTGCCCGCGTCGGTGCGTACGCCGCGGACGGCGCCGCCCCGGCGGAGCGGCTCGTGGACGCGGACCCCCTCGACGAGCCGGCCGCCCTTGCGCCGGCCGGCGCGCAGCCAGGCCCGGGTGACCTCGTCGGCCTCCAGGTAACCGGACTCGGGCTCCCACACGGCCCCGGCGGACCCGTCGTGGAGAAGCGTCCCGAAGCGGCGCGTCACCTCGTCCGGTTCGAGCCACCGGGCCGGTGCGCCGGCGGCGGCGATCCGCGCCGCCTCGGCGCGGGCGGCCGGCGCCCGGCCGGCGCTCGGCCAGTAGAGGAAGCCGCAGGTGTGGAAGCGCACGTCGAAGCCGGTGTGCCGGGCGAAGGCGTGGAAGTACCGCCAGCCGTACAGCGCCCGGTCGGTGAGCTCGGGGGTGTCGTGGTAGCAGCGCACCACGCCGCCGCACCACGCGGTGGTGCCGCTGCCGCCGCGCCGCTCGTCGACGAGCGTCACCGCCACGCCCCGGGCGGCCAGTTCGTGGAAGACGGCGGCGCCGACGACCCCGGCGCCGACCACGACCACGTCGGTGGAGGGCAGGTCACTCATGGGCACCGCTGAGGGCCGCCGGGCGGTCGTCGGCCGTGGTGCCCGCCGGGCTGTGGTCCGCGGTGGTGCCCGCCGGGCGGTCGTCGGCGGTGGTGCCCGCCGGGCGGTCGTCGGCGGGGGCGCCGTCGCGCAGGATCGAGTCGAGGATCTCACCGGCCCGCACGGCCACCATCGACAGCAGCGACGAGGTGATGCCGTGGGTGTGCTCGGTGCCGCCCTGGGTGTAGACGCCGGCCAGGACGGACGGGTCGGTCTGCACGCGGTAGTCCCGCCGCACCTTCAGGCGCCCCTCCTCGTCGCGGAGGAGACCGCAGCCGCCACCGAACAGCTCGGTGATGTCGTGCGGGGCGTAGCCGGTCGCGAAGACCACGGCGTCGGCGTCGAGTTCGCGCTGCTCGCCGGTGGCCAGGTCCGTCATGGAGACCGTGACGGCGTCGGCAGTCTCGCGCACCGCGGTGACCCGGGAGACGTTGAGGATCCGCAGCCGCTGCTCGCCGCGCACCTTCTCCGCGTACTCCCTGCGGTACAGCTCCTCGATGAGGTCCAGGTCCACCACCGAGTAGTTGGTGTTGCGGTGGTAGTCCATCAGCCGCGCCTTGACCCGGTCGTCGGCGGCGTAGTAGACGTCCACGGCCTCCGGGTCGAAGATCCGGTTGGCGTAGGGGCTGTCGTCGGCGGGGCTGTAGCCGAAGCGCGAGAGGACCGCGCAGACCTCGGCGGACGGGTACGTGCGGTGCAGGTACTCGGCGCACTCCGCCGCGCTCTGCCCGGCGCCGACCACCACGAACCGCGCGGGCGCGGCGCCCTCCTTGAACTCCGCCGTGTGGTGCAGGAGTTCACCGCTGTGCCAGACCCGATCCGAGGCGGCCACGCCCTCGGGCAGCCGGGGCTGGAGGCCGCAGGCGACGACGACGTTCCGCGCCCGGTGGACGACCTCCCGGCCGTCGCCGCCCCGGACGGCCACCTCGAACAGGCGCGTCTGCCCGTCGGTGGTCACGGGGCGCACGGCGGTCACCTCGGAGCCGTAGCGCACCAGGTGGCCGACGCGCCCGGCGGCCCACTCGAGGTAGTCGTGGAACTCCTCCCGGGTGGGGAAGAAGGTCTTCTGGTTGATGAAGTCGACCAGCCGCCCGCGCTCGTGGAGGTACGACACGAAGCCCGCCCGGCTCACCGGGTTGCGCAGGGTGGCCAGGTCCTTCAGGAACGACACCTGCATGGTGGCGCCGTCGATCAGCAGACCGCGGTGCCAGCCGAACGTCTGCTTCCGCTCCAGGAAGAGCCCGGTGACCCTCTCGCCGGGCGCCGCCGCCTCGTTGTGCTCGTCGAGGGCGATCGCCAGAGCGAGGTTGGCGGGGCCGAAGCCCACCCCGACGACGTCGTAGACGTGATCGGGATCCACGTGTGACTGCGGTGCAGACATGTCCATCCTTATGAGTTCCGCGCTCCGGTGACCGGACATGCGCAGAGGAAGCAGAGCAAGCAGGGGAATACCGGAGGTGCCGTGCGGCCGGACCGGCGGTGCCCCCGCATTCCGGCGTACAGTCCGGAAGCGGACGCGGAAGTGCATTCGGCGGTGATGTCCGGCCGGTCACGCGAACGGTGTCAGGAACCCCACGCGGAATCGGAATCCGCGGTTTCCGCCGCCTTCGGCTCCAGGAGGTCGTATGCCGTGGAAACGTCGTGGCGCGCGTGTGGCGCGGCGCTCGCGAGTCTGTGAATCCGTACCTGTCCCATGCGCTGTCCCCCATCAGGCGAGCATCAGACGAGCTATAGAGAGCTATAGAGAGCTATGGAGAGCTATGGAGAGCAATAGACGAGCAATGGACGAGCAATAGACCGCGATCTTGCGGTGAGCGTCATCGTGTACCGGAATACTCCCGTCACTCAAGGTCGGTTAGGGTTCGTGATCGTGAACTGCGGGATCACGAAGGTCGGACAAATGCGTGCGCGCGCCTGCGAACCGGATGAATCGTCGTGCCTGCTCTGTGCCCGGGGGCTGGCCGTGTACCGGGAGGCCGTCGGCAACGGCAGCCTGTCCGCCGAGCGGGCGGTGGAGTGCGTGGTCCGGCTCGGGTTACTGCGGCCCGCACCCGGCCAGGACGGGCGGCTGGTGCCGGTACCGCCGGCGGGCCCGCTGGCCCAGGCCCTGCGGCCGCACGAGGAGAGCATCGCCCAGAGCAGGACCTCGATCGCCGCCATCCAGGCGGCCTTCGCCTCCGCGGAGGTCGCCTACTCGGAGCTGAGCCATCCGGAGAGCGCGCAGCTGACGCTGCTGACCGGCCCCACCGCGATCAGCGCGGTCCTCGGCCGCGCCGTGGAGTCCTGCGAAGAGGAGCTGATCACCGTCCAGCCCGGGGGCGGACGGGCGGAGGGGTACCTGGCCGAGGCCCTGCCGCGCGACCTCGGCGCCCTGGCGCGCGGGGTGCGCCAGTACACGCTCTACCAGCACACCGTCCGCACCCACCGGCCCACGCTGGAGTACATCCGGCGCATCGTCGCCGCGGGCGGGGAGGTCCGCACCACCTGCGAGGTCGACGAGCGGCTCATCGTCTGCGACCGGCGGGTGGCCTTCATTCCCGTCGACGACCAGCGCAGCGAGGCGGCGCTCATGGTCCGGCACCCGGCGGTGGTCCGATTCCTCGTCCGGGGCTTCGAGCGGCTCTGGGAACGCGGCATCGAGATGACCGAGGAACCGGCGCCGGGCCGCCCCCCGGCCATGGTCTCGGACCTTCAGAAACGGATGCTCCATCTGCTCGTCGGCGGCCATACGGATGCCTCCATGGCGAGCCGGCTCGGGGTGAGCACGCGCACCGTCTCCGAGTACATCCGCAAGATCTCGCAGCAACTGGGAAGTTCCAGCCGAGCGCAACTCGGATATCTGATAGCCACCAGCGGACTTCTCGACCAGGGCTTCCCGGAACGCGACGGCGAGGCCCTTTGAAACAGGCGCCTTTCCCTTTCGCGGCCGTGTGCTATGGTCCGGCTCGGGCGATGCCGAGGGTGAATGCGGGCAGCGCCGCCGAACACTCCGGTACAGCGGATGTGTTCACGCCCCGCCCGTTTCGGCACGGCAGCGCGCGGGGCGCACGGCCGCCCGTTCCACCGCCGCCGGCGCTCCGCTCTCGGCCCGGGTCCCCCGGACCGCCCGGACCGCCCGGACGTCCCGTCATGGAGGCGGCGGCCTCCGCTCCCCTCGTCGCCCGCGCTCCCCACCACCGCGGCACCTCCGGTTCTCCGGCCCCGCCGCCCCGCCCGCCGCCTCGCCCCGTCCGGCGGCGGGCCCGTCTCCGCACACCGGTGCCTGCGGCATCGGACAGCGCTTCCGCACGGTTGTGAGGTTCCCTTGATCACGAAGATCCGCATGTCCCCGTCGGCCGCCTCCGAGGAGTTCGGCATGGCGTGCCAGCGACTCATCCCCTGGCAGGGCGCCGAGGGCGAACAGGAGCCGCCCGTCGGTGCCATGGCGTGCTTCCTGCCCGCGGGCGGCAGCTCCGACCCGGACTGCCACGACCAGGACGAGGTCATGATCGTCCTCTCCGGCTCCGGCACCCTCGACCTCGCCGGTGAGACGACCGCCTTCGAGGCGGGGGACCTGCTGGTGCTGCCGCGCAACCTCAGCCACGTGGTCCACAACCCCACCGACTCCGTCCTGACCTGGGTGTCCGTCTACTGGCCGCTGCACGAGCCCAAGGCGTAGGCCGGGCACGCACAGCCGCCCCGCCCGCCCCCGGCCGCCGGGCCCGCCGGTGCGCCCGGCCCCCGGCGGGCCGCGCCGGTCGGGCCTGCGTCGGCCCGTGCCGGCCCGCGCCCGAGCCGACCGCGCCGCGCCACCCCGCGTACCCCCACCCGTCCACGCGCCCGTCCACGCGCCCGACAGCCGTCCGCGTCTCCCGGCCCGCCGCGCCCGCGAGCCGTCCCTGCCCAGGGACCACCCGCGCCCGCGTGCCATCCGAGCCCGGGAGCGGCCCACGCCCGCGTGCCGTCCGCGACGGCCCGCACCCCACCCCGACCACGTCCGAGCCTCCCGGCCCACCGGCCCCGTGAAAGAAGGAAGCGTCGCATGACCACCCGCACCTGGATCACCGCGACACCGCCCACCCCGAACGGAGACCTCCACGTCGGCCACCTCGCCGGCCCGTACACGGCCGCCGACGTCCTGCGCAGGTTCCTCACCGCCGACGGCGCGGACGTGCGCCTCACCACCGGGCTCGACGACCACCAGGGCTACGTCGCCGTACGGGGGATCAAGGACGGCGGCCGCAAGCCGGAGGAGGTGGCCGACCACTACGGCGCCTCCGTCACCCGCACCTGGAAGGCCGCCGCCGTCGAGTTCGACCACATCGTGCGGCCCCGGCGGGACGCCGGGTACCAGCAGTTCGTCCAGTCGTTCTTCAGCGGGCTGTACGAGGCCGGCCACATCGTGCCGCGCACCCGCCCGCTGCCGTACTGCGCCTCCTGCGAGCGCTGGCTGTACGAGGGCTACCTCGTCGGCGGCTGCCCCCTGTGCGGCGCGTCCAGCAACGGCAACGCCTGCGAGCCCTGCGGGCGCCCCAACGAGTGCGGTGACCTCACCGACCCCCGCTGCGTGCCCTGCGGCGCGCCCGCCGAGCTGCGCGACGCGACCCGCCTGTACTTCCCGCTCGCCCCGTTCGCCGAGCGGCTCGCCGCCTTCTGGGCCGAGGTCGACATGCCGCCGCACCTGCGGGCGCTGTGCGAGCGGATGCTCGCGGACGGGCTGCCCGAGATCGCGGTCAGCCACCCCGCGGACTGGGGCGTGCCGGTGCCGGTCGACGGCTACGAGGACCAGCGGATCTTCGTCTGGTGCGAGATGGCCCCCGGCTACCTCTGGGAGCAGGACCCGCGGGGCGGGACGCTCCCCGAGACCGGGCCCGTCCAGTTCTTCGGCTTCGACAACGGCTACTTCCACGCGGTGCTGTTCCCCGCGCTCTTCCTCGCGCACGACGAGGCCACCCCGCTGCCGCGGGCCTTCGTCGTCAACGAGTTCTACCAGCTGGACGGGTTGAAGTTCTCCACCAGCCGCCGCCACGCGGTCTGGGCGCACGAGGCCCTCGCCGCCTGCGGGGCCGACGTGCTGCGCCACCACGTCCTGGCCGACCGCCCCAACGGCCGCGAGACCAGCTTCAACCTCGAAGCACTCGAACGCACCCGGCACCACCTCGCCACCCTGTGGGACGGCTGGCTGGGGCGGCTGCTGACGGCCGTGGAGCGGGACTGCGGCGGCCGGGTACCCGAGGAGGCCCCCGCCGGGCGCGCCTGGGAACTGCTCCGAGGGCGGCTCCACCGGATCGCGGACGAGCTGCGCGAGGCGTACGGCGTGACCGGCTTCGACCCCCGCCGCGCCGTCGCCCTCCTGGACGAGGCGGTGGCCTGCGCCGCCGACTTCGGTCACGTGCACGCCCACGAGCGCGCCCGCCCCGACGGCGCCGCCGCCCACCGACGCGCGCTCGCCGCCCAACTCGCCGTGGCTGCCGCCCTGTCCGCGTGGGCGGCGCCCGCGCTCCCGGTGGGGTCGGCGCGGCTCGCCGCACTGCTCGGCGTGCCCGCGAACGGCCGGGTGGACGCGTCGGCCCTCGCCCCGCTCCCCGCCGGACGGGCCGTCACCGCGCCCATCGGGGCGGTCTTCGGTGGGTGAGCGTCACGGGACGCCGGTCCGCGTGGCGGTGGTGGGCCCCTTCAGCGGCCCCCGCGCCGCCTGGGGGGAGCTGCTCACCAGGGCCGTCCGGGCCCGCACCGGGGCCGGCGCGATCGTCTGGGAGGCCCACGACGACCTGGGCGACGCCGACCGGGCCGCCCGGGTGGCCGAGGCCGTGGTCGCCGACGGCGGGTACGCGGCCGTCATCGGCCACTTCAACAGCATGGGCGCCGCCCGCGCCCTCCCGCACTACCGGGCCGCCGGACTGCCCCTGCTGCTGCCGCTGGCCACGATGCCGGGACTGCTGGACGGCACGCGCGGCGCCCTGCGCTGGTGCCCCGACGACACCGGCCAGGTGGCGGCGATCCACCGGGCGGCCGCCGAACTGGGCCTGGGGACACCGTCCGTGACGCACGACGGGAGCGCCTACGGGCGCGCTCTGGCCCGCCGCTTCGAGGCATGGGCCACCCCGTCCGGCACAGGGTCCGGCCTGCCGTCCGGCACCCCGTCGAGCACTCCGCCGGACACGTCCCCGGACTCATCGCCGGACGCGTCCCCGGCCACGGTGTCGCACGGGGAACCGGGCCCGGCGCCGGACCCCGCATCGCCGCCGGGCGGGGACCCGGCCCCGCGGGCGACCGTCGTCTGCGGAACCCACTTCGGAGCCGCCGCCACCGCCCGGAGCCTCGGCGAGCGGGGCCTCGCCGGCGCCCGGTTCTTCACGGACGACTGCGCCGTCGAGGACTTCGCCCGGCTGCTGGGGCCCGAGGGGGCCGGCGACGCCCGTGTGGTCGCCCTGCGCGGGGGACCCGAAGCCCAGGTGGAGGCGGCGTTCGACTGCCTCGTACGCGCCCTGGGGGAGGAACCGGACGCGCGCGGCGAGCGGCTCCTGGAGGTCCTGCGCCGGCACGCGTGGATCGCCTTCACGGACCACGGCGACCCCGTGGACGCGGCCGACGCGGCGGGCTGGGAGGTCGTGCCCGTGCGCGACCTCGTACACCGGACCGCGCGGACGCCCCGGCCCGTGGCCACGGACGTCGTGGTCGTCGGCGCGGGGGTGGTGGGAGCGGTCACCGCCGCCGCGCTCGCGGAGCAGGGGCTCTCCGTCGCCCTCGCCTCTCCCGGCCCGGACGCCCCTTCGGCCACCGCCTGGTCGGGTGGCCTGGTACGGGCCTACGACCCGGACCCGGAGCTGCGGGCCCTGGCCGTCCGCAGCCACCGGCTGCTGTGGGGCGGGGACCCGCGGCGGGCCGCCGCGTGCGGCTTCCACCGCACCGGCTCGCTGGTCCTGCTCGGGCGGGCCGACGTGGACGAGGCGCGGCGGGGCCTCGCCGAGCTGCGGGCGCAGCGGATCGAGGCGGAGCTGCTCGCCCCGGCGGAGATCCACCGGCGCTGGCCGGACCTGGCCCTCGGCGACGAGGTGGCGGCCGGGCTGTTCGAGCCCGGCGGCGGGTACGCCAGTCCCGCGGCGACGGCCGCCTTCCACCGCACCGCGGCGGTGCGGCACGGGGCCATGGTGCTGCCGTACGGCCCGGTGCGCACCCTCGGCCCCCACCCGGACGGGGTGGAGGTGGGCACGGCGGCGGGGACCGTAGTCGCCGGGCAGGTGGTGGTCGCCGCCGGTGGCGGCGCCCCGGAGCTGCTCGGGGAGCGCCTGACGGCGCGGCTCGGCCCCGTCGCCCCGCGCACCAAGCGCATCCGGTACGCCTTCTTCGCCTCCGGTGGCCGCGAGGTCCCGGCCGTCAACGACCTGACGACCGGGATGTGGGGCCGCCCCGAACGGCACGGACCGCTGTCGGGGACGCATCTGACGGGGCGGCCGGTCGAGGAGTGGGACGTGCCGCCGACGGGCGGGGAGGTGCTGGACGACGCCCAGGTGGCCCACATCCGGGAGGGGGCCGCCCGCCGGTGGCCGTGGATCGCCGACGCCCCGTTCCGCGGCGGGCGGTACGGGGCCGACCTCTACCACCCGGACGGCCCGCTGCTGGGGCACCTGCCCGGCGACCCGCCGGTCGTCGCGTCGGTCTGCTGGTCGGGGGGCGGGTTCAAGACCGCGCCCGGAGCGGCCGAGCGCACCGTGGAGCTGGTCCGCGCGGCGCTCGGGAGGTGACCCGGCGCACGGTCCGCCGGCCGGCTCGCCGCCGGCCGGCGGACCGCCGGGCCGTCAGAGGTACTCGCCCCAACCGCCCTGCGCCATCGTCTGGAACGCCCAGACGCCGTCCCGCCTGATCAGGATGTCGGCGTACCGCAGCCTCCGCTCCTCGCCCCCGGCGGTCATGGTCGAGTCGGTGAAGACGACGGCCATGGAGGGGGAGAGGAAGACGGGCGTCCGCGTCGACTCGAAGGAGATGTCGCCGCCGCCCTCGCCCATCACGCCCGTCATGGTGGCGACGAACCGGTCGCGGTCCCACTGCGCCGACCGCCCGTCGCCGTGCGCGTCGTCGCTGACGAGGTTGAGCGGGAAGACGGCCATGTCGGCCATCCCCTCGATGTCGCGCCGCGCGCTGCGGGCGTCGTACTCGGCGAACCACGCGTTCAGCCCGGCACGGTCCTCGGCGGTGGGCACGTATCCGGTCTCGGGCAGAAGGGTCACACGGGCTCCTCACGATGCGGTGGTCAACTTTGACTAGAGCAAGGTATCCCCGGAGGGCTGTCTAGTCAAACTTGAATACTGTCTTGGTCGTAGTGACGTGGACCACATCTCTCTCCAGGGGGTCACGGTGGAGCGCCCAGAGCCGGGTCCACGCGGCCGCGTTCCGCCGAAGTCGGGGTGTGCTCCCGCCGGGCGAGGCGACGTTCCGGAGAGGGGCGCGGCGGGGCGCTCTCATGGCGCCGGCTCCCGGCCCCTTCCGCGTCCCCGTCCCGGATCCCGGCAGGGGGGGCGAACGGTGCGGGAGAAGGGCGAGGAGGGCCGCCGGGGGAGGCGGGAGGGCCGTGCAACGGCAGCGGGGGAGCGGAGCCTTGTGGCCGCCGCCGTGCGGGAGACCGGGCGGTGGGGTGCGCTCGCGGGCCGCGGGCCCCGCGCTCGGGGCGGGGCGGGGCGGGGCGGCACGTCCTGGAACGGAAAGACGACCGGGGCCGCCACCCCCCACAGGAGAGGCCCCGGTCGTCGTCCGCGGGTCCGCAGGACGGCCCCGTATTCCTTACAGCGCCGGGGGTGCGTTTTCTGTCACACCTCACCGCGACCCCGGCCCGTTGCATGTTGTACAAACGTGGACGAGATACGGCAGCAGCACGTACCGTGCTGCTTCGCGCTGGGCGGACCGGCCTGGTGTGCCCTGCCGCGAGACGAACGGGTTGTGGGAGTGCTGGGGGACGACGCGGAGCTGACCGCCGCGGTGCTCGCGGCACAGGACGGGGACGAAGACGCCTTCCGTACTGTGTACCGCGCTGTGCACCCGCGGTTGCTCGGATACCTACGGACGCTGGTCGGGGACGGGGAGGCCGAGGACGTCGCGTCCGAGGCGTGGCTCCAGATCGCCCGCGACCTCGGCCGTTTCAGCGGCGACGCCGACCGCTTCCGCGGCTGGGCGGCGCGGATCGCGCGCAACCGCGCCCTCGACCACCTGCGCATGCGCGGTCGCAGGCCCGTCCAGGGGGGCGACGAGACGGAGCTGACCGACAAGCCCGCCGACTCCGACACGGCCGGGGAGGCGATGGAGGCCCTCGCCACCGGCCGCACGATGAACCTGATCGCGCAGCTCCCCCAGGACCAGGCGGAGGCGGTGATCCTCCGGGTCGTCGTCGGCCTCGACGCCAAGAGCGCCGCCGAGGCGCTCGGCAAACGGCCCGGCGCGGTCCGAACCGCCGCCCACCGCGGGCTCAAGCGGCTCGCGGAACTGCTCGGCGCGGGCGACCCGCCCGGCGCCGCGCTGAGCGCCGTACCACCGCAGCCCGGACCCCGTGCCGGGACCGGCGCACAGACCCCGGACGCGCGCCGTGCTGTGACGCATTCGCGCCCGCGGACGCAGAAGGACATGTGATGGCCGACGAGCGGAATGAGTGGCTCGACCACGAGGCGGCGGAACGACTGCTGCGGGGCGAGCCGGTCGACGCCGACGACGACTACACACGGTGGCAGGCCGAACGCCTGTCGCGAGCGCTCGACAGCGCACGGGGCGTGCCCCTCCCGGCGGGCCCCTCGGGCGAGCTGCCCGGCGAGGAGGCCGCCCTCACGGCGTTCCGCGCGGCCCGCGCGGGGCGCGCGGCGGCGCCCCGCGCCGGCGCGGGCTCGGACCTGGGCTCCGTACGGATAGGGGGCGCCCCACGCCCGGCGCGCCGCAGCGGACCGCGCGGCTGGCTGCGCCCGGCCCGCTGGGGCCTCGCCGCCTCGGTCGCCGGACTCGCGGTGGGCGGCGTCGCCGTCGCGGCGAGCACGGGCGTCCTGCCCGCCTTCGGCGGCCACACCGCGCCCGGCCCCGCCTCGTCGGTCGCCGCTCCCGCGAAGCCGCCCGTGCCCGCCGCCCCGACGGACGCCCCCGGCGACTCCACCGGACCGGGGTCGCCGGCGAGCCCCGGCGGCACGCCGTCCACCACGTCGCCGCCCCCGTCGGCGCGTCCCGGTGGGAGCGCCACGGCCGGGCACGGCGCGCCCGATGACAACGATGGCGCCTCGCCGGGCCGCGCGGAGGCCGACTGGGGCCGCACGGCGACGAGGGCACCGGACGGCACCTGGTCCGCCGCGGTCACGCAGGCGTGCCGCGACCTGCGCGACGGCCGCCTCGACGCGGCGCGCCGGCACCAGCTGGAGCACGCGGCGAAGAGCAGCGGGGGCGCGCAGCGCTTCTGCGACCAGGTCCTGACGGGTGGCGGCCACCGGCACAGCGCCGGCACGCCCTCCTCCGGCACCGGGACGTCGTCCGGCGGCGGTTCGTCCTCCGGGAGCGGCGCGGGGGCCGGCCAGGGCGCGGACACGGGCAAGGGCGGCGGCAAGGGCGACAGCGGCAAGGGCGGGGAGGGCACGGGCGACCGCGGCAGCGCCGACCCCGAACGCAAGCCGGCGAAGCCGCCCAAGACCACGTCCGAGACGAGGCCGAAGCCCGGCAAGGCGGCGGCGAAGCCCGCGAAGAAGAGCGCCCCGGCGAAGCCCTCCGGCACCCGGCAGCACGCGTCGGCGGCCGGGTCCGCACCCGCCGCCCCGCCCCGCTGACACCCGATCCACTCGACGCCGTACGGGCTCGGGCGCCCGTGCCGCCCTCGCGTCCCCGTGCCGCCCTCGCGTCCCCGTGCCGCCGTCAGGTCCACGCGTGCCGCCGTCGCGTCCCCGGGTCGCCCGCGTTCCCGTCCACCCCGCGCGCGCCGTAGCCGTACGTGCCCCCGGCGCTGCCGTACCCCCGGCGCTTCCGCGCCCCCGCGCCCCGGTCCGGCGCCCCCGGCCGCGCCCCGGCGCCAGGGGCCCGCCTCCCCGAGCCGCACCCGGGTATTAGGCCGTGCCCGGCACCGAGCGGCGTCCCCAGCGGCGCCCCGGCGCCAGGGGCCTGCCTCCCCGAGCCGCAGCCGGGTACCAGGCCGTGCCCGGCACCGAGCGGCGCCCCCGGCCGCGCCCCGGCGCCAGGGGCCCGCCTCCCCGAGCCGCACCCGGGTACCAGGCCGCAACCGGCACCGAGCGGCGTCCCCAGCGGCGCCCCCGGCCGCGCCCCGGCGCCAGGGGCCCGCATCCCCGAGCCGCACCCGGGTACCAGGCCGCAACCGGCACCGAGCGGCGTCCCCGGCCGCGCCCCGGCGCCCACCCACCGGCCGCCCCGCCCCCGCCCCGGTGGCGCACCACCGCGTACGCCCGCGTCCCCGGCGCCGGCCCCGCGCCCTCACGCCACCCCGCGCGCGCCTCCGCGCTTCCCCACCACCCCGCGCCCACACGCCTCTGACCTGCGCTTTCCTCATCGCCGGGCGCAGGTGTGACACTTTTCGAGCCGGTGACGCAGTTATGAGTGAGCCGACTGGTCATCGGCGGCGCGACGAGCCGGGGTTCCCCCCGTACCTACGGCTCACGCGCGTATGGCGCGGGCGGGACACGTTCCCCCGGTCCCGCCCGCGCCCTTTCCCTTCGCTTCCCTCCGCCTCCCGGTGTCCGTGCCCGGGTCTCGCGGATCACCAGTGGACGACCACCTTGTCGCCCACCCGGACCTGCTCGAAGACCTTCGCCAGACGCGCCTCGTCGCGGACGTTCACACAGCCGTGCGAGGCGCCGTTGTAGCCGCGCGCCGCGAAGTCGGCCGAGTAGTGCACCGCCTGGCCGCCGCTGAAGAACATCGAGTACGGCATCTCCGAGTGGTACAGCGTCGACGTCCACGTCCGCTCCTTGCGGTCCACCTTGAAGGTGCCCTCGCGGGTCGGCGTGTTGACGGAGCCGAAGCGGACGTCCATCGCCGAGACGACCCGGCCGTCGATCATCCAGGCCAGCGTCCGGCTCTCCTTGCTGATGCACAGCACCCGGCCGGTCATGCACCGCGGGTCCGGGGTGTCGAGCGCGTTGCTGGTCGGCGGCCGCAGCTCGTTCGCCGTCGGCTTCCGGGTCATCCCGACGAGCTTCGTCCAGGTCGTCTCGTCCACCCAGCCCGTCGCCGCGAGGCCCCGCTTCGTCTGGAAGGCGGCGACCGCGTCGGCGGTCAGGGAGCCGTAGAAGGCGGTCGGGCCGCGGTCGAAGTACCCGACCTGCCGCAGCCGCGCCTGCAACTCGCGCACCTGCTCGTTCTCCATGCCCTTCGTCATCAGCACCTTCCCGCCGGACCGCGCGGAGGCGGACGCCGACGGCTTGTCGTCGCCGTACGAGGGGGAGGGAGCGGGCGAGGACGGGGCCGGCGAGGAGGCGGCGGGGGAGGGCGAGGCCGAGGCCGGGGCGGACGGCGACGCGCCCGCCGGGGACGACGCGCCCGCCGGGGACGGGGCGGCCGACGGGGACGCGGACGCCGAGGACGCCGGGGACGGCGCGGCCGGGGACGAGCCCGCGCCGGCCGCCCCCACGGCCTGGGCGGTGCAGCCGGTGGCCAGGGCGAGCGCGGCGGCGGCGAGCACGCCTCTCCGTATGGCGGTGATACGACGGTGCATGTCAGCCCCCGGGGTTCGATCGTGTGTAGGTAGGGATACTTCCCCGTCGCCACCGGTTGCCCGACACCGGGGTGGTGTGACGATGCCGTGACGAGACCGGGACCGCGTCCCGGCCCCGGGCCGGGTGGGGCCGGCCGGGGGCTGTGAGCAAGGTCCCAGCGTGCGGCTCTCCACCGGCCGCACGCCCGCCGCTACAGTCCGTCGCGAGGGTCGGTACCTGCGAGTAGGTCTATCGGGAAGGCACAGCACATGGCGCGCGAGTCGGAGTCGGGACTGCCCATCGAGCCGGTGTACGGGCCGGACGCCCTGGCCGGCTGGGAAGCGGCGGAGAAGCTGGGCGAGCCGGGCTCGTACCCCTTCACCCGGGGCGTCTACCCGACGATGTACACGGGCCGCCCCTGGACCATGCGCCAGTACGCCGGGTTCGGTACGGCCGTCGAGTCCAACGCCCGCTACAAGCAGCTCATCGCCAACGGCACCATGGGTCTGTCCGTCGCCTTCGACCTGCCCACGCAGATGGGCCACGACTCCGACGCCCCGATCGCGCACGGCGAGGTCGGCAAGGTCGGTGTGGCGATCGACTCCGTCGACGACATGCGCGTCCTGTTCGACGGCATCCCGCTGGACAAGGTCTCCACGTCCATGACGATCAACGCGCCCGCCGCGCTGCTCCTCCTGCTCTACCAACTCGTCGCCGAGGAGCAGGGCGTCCCCGCCGACAAGCTCACGGGCACGATCCAGAACGACGTGCTGAAGGAGTACATCGCGCGCGGCACGTACATCTTCCCGCCCAAGCCGTCGCTGCGCCTGATCGCCGACATCTTCCAGTACTGCAAGGCCGAGATCCCGAAGTGGAACACCATCTCGATCTCCGGCTACCACATGGCGGAGGCCGGGGCCTCGCCCGCGCAGGAGATCGCCTTCACCCTCGCGGACGGCATCGAGTACGTCCGCACGGCCGTCGCCGCCGGCATGGACGTGGACGACTTCGCGCCCCGCCTGTCCTTCTTCTTCGTCGCCCGCACGACGATCCTGGAGGAGGTCGCCAAGTTCCGCGCGGCCCGGCGGATCTGGGCGCGCGTGATGCGCGAGGAGTTCGGCGCCAAGAACCCCAAGTCGTGGATGCTGCGCTTCCACACCCAGACGGCGGGCGTCCAGCTCACCGCCCAGCAGCCGGAGGTGAACCTGGTCCGCGTCGCCGTCCAGGGCCTCGCGGCCGTGCTCGGCGGCACGCAGTCGCTGCACACCAACAGCTTCGACGAGGCCATCGCGCTGCCCACCGACAAGAGCGCCCGCCTCGCCCTGCGCACCCAGCAGGTCCTCGCCTACGAGACGGACGTGACGGCGACCGTCGACCCGTTCGCCGGGTCGTACGTCATCGAGAGGATGACCGACGAGGTCGAGGCCCTCGCGCTCGAACTGATGGGCAAGGTCGAGGAGCTGGGCGGCGCCGTCAACGCCATCGAGCGCGGCTTCCAGAAGAACGAGATCGAACGGTCCGCCTACCGCATCGCCCAGGAGACCGACAGCGGGGAGCGGGTCGTCGTGGGCGTCAACCGCTTCACGCTCGACGAGGAGGAGCCGTACGAGCCGCTCCGCGTCGACCCGGCGATCGAGGCCCAGCAGGCCGAGCGCCTCGCCAAGCTGCGCGCCGAGCGGGACCAGGCGGCCGTCGACGCGGCCCTCGCGGAGCTGAAGAAGGCCGCCGAGGGCACGGAGAACGTCCTGTACCCGATGAAGGACGCACTCAAGGCCCGCGCCACGGTCGGCGAGGTCTGCAACGCGCTGCGCGAGGTGTGGGGCACGTACGTCCCGACGGACGCGTTCTGACCCTCCCGCACGGCCACGCGGCGGCCACGCGGCGGCCACACGGCGGCCGCGTGGCGACGCACGGCGACGGCATGGCGACGGCATGGTGACGGCGCGGCGACGGCCGTGCCCGGCCGCCGTTCCAGTCGGCGAAATCACACGGCGGAGTGCCGCACGGCTGTGCGACACTCCGCCCCATGCTGGGTGTCACCGACCTGCCGACCTACCTGGCCGGCCTCCTCGTCATCGTCCTCCTGCCGGGCCCGAACTCGCTGTACGTGCTCTCCGTCGCCGCCCGCGGCGGGACACGCAGGGGCTACGTCGCCGCCTCCGGTGTGTGGTGCGGCGACACGGTCCTCATGACCCTGTCCGCCGCCGGCGTCGCCTCGCTGCTCCAGGCGAACGCCGTGCTGTTCGGCATCGTGAAGTACGCCGGCGCCGGGTACCTCACCTGGCTGGCCGTGGGGATGCTGCGGGCCGCGTGGTCGATGTGGCGGGGCCGCGGCGAGCAGGCCGAGGCGGTGCGGGAGGCCGTCCCGGAGCCGGACGGGGCGGTGCGCGCGGCGGGGCGGGAGCGGCCGTTCCGCAGGGCCTTCGTGATCAGCCTGCTCAACCCGAAGGCGATCCTGTTCTTCGTCGCGTTCTTCGTCCAGTTCGTCGACCCGGCGTACGCCTACCCGGCGCTGTCGTTCGTCGTCCTCGGCACCCTCGCGCAGGTGGCGAGCGTCCTCTACCTCTCCCTGCTGATCTTCGCCGGTACCCACCTGGCCGCCGCGTTCCGCCGCCGCAGGCGCCTGTCTGCGACGGCCACGTCGGCGGCGGGCGCGCTGTTCCTGGGCTTCGCCGCGAAGCTCTCGCTCGGCGGCGCCTGAGGGCCGGGGCGGCGTTCGGCCGGGCGGCCGGGCGGCCGGGCGGCCGGGTGGTCGGGCGGCCTTGCGGCCCTGGGCGGCCTCGCGGTCACGCCGCCGCCGCACCGCCCGCTTGACCCTGACACCGTGTGAGGCCGTGTCGTGGAGCCATCATGTTCACCATCGGAGACTTCGCCCGGCACGGCCGCGTGTCCGTCCGCATGCTGCGCCACTACGACGCCGTCGGACTGCTGCGGCCCGCCCACGTCGACCCGTTCAGCGGCTACCGGTTCTACGAGGCCGGCCAGCTGGCCCGGCTCAACCGGGTCATCGCGCTGAAGGACCTCGGCTTCACGCTCGACCAGGTGCGGTCGATCGTGGACGACGAGGTCGGCGCCGACGAGCTGCGCGGGATGCTGCGGCTGCGGCGGGCCGAGCTGGAGGAGGCGGTCGCCGCGGCCACCGCCCGGCTCGGGCAGGTCGAGGCGAGGCTCCGGGCCATCGAGAGCGAGGGACACATGTCCACCCACGACGTCGTCGTCAAGAGCCTTCCCGCCGTGCGGCTGGCCGAGCTGAGCGCGGTCGCCGCCAGCTACCAGCCCACCGACATCGGCCCCGTGGTCGGCTCCCTGTACCAGGAGCTGTGCGCCCGTCTGGAGGCCGCCGGGGTCACCGGCTTCGGCCCGGCCCTCACCTACTACGAGGACGCCCCGGACGGTGACGGGGCCGTCCGCGCCCACGCGGGCATGATCGTCCCGCCGGGGGCGACCGCCCCGGACGTGGACTTCGTCGAGCTGCCGCCCGTCGAACGCGCCGCGACCGTCATCCACCGCGGGCCCATGGAGGACGTGGTCTCCACGTACCAGACGCTCACCGCCTGGACCGCCGCCCACGGCCACCGCTCCACCGGCTACGCCCGCGAGCTGTACCTGGAGTCCCCGGACGACCGCACCCGCTGGGTCACCGAACTCCAGGAGCCGCTGGCCGACTGAGCGGCGCCGGGCCTCCGCGGCCGGGCGCCGGTCCGGCCCGGAGGCCGCGCTGGTCCGGGGGAGGCCGCGCCGGTCCGGGGGAGGCCGCGCCGGCCCGGCCCGGAAGCCGCGCGGCCTGTGGCCGCCGAGCACCCTGTGGCCGTCGGGCACCCTGTGCCCGTCGTGCGGTCCATGGCCGTCGCACGCCCTGTGGCCGCCGCGCCGCCGGACGGGCAGGTCCGGGCCGCCCGGCTAGGAGGCCAGGCGGCGGCCCAGGGCGCGCAGGCGCGGGGAGCGGCGCAGGGCCCGGCGGGCCAGGGCGCGTGCCGTGCGGTTGCCCGAGGCCGCCAGACCGCCCGGCAGGCCCAGGGCGGTGAGCCGGCGGCGGCGGAAGTACCGCGCCACGTGCGCCGGGTCGGCGCCCGCCAGGTGCCGCTCGGCCACCGGGCGCAGGTCGGGGCGCACCCGGGGGCGCATCGCGTACCCCACCGCCCCGACCAGCGCCTCCACCTCGGCGTCCACCCGCCGCACCGGCCCGGCCGCGCCCGCGTCCAGGTCGGGCAGGAGGACGTCGGCGAGGGTCACCGGCACCCGGTTGCCGTTCTCGTACGGGGTGAGCCGCTCCAGCAGCATCCCGGTGCCGGTCCGCGCCACCGGGATGCCGTGGAAGCGGGCGGCCGTGAACAGCGCCGTGGAGAAGCACCCCGCCACCAGGTCGGGCCGCGCCCGCCGGAACACCACCTCCGCCAGGACGGGCCGCTCCAGCACCGTCAGCTCCGCGCCCCGCTCCCGCGCCTCCCGCTCCAGCGTCCGCGACCAGGACGGCGGGGCCACCGGGTGCGGCTTGAACACCAGCCGCCGGTGCCCGAGCGCGACCGCGCCCCGCACCATCCGCACGTGCAGCTCCTCCTCCTCGGCGGGGGAGAGGATGTCCAGCGCGGCGAGGTACTGGCCCAGCAGCAGCGCACCGCCGCCCCCCTCCGGCACCTCGGGCGGCTCCCCGGACGCGGCCAGCTCGTCCAGCACCCCGGTGAACGCGCCGTCCGGCACCACCACCGGCTCGGCGCCGTACTCCGCCAGCAGCAGCGGGCGCAGCCCCGGTACGAGATCCGGGTGCAGCACCCGCCGCACCCGCTCCCCGACCAGCGGGTCGAGCCGCACCCGCGTCGGGCCGTACGTCATCAGGCCGTCCGCGTACACGTCCAGCGGGGCGTCCTGGAAGACCTGCGCCAGCGCCAGGGCGGGCGCCACCTGCAGCGACTCCACCACCAGCTCCACGTGCCCCGCGCCCAGCCCCCACAGCAGCCGCAGGTACCGCTCCCACAGCGGCACGTCGTCGGGGCGGGGGGTCCAGCCCGCCGGGTGCAGCGGCGCGACGGCCTCGTTCCACGAGCGCACCTCGTCGAACCGGCCGCGCAGCCGCTCGAAGCCCGGCATCCGGTCCGGCGGCAGCGCCGCCTCCGGCACCGCCGAGTTGTCGGCGACCAGCAGCACCCGCCGCCCGGCCGCCGGGAGGAGCCCCGCGTCGAGGGCGGCGGCGAGCGTCGCCGCGCCGTACAGGCTGGAGGCGTACAGGAGCTGGACCGTCATGCCCGCACCCCCGCGCCCACCAGGGCGGGCCGCCGCCGCAGCCTGCGCAGCACGGCCGCCCGCCGCGGGTCCATCCCGTCCAGCGCCTCCGCCAGCGCGTCCTGCGGCATGCGGCGCAGCGCCGCCGCGCTCCACGCGCGCAGCTTCCGCGCGACGACCGGTTCGTAGCGGTCGGAGGCGCCCACGTGGTGGGCGATGATCGCGCAGTAGGTGCGCACCGCTTTCGGCATCAGCAGATCCGCTTCCGGGTCGTTTCCGGTTTCCTCGAGTACCTGGTCGAAAGCGCGGATGAAATCCAGTTGGCGGATGTCCCCGATCTGGGTGAGGGACGAGGCGACGCCGCGCCGGTAGAAGATTCCCGGCATTCCCCCGGCCACCGCGAAGGATTCCGCCTCGCGGTGCAGCCGCCAGATCCACGGGCGGTCCTCCGCCGTGCGCAGCCCGTCCGTGAAACGCAGCAGCCCGCGCTCCGCGAGCCGCCGGTGGTACATGCCGGCCCACGCGTACGGGTAGTCGACCGAGGTCGACCGGTCGGCCGGCAGGATCGCGTCGCGCGGTCGCAGTACCTCGCCCCGGCGGCCCACCGGGACCCGCTGCAGCGACCGCTCGCGGCCGGTGCAGCGGACATGGTCCGTACGGACGAAGTCGCACCCCAACTCCTCGATGACGGACAGGACTTGCGCGTAGTGGCCGGGTGCCAGCCAGTCGTCCCCGTCGAGGAAGGCGAGGTACTCGCCGCGCGCCGCGTCCAGGCCCGTGTTGCGGGCGGTCGCCAGCCCGCGGTTGCGTTCGTGCCGCAGCAGCACCGCGCCCGGCACCTCCCGCACGGCCCGGCGCAGGATCTCCGGCGTGCCGTCCGTGGAGCAGTCGTCGACCAGCAGGAACTCGAAATCGTCGCGGGCGTTGGCGCGCAGGCTTCGGAGGGCGTCGGGCGCGTATCTCTGCACATTGAAGAACGGCACGACGACGGAGAGCTTGACCACCCGCCGGAGATTAGGCGGCGGGCCCCGCATTCCTTTCGACGGCGGAAGGGATGCGCGGTGAACAGTGGGCGGCGCGGTGCTGAACCGGACGGCCGCCGGACGCTGTTCACCGTTTGTTGCGGTCGAGTTGGGCCGCGCTGCGAAAGGGATTCCTAACGTCCTCGGCGTGCCTTCGCCCACACTCCGGATCGCCGTCGTGGCGGATTCCGACACCCGCTGGAAATGGGGCGCGCTCACCGCGCGCCGGATCGCCCCGGCCCCGGCCCCGCCGCTGTCCCCCGCCCCTTCCCCGGCCCCGCTGCCGTCCTCGTCCCCCTCGTCCTCGTCCTCGCCCCCGTCCCCGTCCTCGGCCTCGGCCCCGCTGCCGCACGGCGCGGCGGCCGGTCCGGCGCGGGCGGGCGCAAAGGAGGCCGCCGGCCCGGTAGGGGCCGGTGGGGAGGGGGCGGGCGCGGACGGGGCCGGCGCCCCGGGGCCGGACGCCGTCGTCACCGGGTACGTGCTGCGCGGGCGCGCCACGCCGACCGCGCGGCAGCTCGCCGAGGCCGGGCTGGGCACGCCCCGCGAGGTGACGGGCGCGGAGTTCCTGCGGGCGGTGCGGGAGGAGGCGTACGACGTGGTCGTGCTCGCCCTCGTCGGCGGCGCCGTACAGGCGATGCTCCACGGGCTGGCCGCCGCGGCCCCGCGCCGCCGCCCGGTCGTCGTCACCGGATACGTGGGCGTCGTCTACGAGAAGCTCGCCGACGGACTGCTGCTGCGGCACGGCGCGGACCTGGTCCTGGCGAACTCCCCGTACGACGCCCGCCGCTTCCGGGCCGTGTACGAGGGCGTCGGCGCCGACCCCTCGGCCGTCGTGCGGGCCGCGCTGCCCTTCCTCGGCGGGGCGCCGCACCGGCCGGTACCGGGGCGGCACACCGTCGTGTTCGCCGCCCAGCCCTCGGTGCCGGCGACGCGGGCCGACCGGATGTACCTGCTGCGCCGGCTGGCCGGCCACGCGCGGCTCCACCCGGACCGCGAGGTGCTGCTGAAGCTCCGCTCCAAGCCGGGCGAGCACACCACGCACATCGAGGAGCTGCCGTACCAGAGGCTCGCCCGGAGCCTGCCCCAGCCGCCCAACCTGCGCCTGGTGTACGGGAACATGGGCCGGGTCCTGGACGTCACGGACCTGCTGGTCACCGTCTCCTCGACGGCCGCCCTGGAGGCCCTGCACCGGGGCGTGCCGACCGCCGTCCTCACCGACCTGGGCGTGCGCGAGGCGCTCGGCAACCACCACTTCATCGGCTCCGGCCTGCTCACCTCCTGGGACCGCCTGGACGCGGGCGACGAACCGGTGCCGGACCCGGCGTGGCTCGCCGACCAGGGCGTGAGCCCGCCCGCGCCGGGCGGCCCGGCCCCGGACGCCGTCGCGGCGGGCGGCGGCGCGGACGACGCGTTCGCGGAGGCCCGCGCGCGGGTGGCCGCGCTGCTGGCGCGCGACACGCTGCCGCCGATCGCGCCGTACTACACCCGCGCCTCCGCCCCCGGCTACCTCCCCGGCATCCTGGCCCGCCACCGCCTGGACGCCTCCGGTACGGAGCCGGTGCCCGGCGTGCCCGGCGCGCCCGGCACGCGGGCGGGGCGCGGGGCGGGCCGGGTGCGCCGGGTCCTGCGCGACGCGGCGCGCGAGGCGGCGCGGGGCGCGTACCGGCACGGCGTCCAGCACGTGGCGCCCGTCATCCGCCGCCTGGGGGAGCTGTGACGGCCCCGCGCACCGTCCTGGCGGTGATCCCGGCGCGGGGCGGCTCCAAGGGCCTCCCCGGCAAGAACCTCGCCCCGGTCGGCGGCGTGCCCCTGGTCGCCCGCGCCGTGCGGGCCTGCCTGGCGGCCCGGCGGGTCACCCATGTGGCGGTGTCCACGGACGACCCGGAGATCGCGGCGGTCGCGTCGGGCGCCGGCGCCGAGGTGGTCGCCCGCCCGGCCGCGCTGGCCGACGACACGGCGACCAGCGAGGCGGCCCTGCTGCACGCGCTGGACGCCCACGAGGCCCGGCACGGCCGCCCCGCCGACGTGGTCCTGCTGGTCCAGTGCACCAGTCCGTTCGTCACGCCCGGCGACGTGGACGGCGTGGCGGCGCAGGTACTCGACCACGGCGCCGACACCGCCCTGACCGTCGCCCCGTCCCACGGCTTCCTCTGGCACGAGACCTTCCCGACCGGCACCCCGCCCCGGCCCCCGGCCCCGAGCCCGCACACGGCCGCGACCGCACCCCCGAGCCCGCACACGGCCGCGACCGCACCCCCGCCCCAGCACACGGCCGCGACCGCACCCCCGCCCCAGCCCGCACCCCCGCCCCAGCCGCCCACCCCCGTCCCCCACGCCGAAGGCGTCAACCACGACAGGGCGCACCGCCCCCGCCGCCAGGACCGGCGCCCCGAGTACCTGGAGACGGGCGCCGCGTACGCCATGGAAGCCGCCGGGTTCCGTACGCACGGGCACCGCTTCTTCGGCCGCACCGCCCTCGTCCCCACCGACCCGGCCCGCGTCCTGGAGATCGACGACCCGCACGACCTGGCACGCGCCCGCGCGCTGGCGCCGCTCCTGGACCCGGTGGACACCCCGACCCGCGCCGACGTCGACGCGGTCGTCCTCGACTTCGACGGCACCCAGACCGACGACCGCGTCCTCGTCGACTCCGACGGCCGCGAGCTGGTCGCCGTCCACCGGGGCGACGGCCTCGGCGTGGCCGCGCTGCGCCGCGCCGGACTGCACCTGCTGATCCTCTCCACCGAGAGGAACCCGGTCGTCGCCGCCCGCGCCCGCAAGCTGCACGTCCCCGTCCTGCACGGCATCGACCGCAAGGACGCCGCCCTCAAGCACTGGTGCGAGGAGTACGGCGTCGACCCCCAGCGGGTCCTCTACGCGGGCAACGACGTCAACGACCTGCCCTGCCTGGCCCTCGTCGGCTGGCCGGTCGCCGTCGCCGACGCCCACGCCGCCGTACGGGCCGCCGCCCGCGCCGTCACCACCGCGCGCGGCGGCGCCGGAGCCGTACGCGAGATCGCCGCCTGGCTCCTGGGCCCCGCCCTGGACACCACCGCCCACCCCCCGCCGCCCGGCACCCCGTCCCGCCTCCCGCAAGGAAAGCGACCATGAAGCACCAGCCCACGCGCACCCTCGGCAGCCGCACGGTCGGCCCCGACCACCCCGTCTACGTCACCGGCGAGATCGGCATCAACCACAACGGCGACCTCGACAAGGCCCTCGCCCTCGTCGACGCCGCCGCCGACGCCGGCTGCGACGCCGTGAAGTTCCAGAAGCGCACCCCGGAGATCTGCACGCCCCGCGACCAGTGGGACATCGAGCGCGACACCCCCTGGGGCCGCATGACGTACATCGACTACCGGCACCGCGTCGAGTTCGGCGAGACCGAGTACCGCGCCATCGACGAGCACTGCCGGGCGCGCGGCATCGCCTGGTTCGCGTCCCCGTGGGACACCGAGGCCGTCGCCTTCCTGGAGAAGTTCGACCTGCCCGCCCACAAGATCGCCTCCGCGTCCCTCACCGACGACGAGCTGCTGCGCGCGGTCCGCGCCACCGGCCGTACCGCGATCCTGTCCACCGGCATGTCCACGCCGCGGCAGATCCGGCACGCCGTCGAGGTGCTCGGCTCCGAGAACATCCTGCTCTGCCACGCCACCTCCACCTACCCGGCGAAGGCGGAGGAGCTGAACCTCCGCGTCATCGAGTCCCTGCGCCGCGACTACCCGAACATCCCCATCGGCTACAGCGGCCACGAGACCGGCCTCCAGACCACCCTGGCCGCCGTCGCGCTCGGCGCGGTCTTCGTGGAGCGGCACATCACCCTCGACCGCGCGATGTGGGGCTCCGACCAGGCGGCCTCCGTCGAGCCGCAGGGCCTCACCCGCCTCGTCCGCGACATCCGCACCATCGAGGCGGCCCTCGGCGACGGGGTGAAGCGGGTGTACGACTCGGAGCTGGCGCCCATGAAGAAGCTCCGCAGGGTCCTGGCCCCGGCATGACCCCGACCCCGCCCCGGCCCCCCGCCGCCGGCCCCCCGCCCGAGCCGCCGACCCCGGCCCCGCCCCCGCCGCCCGCGTCCCCCGGCCCCACCCCCACCCCCGTCGTCGCCCTGGCGGAGAGCCCCGTCCAGGTCCTCAACGTCCTGGAGTGGCGGTACGCCCACCCCGGCGGGGGCGACGGACCGCTCACCCTGGTCGTCCTCCCGCCGACCGACCCCATGTCGCGCGGCCAGTTGCGCCGCATGGCGCAGCTCGCCCGCGACGAGGACGTCACCGTCCGCTGGCACGACGCGCGGGGCGGCGCCGCGCGGCGCGGCGGCCCCGTCCGCACGCTGCGCGACCTCGCGCCGCTGCTGCGGGGGGCCGACGGGGCCGGCCACGTCCTGGTCGGCGACCCGTTCTCGCGGTACGTGCAGCTCCTGCTCGGGGCGTTCCCGCCGCGCCGGGTCACCGTCGTCGACGACGGCACGGCGACCATGGAGTACGCGGCCCAGCTCTCCCGCGGCGAGCGCCTGGTGCGCTGGCACCGGCGGGGCAGCCTGGGCCCGCGCGAAGCGGCGCTGGCCCCGCTCACCGCGCTGGCCCGCCGCAGGCTGGCGCCGGGGCGGCGCCGCACGGTCGAGATCTTCACGGCCCTGCCGGTCGAGGCGCCCGAGGGTACGGTGGTGAGCGGCAACCGCTTCGCGTGGACGCGGGCCCGCTTCGGCCCGCCCCGGCTCACGGCGGGCGCCGATCTGGTGGGCACGTCGCTGGTGGAGACCGGCGTGGTCGACCCGGACCGGTACGTGGAGGCCGTGGCCGCCCTGACGGCGGCGCACGGCGTGACCCGCTACTTCGCGCACCGCCGCGAGAGCGTCACGAAGCTGCACCGCATCGCCACCACGACGGGGCTGGAGATCGTCCGCCCCGAGCTGCCGCTGGAGCTGATCGCGCGGCGCGGCCCCCTCGGCCGTACGGTGCTCAGCTTCCCGTCGACGGTCGTGCACACCCTCCCGGCGGCCCTCGCCGGCACGGGCGTCACGATCACCGTGTGCGACGTGGCGCCGGAGTGGCTGCGCGCGGGCGCCCCGCCCAGGGCGCGCGGCTTCCTCGCGGCGGTGACGGAGACGGCGCGCACGGCGCACGGACTGTCACTGACCGGGGCGCGACTCCGGAGCGCGGTCGACTGTTAACCCTTGTTAACGGTCCGGGCCCGGACCCGCCCTGGATGATCGATCGGCGACCGAAATGCGTGAGCTTACCCACTGCCGACCCCCCTCATGCCCGGTCAACGAGGTTTCTTTCCCTCTAACGGGCTGAAGTTTTGTAGATCACACGTAAGTTGAGGGGCAAAGACGCCTACCCTGTGATGGGTGAACAAGTTGATGTCCCGCGAGCCCGAAGCCGACGTCCCCGACGAATCCTCCCTCCCTGGTGTGCTGCCCGAGGCACTCTTCACCGAGCTGGTCGCCTTCCGCCGGGATTTGCACATGCACCCGGAGCTGGGCAACCAGGAGTTCCGCACCACCGCCGCGCTCAAGGCGCGGCTGGAGGCCGCCGGGCTGCACCCGCGGGTCCTCCCCGCCGGCACCGGACTCATCTGCGACATCGGCACCTGGGACGGCCACCGCCCCATGCTGGCGCTGCGCGCGGACATCGACGCCCTGCCCATCCCGGACACGAAGGCCGACTGCCCGTACCGGTCGACCGTCCCGGACCGCGCCCACGCCTGCGGCCACGACGTCCACACCACCGTCGTCCTGGGCGCCGGGCTCGTCCTCGCCGACCTGCACCGCCAGGGTCTGCTGCCCCGGCCCGTGCGGCTGCTCTTCCAGCCGGCGGAGGAGGTGCTGCCCGGCGGCGCCGTCGACGCGGTCGCGGCGGGCGTCCTGGACGGGGTCGGCCGGATCATCGCCGTCCACTGCGACCCGCGGGTCGACGCCGGCAGGATCGGGCTGCGCGTCGGACCCATCACGTCCGCGTGCGACCGCCTGGAGGTGACCCTCGACGGCCCCGGCGGCCACACCGCCCGCCCGCACCTGACCACCGACATGGTCACCGCCGCCGCCCGCGTCGCCACGGACGTCCCGGCCGTCCTGGCCCGCCGCATCGACGCCCGGTCCGGGCTGGTCCTCACCTGGGGCCGCATCGAGGCCGGCCACGCGCCGAACGTCATCCCCCAGCACGCCGAGCTGGGCGGCACGGTCCGCTGCCTCGACATCGACGCCTGGCGCGGCGCACCCGACCAGGTGTACGCGGCGATCGACGAGGTCGCGACCCTGCACGGCGCCAAGTCGCAGATCAACTACGTCCGGGGGGTCCCGCCGGTCGTCAACGACGAGGTCGTCACCGGGCTGCTCCGCGAGTCCATGGAGCGCCGCCGGGGCCCGTACTCGGTGGAGGACACCGAGCAGTCCCTGGGCGGCGAGGACTTCTCCTGGTACCTGGAGCACGTCCCCGGCGCGATGGCCCGCCTCGGCGTGCGCAACCCGTCCGACACCACGCACCTGGACCTGCACCGGGGCAACTTCGACGTGGACGAGTCCGCGATCAAGGTCGGCGTCGAACTGTTCACGGCGGCGGCCCTCATCGACGCGGGCGGCGCGTAGCACCTCCCCGCCGGGCGGTGCCGCACCGCCACGGCAGCCGTACGGCGGAGGGGGTCCACCCGCGGTGGGCCCCTCCGCCGTGTCAGGCAACGGTGTACTCGGCGTCCCCGAAGTCCGCCACCACCCGCAGCCTGCCGCCCAGCGCCTCCACGTAGGCCCGGAGCGTCGCCACCTCGGTGCGGTCCGCCGCACCGTGCTCGATGGCGGAGACCCGCGGAGCGGACACGCCCATGCTGGACGCCACGTCCCGCTGCGTCAGCGACTGCTCGCGCCGGATCTCCGCGAGCCGGTACGCGCGGACCTCGGCCCTCAGCCGCTCCATGTCCGCCCGCTTCTCGTCCGCGGAGCGAACCGGCAGGCCCGCGGCCTCCCGGCGCGCGCGCATGGCGCGCTTCGTCTCCTCCCAGCCGACGGTGCTCATTCGTACTCCCTGGTGTCGAGTTCCGCGAGGTGCTCCCCGTAGCGCTTCTCAGCGAGTGGGATGTTGCTGTCATACCAGCGCTGCCGGCTCCCGGCCTTGTCCCCGGCGAGCAACAGCACAGCTCGTCGTACCGGGTCGAAGGCGAACAGGATGCGTACCTCGCTCCTTCCGGACGAGCCGGGCCGCAGTTCCTTCATGTGGTGCTGCTCGGAGCCCCTGATCCGGTCGACGAGCGGCCGACCGAGCGTGGGCCCGAACTCCGCAAGAGCGTCGATGGCGTCCTCCACTTGCCGGGCGCTCCGTCCATCGATGACGGCCAGCTTCTCCAACCATGCTGAGACCTCTGCGACGAGGACCACTTCCCATTGACCCGTGCCCTCGAAGTTAACGCAAGCGTTAAGCCTTGATGTTGTGATCCGTGTGCTTCCCTCGATAGGGGGATACGCCTCGCGGGGCGCGCGGTGTCGCTTGGCGGGAGGGCCGCGGGCTTTCCGGGCCCCGCGGCTCTGGTGCGGTGCCCCACCCCCGCCCCTTGGCCGGATCCCGTCGCCGCCCTCCTCGTGGGGAGCCCCGGTCGCCGGCCGTCGCCGGGGCGACAACCCGTGGTCGGCGGGACACGCTGGGGTGACCCCGTACCGTGGGAACCCTGCCGGAAGGGGGCCTGCGGGCGGCCTGTTCGCGACGAATCGATAACGGCTTCCGTACAGGGCTTTATCTGACATCTACGCGCGTTACGATCGCCCGCGAAACCAGCGCCGGAAGAGGCGCTTCGGTCAGGTCGAAGGAGCCCCCCTTGCGCCGGATCACCAGGATCGCCACCGCGGGTATCGCATCCGCGGCGCTCGCGCTCAGCGTGACCGCTTGTGGCAGTGACAAGAAGTCGGACACCGCCGGCGACGCGAAGGGCGGCAAGGCCGCCATCGCGTACGACATCGGCGGTCGCGGCGACCAGTCGTTCAACGACGCCGCCTACGCCGGTCTCGCGAAGGCCGAGAAGGAATTCGGCATCAAGGGCACGGAGGCCGAGCCCAGCGAGGGCGAGGGCGACCCGGACAAGGTCCAGCGCCTCACCTCGCTCGCCCGTGCCGGCAACAACCCGGTCATCGGTGTCGGCTTCGCCTACGCTCCGGCCATCGCCGAGGTCGCCCCGAAGTTCCCGGACACCACCTTCGGCCTGATCGACGACACGTCGAAGACCGGCAAGAACATCGCCAACCTGGTCTTCAACGAGGAGCAGGGCTCCTACCTGGCCGGCGTCGCCGCCGCCAAGGTGACCAAGTCGAACACGGTCGGCTTCATCGGCGGTGTCGAGACCCCGCTCATCAAGAAGTTCGAGGCGGGCTTCGTCCAGGGCGTGAAGGACACCAACAAGAACGTCAACGTCAAGGTCCAGTACCTGACGCAGCCGCCGGACTTCGGTGGCTTCTCCAAGCCCGACCTGGGCAAGGCCGCCGCGCAGGGCCAGATCGACGCGGGTGCCGACGTGGTCTACGCCGCCGCCGGCCTCGCGGGCTCCGGCTCCATCGAGGCCGCCGCCAAGGCGAAGAAGTGGGCCATCGGCGTCGACTCCGACCAGTACAAGCAGTCGGGTCTCGCCGCGTACAAGGAGTACATCCTCACCTCGGTGACGAAGGACGTCTCCGGTGCGGTGTTCAACCTGATCAAGTCGGTCCAGGACGGCAAGCCGCAGAGCGGCGAGGTCCGCTACGGCCTCGACGCCAACGGCGTGGGCCTGTCCACCTCGAACCCGGCCTTCACCGAGATGACCGAGGTCATCGCCGCGGTCGACAAGGCCAAGGCCGACATCGCCGCCGGCACGATCAAGGTCAAGACCGCCCCGTAACCCGGTCACGCGGTCAGGGCCCGGTCCAGGGGTCCGGACGGGCGGTGTCCCACCGCCCGTCCGGACCCCGGATCACGTCCTGGCCAAGGGTTGTGGCATCAGGGATCGCTACGCGCGTAGAAGCCTCTCCGGCGCGATAACTTCGGCCAGACCAGAGCCCGCACGAGCCCCACAAGAGCCCCACCCGAGCACACCCGAGCACGCGAGAGCCCAACGAGAGCCCGCCGAGCCCAGCCGGGCCCCCAGCAGGTCCCTCCGCCGCCCACCCGCCGCTCACCGAAGCCGTACAGCAAGTCCCGAAGCCCCGCCGTGCCCGCCCGTCCCCCGCTTCCTTCGCTCCTTTCTCGCCAAGGAGAGTGCGTCATCAACGCGTCCAGCCCCCCCGCCGTGGAACTGCGCGGCATCACCAAGCGCTTCCCCGGCGTCGTCGCCAACCACGACATCGACATCACCATCCGCAAGGGCACGGTCCACGCCCTCGTCGGTGAGAACGGTGCCGGCAAGTCGACCCTGATGAAGATCCTCTACGGCATGCAGAAGCCGGACGAGGGCACCATCACCATCGACGGCGAGCAGGTGTCCTTCGCCAGCCCGGCCGACGCCATCGCCACCGGCATCGGCATGGTCCACCAGCACTTCATGCTGGCGGACAACCTGACGGTGCTGGAGAACGTCGTCCTCGGCAGCGAGAAGCTGTACGGCATCGGCTCCCGCGCCCGCGACAAGATCATGGAGATCTCGGACGCCTACGGGCTGAACGTCCGCCCCGACGTGCTCGTCGAGCACCTCGGCGTCGCCGACCGCCAGCGCGTCGAGATCCTCAAGGTCCTCTACCGCGGCGCCCGCACGCTCATCCTGGACGAGCCCACGGCGGTCCTCGTCCCGCAGGAGGTCGACGCGCTCTTCGACAACCTGCGCGAGCTGAAGGCCGAGGGGCTCACGGTCATCTTCATCTCCCACAAGCTGGGCGAGGTGCTGTCCGTCGCCGACGACATCACCGTCATCCGGCGCGGCACGACGGTGGGCACGGCCGACCCCAAGTCCACCACGCCCAAGCAGCTCGCCGAGCTGATGGTCGGCAGCGAGCTGCCCTCGCCCGAGACCCGCGAGTCGACGGTGACCGACGTGCCGATGCTCCGGGTCGAGAACCTGCGCCTCGCGCAGACCGACCCCGACGGCGTCGTCCGCGAGGTCCTCGGCGGGATCGACTTCACCATCCACAAGGGCGAGGTCCTCGGCATCGCCGGCGTGGAGGGCAACGGCCAGACCGAGCTGATCGAGACCCTGATCGGCATGCGCGTCCCCGACGGCGGCGTGATCACCCTGGACGGCGCGGACATCTCCCGCACCCCCACGCGCAAGCGCCGCGAGGGCGGCATCGGCTACATCCCCGAGGACCGCCACCGGCACGGCCTGCTGCTGGAGTCCCCGCTGTGGGAGAACCGCATCCTCGGCCACGTCACCGAGGCGCCCAACAGCCGGCGCGGCATCCTCGACCCGAAGGCGGCCCGCGCGGACACCGAGCGGATCGTCCGCGAGTACGACGTGCGCACCCCCGGCATCGAGGTCACCGCGGCGTCCCTCTCCGGCGGCAACCAGCAGAAGCTGATCGTCGGCCGGGAGATGAGCCACCGGCCGAAGTTCCTGATCGCCGCCCACCCCACCCGCGGGGTGGACGTCGGCGCGCAGGCGCAGATCTGGGACCAGATCCGGGAGGCGCGCCGCGAGGGTCTCGCGGTGCTGCTGATCTCCGCCGACCTGGACGAGCTGATCGGGCTCTCCGACACCCTGCGGGTGATGTACCGCGGCCGCCTCGTCGCGGACGCCGACCCCGCCACGATCACCCCCGAGGAGCTGGGCTCCGCCATGACGGGCGCCGCCGCCGGGCACCTTGAGCACAACCACGACGCGGACGGTGAGGGCCGATGAAGAAGTTCGACAAGGACAAGGTGCTGCTGGGCATCGCGGGCCCCGCGCTCGCGCTGGCCGTCGCCTTCGTCCTCACCACGCTCGTCCTGCTCGTGTCGGGCCTCGACCCGATCGAGCCGTACAGCCTGATGGTGCAGGAGGCGGAGTACCCGGACATCCAGGTCCTCATCCTCAACCAGACGGGCACGTACTACCTGGCCGCCCTGGCCGTGGCCATCGGCTTCCGGATGAACCTGTTCAACATCGGCGTCGACGGCCAGTACCGCCTCGCGGCGATGCTCGCCGCCGTCGTCGGCGCCTCCGTGGAGCTGCCCGGTCCGCTGCACGTCCTGCTGATCGTGCTCGTCGCGGTCTTCGTCGGTGCCTTCTGGGCCGGCGTCGCCGGCTTCCTGAAGACCACCCGCGGGGTCAGCGAGGTCGTCTCCACGATCATGCTGAACGCCATCGCGACCAGCCTCATCGCGTGGATGATCCTCCCCGCCAACCTCGGCGAGCAGGTCGCCGGCTCCAACGACCTCACCACCGGCATCATCCCGGAGTCCGGGTGGATGACCGGCCTGGCGGTCGAGGGCGGCAACATCTACGGCTTCACGTTCGTCGCCTTCGCGCTCGGCGTCGTCTACTGGTTCGTGCTGGGCCGCACCCGCTTCGGCTTCGACCTGCGCGCCACCGGCGCCAGCGAGTCCGCCGCCCAGGCCAGCGGCGTGGACGCCAAGAAGATGGTGCTCACCGCCATGCTGATCTCCGGCGGCGTCGCGGGCCTCACCGGCCTGCCCCTGCTCCTCGGCCAGACCCACACCTACAGCCTGGCCTTCCCGGCCGGTGTCGGCTTCACGGGCATCACCATCGCCCTGCTGGGCCGCAACCACCCGGTCGGCCTCTTCTTCGCCGCGCTGCTGATCTCCTTCCTGCAGAAGTCGTCCGCCTCCCTGGACCAGTACGGCTACCCGAAGGAGATCACCACGATCATGCAGGGGCTGATCGTGATCGCCGTGGTCGTGTCGTACGAACTCGTCCGGCAGTACGGGCTCCGCCGGCAGCAGCGCAAGGTGGGCGAGGAGCTCGCCGCCCAGGCCCGCAAGAACAAGGAGGACGTGGCGGCATGAGCGAGTCCACGAGCACGGTTACCCCCGCGGCCACCGCGCCGCGGAAGGGCGGCGGGCGCCGCAAGCTGTCCCTGCCCGTCATCCTGCTGATCATCGCGGCCGGCCTCGCGCTGTTCTCGCTGGTCCGGATCGTCAGCGGCGCCGACGACCTGACCTCGGTCGGCCAGGTCTCCGGCGCCCTGCAGCTCGCCGTGCCGATCGGCCTCGCCGGCCTCGGCGGCCTGTGGGCCGAGCGGGCGGGCGTGGTCAACATCGGCCTCGAGGGCATGATGATCCTCGGCACCTGGTTCGGCGCCTGGGCCGGATACCAGTGGGGCCCGTGGACCGGTGTCGTCATGGGCCTCGTCGGCGGCGCGCTCGGCGGGCTGCTGCACGCGGTCATGACGGTGACCTTCAACGTCAACCACATCGTCTCCGGTGTGGCCATCAACATCCTCGCCCTGGGCGCCACCCAGTACCTGTCGGACTTCACGTTCGCCGAGGCCCCCGGCGGCTCCTCCAAGCAGTCCCCGCGCATCGAGGCGATCGACCGGATCACCGTCCCCGGGCTCTCCGACTGGCTCGCCGACCTCCAGGCGCAGCACTGGTTCTTCGTCTCCGACCTGGCCGGCGTGCTCGGCGGCCTGGTCACCAACCTGTCGCTGCTCACCGTGGTCGCGCTGCTGCTGGTCCCCGCCACCTGGTGGATCCTGTGGCGCACCGGCTTCGGCCTGCGGCTCCGCTCGTGCGGCGAGAACCCGGTCGCCGCCGAGTCGCTGGGCGTCAACGTCTACAAGTACAAGTACATCGCCGTCCTGGTCTCCGGCGCCCTCGCGGGCCTCGGCGGCGCGTTCCTCGCGATCGTGTCGACCGGCATCTACCAGGAGGGCCAGACCGGCGGACGCGGCTTCATCGGCCTCGCGGCGATGATCTTCGGCAACTGGATGCCGGGCGGCCTCGCCCTCGGTGCCGGCCTGTTCGGCTTCACCGACAGCCTCAAGCTGCGCGGCGGCGCCGAGAACGTCCACGCCATGCTGCTCCTGCTGGCGATCCTGCTGGTCCTGGCGGTCTTCTGGACGCTGTACAAGAAGAAGTACGTCGCGGCGGCCGTCTCCGCCGTCGCCTCCGCCCTGCTCTTCTTCTGGTACGCCATGACGGAGACGCTGCCCAGCCAGTTCGTCGACGCCGCGCCGTACGTCACGACGCTGCTGGTGCTGGCCCTGTCCGCGCAGCGGCTGCGGATGCCCAAGGCCGACGGCATGCCGTACAAGAGGGGCCAGGGCAAGTGACCGGCACCCCGGAGCCGCCCTACGACTGGGAGGCCCTGCGCGCCGCGGCACGGGACGCGATGTCCCGCGCGTACGCGCCGTACTCGGGCTACCCGGTCGGGGCGGCGGCCACCGTGGACGACGGCCGCACGGTCACCGGCTGCAACGTGGAGAACGCCTCGTACGGCATCGGCCTGTGCGCCGAGTGCGGGCTCGTCTCCCAGCTCCAGGCCACGGGCGGCGGACGGCTCACGCACTTCGTGTGCGTGGACGGCCGCGGCGAGACGCTCGTGCCCTGCGGGCGCTGCCGCCAGCTCCTGTACGAGTTCGGCGGCGGGGGACTGCTGCTGGACACCCCGGACGGGGTGCGGACGCTCGACGAGATGCTGCCGCAGGCCTTCGGCCCGGCGCACCTCTCCTGACCGCCCGGCCGGGTGGCCGCGCGGACCGCGTGACCACCCGGCCGCACCGGCCATGTGACCACCCGGCCGCACACCGGCCGTGTGACCACCCGGCCGCACCGGCCGCGTGTCCGTGCGGCCACGGGCCGGGCCCGCGCCGGTCCCGGCCCGGCGGCGGCGCCCTCCCCCTCCACGAAGAGGGGGAGGGCGCCGCCAGCCTCCGCGTCTATGCGTGTAGACGCTTCGTCGTAGCCCGCTGGAAGGAACACTGAGCCCATGGACGCGATTTCCGTCATCCGCACGAAGCGGGACCGGGGCGAGCTGACCCCGGAGCAGATCGACTGGGTCATCGACGCGTACACGCGCGGCGAGGTCGCCGACGAGCAGATGTCGTCCCTCGCGATGGCGATCCTGCTCAACGGCATGAACCGGGCGGAGATCGCCCGCTGGACCGCCGCGATGATCGCCTCGGGCGAGCGCATGGACTTCTCCTCGCTCTCCCGCCCCACCGCCGACAAGCACTCCACCGGCGGCGTCGGCGACAAGATCACGCTGCCGCTCGCCCCGCTCGTCGCCGCCTGCGGCGCCGCCGTGCCGCAGCTCAGCGGCCGTGGCCTCGGCCACACCGGCGGCACCCTCGACAAGCTGGAGTCCATCCCCGGCTGGCGCGCCCTGCTCTCCAACGAGGAGATGCTGCACGTCCTCGACACGACCGGCGCCGTCATCTGCGCGGCCGGCGACGGCCTGGCCCCCGCCGACAAGAAGCTGTACGCCCTGCGGGACGTGACCGGCACCGTCGAGGCGATCCCGCTGATCGCCTCCTCGATCATGTCGAAGAAGATCGCCGAGGGTACGGGCTCGCTCGTCCTCGACGTGAAGGTCGGCTCCGGCGCCTTCATGAAGAACATCGACGACGCCCGCGAGCTGGCCTCCACCATGGTCGGGCTCGGCACCGACCACGGCGTGCGCACGGTGGCCCTGCTCACCGACATGGCGACGCCGCTGGGCCTGACGGCGGGCAACGCCCTGGAGGTCCGCGAGTCCGTCGAGGTCCTGGCCGGCGGCGGTCCCGCCGACGTGGTGGAGCTGACGGTCGCCCTCGCCCGCGAGATGCTCGACGCGGCCGGCCTCAAGGACGCCGACCCGGCGAAGGCCCTCGCCGACGGGTCCGCCATGGACGTGTGGCGCCGCATGATCGCCGCACAGGGCGGCGACCCGGACGCCGCCCTGCCGGTCGCCCGTGAGCGGCACGTCGTCACCGCCCCCGAGTCGGGCGTCCTCACCCGCCTCGACGCGTACGCCGTCGGTGTCGCCGCCTGGCGCCTCGGCGCGGGCCGCGCCCGCAAGGAGGACCCGGTGCAGGCCGGCGCCGGTGTGGAGCTGCACGCCAAGCCGGGCGACACGGTCACCGCGGGCGCGCCGCTGCTGACCCTGCACACGGACACGCCGGAGAAGTTCGACTACGCCCTGCGGTCGCTGGAGGGCGCCTGGGACATCGCCCCGGCCGGCACCGCGTTCACCCCGTCGCCGATCGTCCTGGACCGCATCGCCTGACGCGGGCCTCCACCGCCCCGCGCCGGGCGCGTGCCCGACCCCGGCCCCCGTCCCGCCCGATGAGTTCCGGGCGCGGCGGGGGTCCTGGTCTGTGTGGAGGACACCGAACCGATCGTTCTGCGCGTCGGCGGGCCGGTCGCGCCCGCCGACGCCCCGCGCCTGTGCGCCGAGCTGACCGCGCTCCTCGACGGCGCCCCGCCGGGCCGGCCCGCCGTCGTCGACGCGGCCGGGCTCGTACGCCCCGGCCTCGCCGCCGTCGACGCGCTCGCCCGGCTCCGGCTGACCGCCGGCCGCCTGGGCCACCCCCTGACCGTGTGGAACGCGCCGCCCGACCTGCGGGCGCTGCTGGCGCTGACCGGGCTGGCGGACCGGCTGCTCAGCCCTCCAGCCGGTCCGGGAGGCCGAAGAGGGGGAACCACCGCTCCACGTCCAGGAACGACGTGATCCCCGAGACCTTGCCGTCCCTGGTCTCGACGACCATGAGCGCCCACGGGGTGAACCCGCCCCCGGGGTCCGGGTGGTAGTGCGCGAACGCCGGTGTGCCGTTGGCGGTCGTCGGCACCAGGCGCGAGCCCCGGCAGACCGAGCCGACGCCCAGCATCCAGCCGACGATGTCGTCGTGGCCGCGCAGCCACAGGTCGTAGGGCGGCATGGAGAGCGTGGCGTCCTCGTGGAGCAGGGCCGTCAGCGCCGCCATGTCGTACGACTCGAACGCCGCCAGATACCGGTCGAGGAGCCGGCGCTGCCCCTCGTCGAGCGGGTCCGCCGGGTCGGTGCGCTGCGGATCGCGGGCGGCGAGCGTGGCGCGGGCGCGCTGGAGGGCGCTGTTCACCGAGGCCACGGAGGTCTCCAGCAGCTCGGCGACCTCGCTCGCCCGCCACGCCAGCACCTCCCGCAGGATCAGCACGGCCCGCTGCCGGGCCGGCAGGTGCTGGAGCGCCGCGACGAAGGCCAGGCGCACCGACTCGCGGGCGAGGGCCGCCTCGGCCGGGTCCGCCGGCTGCGGCAGCACCCGCCCGTCGGGCACCGGCTCCAGCCAGGTGACCTCCGGCCGGGCGGTGAGCTGCGCCTGCGCGACGGGCGTGGCCGCCGTCAGGTCGATGGGGCGGGCGCGGCGGTTGCCCGCGTTCAGCGCGTCCATGCAGACGTTCGTCGCGATCCGGTACAGCCAGGAGCGCAGCGACGAGCGGCCCTCGAACCGGTCCAGGGCGCGCCAGGCGCGCACCATCGTGTCCTGGACCGCGTCCTCCGCCTCGAAGGCCGAGCCGAGCATCCGGTAGCAGTAGCCGGTCAGCTCCGTCCGGTACTCCTCCAGCCGGTCCTGGAGAGCGGCGTCCCCGGCCGCCCCGTCCACCGGGCCCGCCGGACCCGCCCGGCCACCGGCCGGTTCCGTCGGGTCGACCGGCGTTCCCACCGTCGAGCCCGCTGTCGCGTCCACCATCGCGTCCACCCCTGTCGCGCTGTGCCTGCCTGCCCTCCGGAAGCTACCGGAGGGCACTGACAACGCGGTCGGGCGGCGGTCACGTGCCGGGCTTGCGCCCGTACACGAACACGTCGTCACCGTTCCTCAGCAGGTTCCAGTATGCCTTCGCGTCGGCCGACCGCATGTTGACGCAGCCCCCGGAACCGGGCGGGTTGTACATGGACTTGTCCGTCGCGTGGAACGCCTGCCCGCCGTCGAAGAACTGCGAGTACGGCATCCACACCTTGTAGATCGTCGACCAGTGCTTGAGGCTCCGGTGGTAGACCTTCTTCGCGCCGGTGCGGGTCTCCGCGCCGTCCCGGCCCGTGCGGACCGGCACCGGCCCGTAGACGAGCTTCCGGCCGTCCTGGACCCAGCTGAGCTGCCGGGTCAGGTCGACGCAGGCGATGCGGCCCTTGTTCACCGGGCAGGCGCCCGCCTTGTTCGGGTTCTTCCCCGCGGCCCGCTGCTTGAGGATCGTGTCCATCGTGCGCCAGGTCAGCGGCCCGGCGTACCCGGCGGCCGGGGTGATCCCGTGCGTCCGCTGGAACGACCGGATGGCCGTGCAGTCCGCCGGGGACTGCTTCCCGTCGACCGGCCGGCCGAGGAAGCTCTCCACCTGCTTCTGGTACGGCCCCGTGCCCGCCGTGCAGGACGCCGCCGCCTGCGCGGTGCCCGCGCCGACCCCCAGCGTCAGCGGCACGGCCATTCCGGCCACGCCCAGTGCGACGCCGGTGCGCCGCCGCCATGCCCCCACTTCGACCCGCATGCTCCCGCTCCCCTCCCGTGTACGCGCTTCTGGCGTCCCGTAGGACGCTCGGGGCGGGGCGCCGGTTACGTCGCGGGACGACTCTTCTCCGCTCTTTCCGTCCTGCCCGGGACAGGGGGAGCGGACGGGGAGCGGAGGGGGCGCCCGGAGGCGCGGGGACACCGGGGCGCACGCCGTGCGAGCTGGGCGCCCGAGCGGACCTCCGGGCCGCGGGAGGGCCCGTACGGCCCGGTCGCCGCGGGTGCGCGTCCCGGCGGGCCGGCAGGCGTACGCGAACGGGCCGCCGCGGGGCGCCGCCTCAGCGGGGCCCGCCCGCGCCGCCGGCCGCCGCCGTGCGTCCCGGCCGGCGGGGCCGCACGCGTCCCGGGCGCCTCAGCGGGGCCCGCCCGCCGCGACGACCGGCGTCCGCCGCCGCGCCACCCGGTCGCCCTCGCCCCGCCCCGGCCGCGCCCGCTCCGCCACGCGCGCGCGGTGCGTGCCGTACAGGGTCAGGGAGACGACGCCGACCACCGCGACCAGGCCCAGCAGCACCGTGGCCGACCAGCCGCCCGCGTGGTAGGCGACCGCGCCGAGCGTCCCGCCCGCGCTGCTGCCCAGGTAGTACGCCGACTGGTACAGCGCCGACGCCTGCGCCCGCCCGGTGGTGGCCGTCCGGCTCACCGACGACGAGGCGACCGCGTGGCCGGCGAAGAACCCGGCCGTGATCAGCACCAGGCCCGCCAGCACCCCGGCCAGCGACCCGGCCAGCGACAGCAGCAGCCCCGCGGCCGTCGTGGCCACGGCCAGGTACAGCGCCCCGCGCCGCCCCATGCGCCCCACCAGCCGCCCGGCGGCGGCCGACGACACCGTGCCGACCAGGTACACCAGGAACACCGAGCCGACGACGCCCTGCGGCAGCGAGAACGGCGCCTCCACCAGCCGGTAGCCGATCACCGTGTACACGGCGCCGAACACCGTCATGAACAGCGCGCCGATCGCGTACAGCCGCAGCAGCAGCGGGTCCGACAGGTGCCCGCGCACCGTCCGGCCGATCGCCCGCGGGTCCAGCGGCGACGGCGTGAAGTGCCGGGCGGCCGGCAGCAGCAGCCGGTACGCGACGGCGCACACGGCGGCCAGCAGCCCCACGGCGGCGAGCCCCGCCCGCCAGCCCCACAGCTGCGCGGCCCAGCCGGTCACGATCCGGCCGCTCATCCCGCCGATGCTGTTGCCCGCGACGAACAGCCCGATCGCCGCGACCAGCGCCCGCGGCCGCACCTCCTCCGCCAGGTACGCCATCGCCGACGCCGGCACGCCGGCCAGCGCCGCGCCCTGCACGGCACGCAGCGCGACCAGCCACTCCAGGCTCGGCGCGAACGGCACCAGCAGGCCCACGGCCACGGCCGTCACCAGCGACCCGGTCATCATCGCCCGCCGTCCGAACCGCTCGGACAGGGCGCTCAGCGGCAGTACGCACAGCGCCAGCGCGCCGGTGGCGGCCGAGACCGTCCAGCTCGCCGCCGACGCGGTCGCGCCGAAGTCGGCGGAGACGGCCGGGAGGAGGGCCTGGGTGGAGTAGAGGAGGGCGAACGTCGCGACGCCCGCCGCGAAGAGGGCGAGGCTCATGCGGCGGTGGCCGGGGCGTCCGGGGGCGAGGCGGGAGTCGGCGTCCACGGCTGCCGTGGACGCCTCGGTACTGGCGGGAGACATGCCCCGAACGTACGGAGACGGACCTTCATGCGTCCAATGCACGGAACGGCTTTAATCGTTCCCATGCTGCATGAGTACAGGTCACAGCCGCGGCTGTCACTGAACAGTAACGAAGAAGAAATGGGCCTGCTGCTCGCCCCTCGCCTGGCGTACTTCGCGGCCGTCGCCCGGCACGAGCACGTGACGCGCGCCGCGCACGAGACGGGGGTCCCGCAGTCCACCCTGTCGCGGGCCGTGGCCCGGCTGGAGGAGGACCTGGGCGTCACCCTCTTCGCCCGCAAGGGCCGCGCCCTGTCGCTGACCCCGGCGGGCCGCACGTTCCTGCTGTCGGTGGAGCGGGCGCTGGGCGAGGTGGAGCGGGCCGCCGAGGCGGTGCGCGCCGACGTGGACCCGACGGCGGGGCGCGTCGCCTTCGGGTTCCTGCACACCATGGGCTCGGAGACGGTGCCCGCGCTGCTGCGGGCGTTCCGCGCCGACCACCCCAAGGTCCGCTTCACGCTCGTCCAGAACTACGGGGAGGCCATGATCGAGCGCCTCCGGGCGGGCGAGCTGGACCTCTGCCTGACCTCGCCGGTGCCCGACGCCCCGGACCTGGTGGGGCGCCGCCTGGACGAGCAGCGGCTGCGGCTCGTCGTGCCGGACGACCACCGGCTGGCCGGCCGCAAGCGGATCCGGCTGGCGGAGGCGTCCGACGAGGTGTTCGTGACCCTGGAGCCCGGCTACGGGCTGCGCCGCATCACCGACGACCTGTGCGCCGAGGCGGGGTTCCGGCCGCGCGTGGCGTTCGAGGGGGAGGAGGCCGAGACGCTGCGCGGGCTGGTCGCCGCGGGGCTGGGCGTCGCCCTGCTGCCGCCGCCCGCGGTGCCCCGGCCGGGCGTCGTGGAGCTGACGGTGACGGCGCCGCGCGCGGTGCGCGAGATCGGCGTCGCCTGGCAGGCGGGGCGCCCGGACACGCCCCCGGTGGCGGCCTTCAAGAAGTTCCTGCTCTCCCGCCGCGGCCGGCTCCTGGGCGTGGCCGAGCAGTAGCGCACCGGGCGCGCGGCGGCGGGCGGTGCGGGGCAGTGCGGGGCGCGGCGGCGGGGCGATCGGGCGGCCCCCGGCATCCCGCGGCGCCGTACGGGTACCCGCACCGCATGTCCAGGTACGACGGCCCCCGCCCCCGCAGGACGCGGACGCCCGAACCCCTCGCGGCGCCCGTGACCGGGCGGCCGCGGAAGGCCCCGGCACCCCCCGCCCCCGCCGCGCCCCCCGCGCCTCAGGGCCGCAGCGAGCGGCCGAACCCGGCCGCCAGCGGCATCCGCAGCCCCAGCGGCGGCGGCGCCGCGAACGCGTCGGTGACCGGCCGGCTGTACGGGCGGTCGAAGAGGGAGCCGAGCACGAAGTCGGCCGCCAGGGACAGGACCTCGTCGTGGTGCTGGCGCAGCGCGTGCCCGTCCGAGTGGACCTCGAAGCGGCAGGTCGACCGGTTCGCCTTCTTGGCCCGCACGGCCAGCCGGTAGGAGAGGTCCGGATGGGCGGTCGCGTCGGTCGTGCCGTGCACGATCATCACCTGACGGCCCGCCAGCTGCCGCACCGGCTCCGGCTCCGCCGCCACGTCGTCCTCCGGCAGCCACGGCGCGAGCGCCAGCACCGACGCGACCGCTGCGTGCCCGGCCGTCCGCAGCGCGGCCCGCCCGCCCATACCGTGGCCCACCAGGCAGACCGGCACGTCCCCGTGACGGCGCACCACCTCCGCGACCGCCCACCGCGCGTCCTGCGCGAGCAGCGCGTCGGCCCCGTTCCAGCCGCGCCCCCGGTACCGCACCACGTGCGCGGCCAGCCCGTCGCCCCGGCCGGCCCGCACCAGGCGCCGCGCCAGCGGCAGCAGCGCGGCGCGGTGCAGCGGCGAGGCGCGCCGCGCCGACTCGGGCGCGCCGTCCGGCAGGAGCAGCACCACCCCTCCCACCGCCGTCGCGTCCGACCCGCCGAGGGACCGCCCCAGACGCGGCTGCCGACCGCCGCCGGGCCCAACAAGTGCGTGGTGTGCCATGGCAGAACAGTCTCAGAAGAGGAGGTGTACGCCACCCGTACACGCGGTCACTGTTCCGTATCGAGTGAACGCGGAGCCGGCGGGCCGCCCGCGCCCGCCGGACGCCCGCCGACCCCCGGAAGAAGGACCCCACATGACCATCCGGTACCCCGCCACCCCGACCGCCGACCAGATCCGCCGCGCGCCGAAGGTCCTGCTCCACGACCACCTCGACGGGGGCCTGCGACCCGGCACGGTCGTCGACCTCGCCCGCGCCCGCGGCTACGAGGCACTGCCCGAGACCGACCCCGAGCGGCTCGGCCGGTGGTTCCGCGAGGCCGCCGACTCCGGCTCGCTGGAGCGCTACCTGGAGACCTTCGCCCACACCTGCGCCGTCATGCAGACCCGCGACGCCCTCTTCCGGGTCGCCGCCGAGTGCGCCGAGGACCTCGCCGACGACGGCGTCGTCTACGCGGAGGTGCGCTACGCCCCGGAGCAGCACCTGGAGGGCGGCCTCACCCTCGACGAGGTCGTCGCCGCCGTCAACGAGGGCTTGCGCGAGGGCGAGCGCCGCGCCCGCGCACGCGGCCGGCGCATCCGCGTGGGCGCGCTGCTCACCGCGATGCGGCACGCCGCCCGTTCCCTGGAGATCGCCGAACTCGCCAACGCCCACCGCGACGACGGCGTCGTCGGCTTCGACATCGCGGGCGCCGAGGCCGGCCACCCGCCCACCCGCCACCTCGACGCCTTCGAGTACCTCAAGCGGGAGAACAACCACTTCACGATCCACGCCGGGGAGGCGTTCGGGCTGCCGTCGATCTGGCAGGCCATCCAGTGGTGCGGCGCCGACCGCCTCGGCCACGGCGTGCGGATCATCGACGACATCCGGGTCGCCGACGACGGCACCGTCACGCTCGGCCGGCTCGCCGCGTACGTGCGCGACAAGCGCATCCCGCTGGAGATGTGCCCCAGCTCCAACCTCCAGACCGGCGCCGCCGCCTCCTACGCCGAGCATCCGATCGGCCTGCTCCGCCGCCTCCAGTTCCGGGTCACCGTCAACACCGACAACCGTCTGATGTCCGGCACCAGCATGACCCGGGAATTCGAGCTGCTGACCGAGGCATTCGGCTACACGCTCGACGACATGCGGTGGTTCACCGTCAATGCGATGAAATCAGCATTCATTCCTTTCGATGAACGACTGGCCATGATCAATGACGTGATCAAGCCCGGATACGCCGAACTGAAGTCCGAATGGCTGTTCCGGCAGAACGGCTCCACCAGCGCATCCGGCCAGCGAGAGGCCCCATAAGGGCGCCCTCCGTGCGATAGGGGAACGGCCGCGCATTCCCGACCCGGCCCCCTTCGGTGTTTGCGGGCCGCCCCGCGTGCTGGCTAGGTTGCGGAACCGCTCATGCCCCCGATTCCCCCCAAGGACGAATTTCGATGAAGCAGTCCGCTGCCAAGTCCCTCGGTGTCGCCGCGCTCGGCGCCGCTTTCGCCGTCTCCGCTGCCGGCAGCGCCTCCGCGCTCACCGCCGTCCCCACCGGACCCGTCCTGGCGACCGCCACCCAGGCCCTGCCGGTCGCGCAGACCGTCTCCACCCTGCCCGGCGGCTCGGGTGAGACCGCCACCATCGCCGAAGGCGTCCTCGACGCCGTCACCGGCGCCGCGCCCGCCGTCCCCGTCAACACCCCGCTCGACCCGGTCGTCGGCCTCCTCGGCGGCCTCCCCGTCGGCGGCGCCCTCCCCGTCGCCGGCCTCGGCTGACCACCCCGCACACAAGCCGGCGGTGGGCGCGCGCCCGAGAGGCGCGCGCCCACCGCCGTATGTCGTACGGGTCATGCCGGATGTACCGGACGTGCCGGCGGGGAGCGCCGGAGGCGCCGGCCGGCCGCGGCGGGCCCTACCAGGCCGTGCTCGCGGGCTTCTCGGCCGGCAGCAGCATCCACAGCGCCAGGTAGAGCAGGAACTGCGGCCCCGGCAGCAGACAGGACACGACGAACATGACCCGCATCGTCGTCGCCGAAGTGCCGAAGCGCCGGGCCAGCGCCGCGCACACTCCGCCGATCATGCGTTCGTCACGGGGGCGGGCAAGTGCGGCCATGGTGGGCTCCTTCGTCAGGGGCTTCGCGGAAGCCGCTCCGGCTTCCGGTGCATTCATCCTCCCCCGCCTACCCCGGACAAAGCATCGGACTACGGGGCGATCCCGACCCTGGGAATCCTCGGGGTCGCCCCCTGAGGGGCATCCTCCCGACGCAGGGCACCGCCCCTCCGCCGCCTCCTCCCCGAGGCGGGCTCCGCCCCGGCCCCCGCACGCGGTCCCGCCACCCCGCCGCCCGGCGCCGCGTCCAGCCTGCGGCGCAGCCGCGCCCGCCACGCCGGAACCACCGCCACATGCGCCAGCGCCACCCCAGCGGTGTTCAGCAGCACCGCGTCCACATCCACCACCCGGCCCGGCACCGCCGTCTGCAACAGCTCGATCCCGAGCGACACCAGCGCACCCGCCGCCACCGTCCGCACCAGCGAAGCCCACCGCGCCACGTCCAGCCGCGCGTCCGCCAGCGGCAGCAGCACCCCCAGCGGCGCCAGCAGCACCAGACCCTCACCGATCCGCCGCGCCGCCTCCGCCGGACCCAGCGCCAGATCGGCCTTGATCCCCGCCAGCGGCTCCAGATTCGCCGCCGTCACCCACATCACGTCCAGCGGCCGCAGCGTCAGCCACCCCACGAGCAACAGATGGACGAAGAGAAGAGCGAGCCCCGCCACGCGGTAGCGGATGGCGGCCATGCCGCCCGAACCTTGACGCTGCACGCCCCCCAAGACGCACCCCCCGGCAGGATCGGTTCCTCTTTCTTTCTGAGGCGCGTTGCGCCTCCGGGGCGCTGTGAGCGGGTCCCGAGCCGCCCTCCGTGCTCGGCCCTCCTTCGTCGGGCGCTGCGCGCGGACGTCGTCTCGGCACCCGCGCGCCCCTTCGGCTCCACGCGCGGCCCCGTGCCGTGCCCGTCAGGCGCCCCGTCGCCCCGGCCCGCGGTCGGCCTTCTGGTCTCGTGCCGTGCCCTCGGGCGTCCGTCGCCCCGGCCCGCGGTCGGCCTTCTGGTCTCGTGCCGTGCCCTCGGGCGTCCGTCGCCCCGGCCCGCGGTCGGCCTTCTGGTCTCGTGCCGTGCCCTCGGGCGTCCGTCGCCCCGGCCCGCGGTCGGCCTTCCGGCCCCGCGCCGCGTCCGTCAGGGGCCCGGCCCTGCCCCACACGGCTTCCGGCCCCGCATCGCCTCCACCGCGTCACGGCCCCCGGCGCAGCTCTGCCCACCCGGCAACACCACCCACCACCCACACCGCCCCCACGACCCAGCAGCGGGGAGGTCCCGTCCCGTCGGCGGCAGCCGAAGGCGAGCCCCCTCAGGGCGCCCGGGTCGGCAGGGGGGACTCGGGGCGGGCCTTCACCGACGCGTCGCAGACGTACCGCCGCACCGGATAGTCGCCCGGCCCGCCCAGGGGCACCGTGCCGCGCACCGACGCCGCGCCCCACTCGCCGTACGTGCAGACGATCTGCGCCAGCGCCGCCGGCGGCAGGTCCTCGGGCTGGCGGCTCAGCCGCAGCGAACCCTCCGGGTCGCCCGCCCGGCCCGCCGCCACCTTCAGCGGCTCGTCCAGGTACGTCGTGAAACCGGCCTGCCGCTCACGCTCCGACGGCCGCTCCCGCAGCGCGTCCAGCAGCGCCTGCGCCGTCTCCACCCGCGCGTCCTCGCCCGACGCGCCGCCCTCCGGCCGCACGGTGCGGGACACCGGTTCCAGGCCCGACGCGCACACCAGGTACACCCGCGTCGGCACCCCCGCGTCCTGCGGGGCCGCCTCCGGCAGGCTGCACGGCACCCGCGACGGCGCGCCGCCCGCGTCGACCGGTACCGACGTCGTACGGATGCCGCACCCGGCGGTCAGCGCCGCCAGTACGGCCGCCGAGGCCAGCGCCCGCCGGCCCCGGCCGGTCCGGGGCCCGGCAGCCCGGCGCCCCGCGAGCCGGAGTCCCGCGGCCCGGAGTCCGGCAGCCCGGCGCCGGTCCGTCCGTGCCGCCGCGTCAGCCACGCGCTCGCCGCTCGCCACTGTCCCGCTCCCCGTCGTCCCCTGAACCGTCGTTCCCCCGGCCGTTCCCCCGGCCGTCGCGGCCGGTGCCGCCCTCCCCGGCGCCCCCGTCACCGCCCTCCCCGTCGCCCGCCGCGGCCGACGAGCCGTCGCGGGGCAGCCGCAGCGTGAACACCGCGCCGTCCCCGTCCGGCGAGTTGGCCGCGGTGATGTCGCCGCCGTGGACCAGCGCGTTCTCCATCGCGATCGAGAGGCCGAGCCCGCTGCCCTCCGAGCGGGGCCGGGACGCGCTCGCCTTGTAGAACCGGTCGAACACGTGCGGCAGCACGTCCTCCGGGATGCCCGGCCCGTGGTCGCGCACCCGCACGATCAGATCGTCGCCGGACGTCCGCACCGACACCCGCACCGGCGAACCGCCGTGCTTCAGCGCGTTGCCGATCAGGTTGGCGAGTATGACGTCCAGCCGGCGCGGGTCCAGCCGCCACACGATGCCCCGCTCGGCGTCCAGCTCCACCGCGTCCAGCCACGCCCGCGCGTCGATGCACGCCGTGACCTGGTCGGCCACGTCCACGTCGTCCAGGACCAGCTTCGCCGTACCGGCGTCGAACCGCGTGACCTCCATCAGGTTCTCCACCAGCGTGTTCAGCCGCCGCGTCTCGCTGATCACCAGGGTCACCGCGGGCGCCACCATCGGGTCCAGGCTGTCCTGCTCCTCCTCCAGGACCTCCGTCACCGCCGTCAGCGCCGTCATCGGCGTACGCAGCTCGTGCGACATGTCGGCCACGAACCGGCGGCTGGACTCCTCCCGCGCGCTCATGTCCGCGACCTTCTTCTGCAGGCTCTCCGCCGCGCCGTTGAACGTCCGGGCCAGCTCCGCCAGCTCGTCCGTGCCCGACACCCGCAGCCGCGTGTCCAGCTTGCCCTCGCCCAGCCGCCGCGCCGCCTCGCCCAGCCGGTGCACCGGCTTCAGCACGGTCGTCGCCGCCACCTGCGCCAGCAGCGCCGACCCCAGCAGGGCCAGCAGCGTCGCCACGCCGAGCGACCAGCCGAGCGAGGCGAGGTCCTGCCGCTCCGGCTCCAGCGACTTCAGCATGTACCCGGTCGGCCCGCCGCCGATCACCCGCGTCCCGCCCACCAGGTACGGCGTGCCGCGCAGGTTCGTCCGCAGCCAGAACACGTGGTACGAGTGCCGGTTGCCCGCCGTGAGCTCCTGCTCCTCGTCGACCGCGGCCCGCAGCGACGCCGGCACGTCCCGCAGGGTGAACCGGTCCGGGTCCGAGACCCCCACGATCGGCTTCCCCGCGTCCCGCTCGCCCAGCAGCACCACGCTGTACCCGCCGCCGCCCTGCGCCATCAGTTCGGCGGTGTGCCGCAGCTCCTCCTGCGTGGGCCGCAGCGGCAGCGCCGCCGCCCGGTTCTGCATCTCCTGCTTGAAGTCGCCGAGCGCCGCGTCCTGCGTACGCGTGAGCACCGCCTCGCGGTTCAGCCAGTACGCGATCCCCGACGCCGACACCGCCGCCGTCAGCGCGACCAGCCCGAACACGACGATCAGCCGCACCCGCAGACTCGTCCACCGCCGGCCCGCGCCCGGCGCTCCCCGCCCGCCCCTCACGGCACCGTCCGGCGTGCCGTCCCGCTCCCCGCGCATGCTCACGCGGGCGCGTCGAGCCGGTAGCCGACCCCGCGCACCGTACGGATCAGGGTCGGCGACGACGGCACGTCCTCCACCTTCGCCCGCAGCCGCTGCACGCACGCGTCCACCAGGCGCGAGTCGCCCAGGTAGTCGTGCTCCCACACCAGCCGCAGCAGCTGCTGCCGCGACAGCGCCTGGCCCGGCCGGCGGCTCAGCTCCAGCAGCAGCCGCAGCTCGGTCGGCGTGAGCTGCAACTCCTCGCCGTTCTTCGTCACCGTCATCGCGGACCGGTCGATGACCAGCGCCCCGAAGGTCGCCGAGTCCGTCGTCTCCCGCTCGCCGCGCCGCAGCACGGCCCGGATCCGGGCGTCCAGCACCCGGCCCTGCACCGGCTTCACGACGTAGTCGTCCGCTCCCGACTCCAGACCGACGACCACGTCGATGTCGTCGCTGCGCGCCGTCAGCAGGATGATCGGCAGCTGGTCCGTGCGCCGGATGCGCCGGCACACCTCGAAACCGTCGATACCGGGCAGCATCACGTCCAGGACGATCAGGTCCGGCCGCTGTTCCCGGAGCAGTTTCAGGCCGTCCTCACCCGTCGCCGCGGTGGCCACGCGGTGGCCCTGGCGGGACAGCGAGAGTTCGAGGGCCGTGCGGATGGCGTCGTCGTCCTCGATCAGCAACAGGAAAGGCACGGCGTCATTCTGTCCCATGGGAGGAGACGAGTTCGACCTGTGAGCGCTCCCACGGCGCCTCCGGTACCGGACCGGTATGCCGAAGACCCCTGTGACACGCCTGTGACAGTCGACAGACACCGTCATGAACTGGCCTCGGCAGTCTTCTTTCCACACCGACGAGCCGACTCCACGACGACAGGGGGGCGTGATGAACGCAGTGCAGCACAGCACCACCTCGAACGCAGTTGTCACCCGTCTCCACGATGTCGCGCGGAGCACCGAGAGGTCCGGTGCCGAGAAGTCCGGCACCGAGGGGGCTTCCGCGCTCGGAGGTGGGCGGGGATGCGGCCGCGCCGCCGGACGCCCGCACAAGGCGCCCTACATGGTCGCCCTGCCCGACGGGCGGAAGCCGGGCGCGGAGGCCGCGTTCACCGCCTACGTCAAGGAGCGCCGCGCCTCCCTGTACGCCACCGCCTACCACCTGACCGGTGACCGGCACGAGGCCGAGGACCTGCTGCAGAGCGCGCTGTTCTCGACGTACCGCGCCTGGGACCGGATCAGCGACAAGGCGGCCGTCGGCGGCTACCTGCGCCGCACGATGACCAACCTGCACATCAGCGCCTGGCGGCGGCGCAAGCTCAACGAGTACCCGACGGAGGAACTGCCCGAGACGGTGGGCGACTCCGACGCGATGCGCGGCACGGAGCTGCGGGCGGTGCTCTGGCAGGCGCTCGCCCGGCTGCCCGAACTCCAGCGCACCATGCTGGTCCTGCGCTACTACGAGGGACGTACCGATCCGGAGATCGCGGACATCCTGAACATCAGTGTCGGCACGGTGAAGTCGAGCATCTGGCGGTCGCTCCGCCGGCTGCGCGAGGACGAGGTCCTCAGCTTCGGCCGTGACCAGGAGGAGTCCTTCGGTCAGCTCGTGGCCTGAGGGCCGGGGGAGGACCGGGGGAACGGGGCCCACGGGGGACGTGGGGCCCACGGGGGAACGGGGGACGCGGAGTCTCGGGGATCACGGGGGGATCCTCGGGACTCCCGGACCCGCGGGGGGACGGGGGAGCACGGGGGACAGGGGGGAACAGGGGGGAAACAGGGGGGACAAGAGGGTGCCCACGGGGGACACGGGGGCACCACGGGGGTAACACCGCGCCGGACAAGCTGGGGGGCTTGTCCGGCGCACACCTCTGTCCGGACCGCGTCCGGGCCCGCGCGGACCGGGCCCTGGTGCTCGTACGGCCCCCGCCCCGCTCCGCACGGGCCCTCGGTTCTCCCGGGGGCCCGCCCGCACGGCGCGCCGCTGCGCGCCTACCGCGCCCTACGCCGGTTCCGGGGCCCTCGGTGCCCGGTGGCGGCCCGCCGCCGCGGCCGCGAGACGCCCCAGCGCCTCGTCCCTGGCGCACGGGTGGGCGCCCAGCGCCGTCTGCCGCGCCACGATCGACCGCTCGGCGCGCATCAGCCGCCAGCCCCTGCGCAGCAGGAACGGCACCGACTTGCGGCCCTCCCGCAGGTCCCGCAGCAGCCGGCGGCGGAACGTCGTGGACGGCCGGCCCCGCAGGCACAGCGCGTCCGCCAGCACGCCCAGCTCCTCGCAGCGCCGCACGATGTCGGCGGCGAAGATGCCCTCCGCGACGAACAGCGGCGTACGGGCGATGTCCAGGGGCTCGCGGCCGACGCGGGAGCTGGTGGCGATGTCGTACACCGGGACCGTCGTACGGCCCGTCGCGCACAGCTCCGCGATGGCGGCGACCGCCGCGTCCGCGTCCCACGAGCCGGGGGAGTCCCAGTCGATGTCCGTGCTCCCCGGCACGAGCGGCAGCGTCGGGTCGCCGGCCTCCTTGTAGAAGTCGTCCAGCCGGAGCACGGGGAGGCCGGCGCGGGCGGCGAGGGAGGACTTGCCGGAGCCGGAGGGGCCCGCGAGCAGCACCACGCGGGTCGGGATCGGTAGGGAACTCACGGGACACCAGTGTGAACCATTGGCCCCATCGGGGGACCTCGCAGGTGACCCGTTGGTATCGAGATCACACCTCCCCTACGGTGTGTGCCCGACCGAACACCCTCCAGGCAGGAACCTCCATGAACCCCTTGCTGAAGGCCGGGCTCGCCGCCACGGCTCTGGGCGCCGCCCTGGGCGCCGCCGGGAGCCCCGCGCACGCCGCCGACCTGCCGCGCACCGACCCCGAGGCGGCCGTGCGCACCCTGAACGACGTGCTCCCGCACGTGGTGGGCCCGGTGAAGCACGCGAAGCTCAACCCGCTGGCGGGCACGGGCGTGAACCCGCTGGACAACGGGGTCGGCACGCAGATCGCCGACTTCCGGCCCGTCGACACCGCGTCCACGACCGGCTCGCTCGCCGGTGTCCAGGACGTACCGGTCGTCGGCCCGCTCCTGGGCGGCCTCCTCCCCGGCTGAGCCCGCCTCCGCGCCGTGGGGCCCGCCCGCCCGCACCCCTTCCGGCGCTCGCGGCGCCCGCGGTGCTTCCGGCGGCCGCTGGCGGCTCGCGGCGCTCGCGGCGTGCTCGGCGCGTGACGTGCGACGGCCCCGTCTCCCCCCGGACGGAGGGAGACGGGGCCGTCGCGCGTGAGGCGGCCGGCACGGCGGAGGGGGTGCCGTGACGGCCGCCTCGCGGGGTCAGTACGCCGAGCCGGACACGCCCAGGGAGCCCGTCGGGTGCCAGACCGTCTTGGTCTCCAGGAACGCCGTCAGGCGCCCCGTGCCCGGGTCGGCGGTCCAGTCGGCGCCGCCGTCCACAGGCTGTGGACGCAGGACGCGCTTGAGGTTGTCGGCCGCCGCGACCTCCAGGTCGCGGGCCAGCTCGGCGCCCGCCCCCGTCAGGTCGATGGCGTTGACGTCCTGGTGCGCGGCGAGCGGCGTGGCGATCTCCGCCGTACGGCCCGACAGGATGTTCACGACCCCGCCCGGCACGTCCGACGTGGCCAGCACCTCGGCCAGGGACAGCGCGGGCAGCGGGGCCCGCTCGCTGGCCACGACGACCGCCGTGTTGCCGGTGGCGATCACCGGGGCGAGGACCGAGACCAGGCCCAGCAGCGACGACTCCTGCGGGGCGACGACCGCGACGACACCGGTCGGCTCCGGCGACGACAGGTTGAAGTACGGCCCCGAGACCGGGTTGGCGCCGCCCACGACCTGCGCCACCTTGTCGGTCCAGCCCGCGTACCAGACCCAGCGGTCCACGGCGGCCTCGACCGCCTCGGCGGCCTTCGACTTCGACAGGCCCTCCGCGTCCGCCACCTCGCGGACGAACTGGCCCCTGCGGCCCTCCAGCATCTCGGCGACCCGGTACAGGATCTGGCCGCGCAGGTACGCCGTCGCCCCGGACCAGCCGCCGAACGCCTTGCGGGCGGCGACGACGGCGTCGCGGGCGTCCTTGCGGGAGGCGAGCGGCGCGTTCGCCAGCCACCTGTCCTTGCTGTCGCTCACCTCGTACACCCGGCCGCTCTCACTGCGGGGGAACTTGCCCCCGACGTACAGCTTGTAGGTCTTGAAGACGCTCAGGCGGTTCTGCTCGTCGGTGCTGCTCATCAGCGCTCACCCTCCGGGCTCGACGGGGCGAGGTACGCCTCCAGGCCGTGCCGGCCGCCCTCGCGGCCGTAGCCCGACTCCTTGTAGCCGCCGAACGGCGACGTCGGATCCAGCTTGTTGAACGTGTTGGCCCAGACGACACCGGCGCGGAGCTTGTCGGCGACCGCGAGGATGCGGGAGCCCTTCTCCGACCAGATGCCGGCCGACAGGCCGTACTGGCTGTTGTTCGCCTTGGCGACGGCCTCCGCGGGCGTACGGAACGTCAGCACCGACAGGACGGGGCCGAAGATCTCGTCGCGGGCGATCGTGTGGGCCTGTGTGACGCCCGTGAAGAGCGTCGGCGCGAACCAGTAGCCCGTCGAGGGCAGCTCGCAGGCGGGCGACCAGCGCTCTGCGCCCTCCGCCTCGCCGGTCTCCGCGAGCGCCTCGATACGGGCGAGCTGCTCCGCCGAGTTGATGGCGCCGATGTCGGTGTTCTTGTCCAGCGGGTCGCCGAGGCGCAGCGTGGACAGGCGGCGCTTCAGGGCGTCCAGGAACTCCTCCTGCACGGACTCCTGCACCAGCAGGCGGGAGCCGGCGCAGCAGACCTGGCCCTGGTTGAAGAAGATGCCCGTGACGATGCCCTCGACGGCCTGGTCGACCGGCGCGTCGTCGAAGACGATGTTGGCGCCCTTGCCGCCCAGCTCCAGCGTGAGCTTCTTGCGGGTGCCCGCGACCTGGCGGGCGATGGCCTTGCCGACGGCGGTGGAGCCGGTGAACGCCACCTTGTCGACACCCTCGTGCTCGACCAGCGCGGCGCCCGCGTCCCCGTAGCCGGGGACGATGTTGACGACGCCCCGGGGCAGGCCGGCCTGGCGGCAGACGTCCGCGAAGAACAGCGCGGACAGCGGGGTCGTCTCGGCGGGCTTGAGGACGACCGTGTTGCCCGCGGCGAGCGCGGGGGCGATCTTCCAGGCCAGCATCAGCAGCGGGAAGTTCCACGGGATGACCTGGCCGGCGACGCCCAGCGGCCTCGGGTCGGGGCCGAGGCCCGCGTGGCTCAGCTTGTCGGCCCAGCCCGCGTAGTAGAAGAAGTGCGCGGCGACCAGCGGGAGGTCGTGGTCGCGCGTCTCCCTGATCGGCTTGCCGTTGTCCAGGGTCTCCAGGACGGCCAGCTCGCGCGAGCGCTCCTGGATGATCCGCGCGATGCGGAACAGGTACTTGGCGCGCTCGGAGCCGGGCAGCGCCGACCACTTCGCGAACGCCTTGCGGGCGGCCCTCACGGCCCGGTCGACGTCCTCGGCGCCGGCCCGCGCGACCTCGGAGAGGACTTCCTCGGTGGCCGGGGAGACCGTCTTGAAGACCCTGCCGTCGGCGGCGTCGGTGAACTCCCCGTCGATGAACAGGCCGTACGACGGCGCGATGTCGACGACCGAGCGGGACTCGGGGGCGGGCGCGTAAGCGAACCCGGAGGAGCCGGACGCGGACGCGGATGCGGAAGCGGAAGCGGGTGCAGATGCCATGGTGATCAGTCCACCGTCACGTAGTCGGGGCCGGAGTACCTTCCGGTGGCCAGCTTCTGACGCTGCATCAGCAGGTCGTTGAGCAGGCTCGACGCGCCGAAGCGGAACCAGTGCGCGTCCAGCCAGTCCTCGCCCACGGTCTCGTTGACCAGGACCAGGAACTTGACCGCGTCCTTGGAGGTGCGGATGCCTCCCGCGGGCTTCACGCCCACCTGGACGCCCGTCTGGGCGCGGAAGTCCCGCACGGCCTCCAGCATCAGGAGGGTGTTGGCGGGGGTGGCGTTGACCGCGACCTTGCCGGTCGAGGTCTTGATGAAGTCCGCGCCCGCGAGCATGCCGAGCCAGGAGGCGCGGCGGATGTTGTCGTACGTGGACAGCTCGCCGGTCTCGAAGATGACCTTCAGCCGCGCGGGGCCGGCGGCCTCCTTGACGGCGCGGATCTCCTCGTACACCTTCATGTACTTCCCGGCCAGGAACGCGCCCCGGTCGATCACCATGTCGATCTCGTCCGCCCCGGCGGCGACGGCGTCGCGGGTGTCCGCGAGCTTCACGTCGAGCGCGGCCCGGCCGGCGGGGAAGGCGGTGGCGACGGAGGCGACCTTCACGTCCGTCGCGCCGGCGGCGGCCAGCGCGGACTTGGCGGTCGCCACCATGTCGGGGTAGACGCACACCGCGGCCGTGTGCGGCGTGGTGCGGTCGGTCGGGTCGGGGCGGACGGCCTTGGCGGCGAGCGCCCGGACCTTGCCCGGGGTGTCCGCGCCTTCGAGCGTCGTCAGGTCGATCATCGAGATGGCCAGGTCGATGGCGTACGCCTTGGCCGTGGTCTTGATCGAGCGCGTACCGAGCGCGGCGGCACGCGCCTCGAGGCCGACGGCATCCACGCCGGGCAGCCCGTGGAGGAAGCGGCGCAGTGTGCTGTCGGACGCGGTCACGTCAGCAGGTGCATTGGTGGGCATGGTCACCAGCTGAGCATATCTACGCGCGTAGCGGCCTGTACAGCCCCCGTCGGCCGGGGCCTGCGGTGGAGCGGGCGTGGTGGTGGGGGAGGGCGGCGAAGGCGCAGGTGGGCGCGGTCCGCGTGAGCCCGGTCACGCGGCGCGGACGGGGGCGGCCGAAGGACTGAGGGGGAGCCGGCGGGCGGGGCGGGTGGGCGCGGGGGCGTACCGCCGTGCCGAGCAGCGCGCCGGATGGCCCGGCGCATCGCCGTACCGCCGTCTCGCCGGGTCGCCGTACCGCCGCATCGCCGGGTCGCGTGCCGGACCGCCTGCCGGGCTGCCCGCCGGGTCGCGTGCCGGACCGCCTGCCGGATTCTCGTACCGGACCGCGTGCCGGCCGATCACGCGCCGAACAGCAGAAAAGGCGGGAGTCGTGCTCCTCGCCACTCTCAACGTATAGCGCACCGGGGGGCTTGCGGCAAGGCCCCGGTGAGGGCGCACAATCGCAGCTCCATACCGGATGCGGCAGGATTGCGAGATTCACGAACCATGAGCGCTTATGTCCAGGGTGAGGCACGCGCCGTGCGTGCGTTCGACCTGCCGGGCCGTCTCGCCCGCAAGGCCGACCCCGCGCTGATCGCCCGCGACGAGGAGCACTTCGCGGCGATCGGGGCCTGCCTGGAGCAGACGATCGGCGAGCTGTCCGACCGCCTCGACGCCGAGCGCCGGGCCCCCGGCGGCGCCGGGCGGGAGGCGATGGAGCGGGACATCGAGATCCACCGGCTGACCGCCCGGCTGCGCGCCCTGCGGCGGTTCGGTCTGGACCTGTGCCTCGGGCGGATGGTCGGCGCCGACGGCGGCGAGCCCCTCTACGTCGGCCGGCTGGGCCTCACCGACAGCGCCGGGCGCCGGCTGCTCGTGGACTGGCGCTCGCCCGCGGCCGAGCCGTTCTTCGCGGCGACCCACGCCGACCCCATGGGCCTGGCGAGCCGCCGCAGGTACCGCTGGACCGGCGGCCGGATCACCGACTACTGGGACGAGGTGTTCACCGCCGACGGGCTGGAGGGGAACGCGGCCCTGGACGACCAGTCCGCGTTCATCGCCAGCCTGGGGGCCGACCGGTCGGACCGGATGCGGGACGTGCTCGCCACCATCCAGGCCGACCAGGACGCCGCCATCCGGTCGGGTTCGCGCGGCGCCCTCGTCGTGGACGGCGGGCCGGGCACGGGCAAGACCGTCGTCGCCCTGCACCGCTCCGCGTACCTGCTGTACTCCGACCCCCGGCTCGGCCACCGCCGGGGCGGCGTGCTGTTCGTCGGCCCGAGCCGGCCGTACCTGGCGTACGTCGCCGACGTGCTGCCCGGCCTCGGCGAGGAGGGCGTGCGCACGTGCGTACTGCGGGACCTCGTCGAGGAGGGCGCGCGGGCCGTCCCCGAGAGCGACCCGGACGTGGCCCGCCTCAAGGCGTCCGCGGACATGGTGAGGGCCGTGGAGAAGGCCGTCGCGTTCTACGAGACGCCGCCCGCCGAGGGCATGACGGTCACCACGCCGTGGGGCTCGCCGCGGCTGGAGCCCGAGGACTGGGCGGAGGCGTTCGGGGCGGCGGAAGCCGGCGTGCCGCACAACGAGGCGCGGGAGCGGATCTGGGACGAGCTGGTCGGGATCCTGCTGGACCGGTGCGGCGAGGACGTGCCGCCCGCGCTGTTCCGCCGGGCGCTGCGGCAGGACGCGGAGCTGAACGGGGCGCTCGGGGCGGCGTGGCCGCTGATCGAGGCGGCCGACCTGGTGGGCGACCTGTGGTCGGTGCCGGCGTACCTGCGGATGTGCGCGCCCTGGCTGAGCCGCGAGGACGTGGCGCGGCTCCAGCGCGCGGAGCCGGGTGCGTGGACGGTGTCCGACCTGCCGATCCTGGACGCGGCGCGGCAGCGGCTCGGCGACCCGAGGTCGGCCGTGCGGGAGCGGCGGCGCAAGGCGGCCGCCGCCGCCGAACGGGAGCGCATGGCGGCGGTCATCGACAACGTCATCGCGGCCGACCCCGACGGGGAGGGCGCCGTGACGATGCTGCACGGGCAGGACCTGCGGGACACCCTCGTCGACGAGTCCGCGCTGCCGACCGCCGAACCGGACGCGCTGGCCGGGCCGTTCGCGCACATCGTGGTGGACGAGGCGCAGGAGCTGACGGACGCGGAGTGGCAGATGCTGCTGTCGCGCTGCCCGTCCCGGAGCCTGACGGTCGTCGGCGACCGGGCGCAGGCCAGGCACGGCTTCACCGAGTCCTGGCGGGAGCGGCTGGAGCGGGTCGGCCTCGACCGGGTGGAGATCGCCTCCCTGAGCGTCAACTACCGCACGCCGGAGGAGGTCATGGCGGAGGCGGAGCCGGTCATCCGGGCGGTGCTGCCCGACGCCAACGTGCCGGTGTCCGTCCGCAGCAGCGGTGTCCCCGTGGCGTACGGCTCCGCCGACGAGCTGGACGACGTGCTCGCCGACTGGCTGGGCACGCACCCGGACGGCGTCGCGTGCGTCATCGGCGCCCCCGGTTTCCGCGGCGCGCCCCGCGTCCGGTCGCTCACCCCGGAGCTGTCGAAGGGCCTGGAGTTCGACCTGGTGGTCCTCGTGGACCCGCAGCGGTTCGGGACGGGGCCCGCGGCGGCCGACGGCGGGGCCGTGGCGGGCGCGGTCGACCGCTACGTGGCGATGACCAGGGCGACCCAGCGCCTCGTCGTCCTGACCAGCGACTGAGCGGAGCCGGCCCGGCGCCCTTTACTTCTGCCCGGGGGCGTGCTTGCCTGCTTCGGCCTTCTTCCTTGCCGTTGTGGCACAGGAACCCCTACTGCGCGGCGTGCCCGACTACCACCTTGATAGAGATTCGTCATGACGTTCCGCTTCACCGCCCGCGTTGCGAGCGCGGAAATCGACCCCGACGGCTATTTCATCGAAGCCGGGCTCGCGGAGTGCGAGGACGGTCCTGGCTTCCACCTGGCGTTCATGGCAGGTGGGGAAGAACCCGATGACCAGGAGATCGCCTTGGGAATGGACACCCATTGCCTGGTCACGGCGGGGCAGGGAACCGCCTATGGCTGCGTGCGCGAAGCCGTCCTGGAAGGCAATGTCCTCCGCGTCATGCTGGACCCCGAGGCGTTGGAAAGCCTTCGGTTGGAGGACAGTGAGATCGAAGCAGTCATCGAGGCACCGGCTCAAAAGGTGTCCCGGTTCCTGGAGACTCTTGCTCAGGTGCTCGCCTATGGGCGGGCGGACGCCGCGCCTGCGCGAGTAGCCGTCTGATGTGAGAAGAGAGACCACACCGCGCTTGACGGTCGGCATCGCCAAGACGCCCGCTGCCCGCCGAGCGCTGTCCGCCACGGCGCCGGGCGGGGTCGGCCGAGGCGCCGGGGGTCTCGCCCGGTGGTGGTCCGGGGGCGGGGGCGCGGCGCCGGTGCGTGTTCTCGCCATCTCGCCGTCGGGGACGGCCACCCGCTGCCACCGCGGGCTACTTTGAGTGGGCGGCCGGGTGACCGCACCGCACGGCGCGCGGCGTCGACGCGCGCCCGTCCGCGGCGCCGTTCGCCCGACCGGACCTGGTCAATCGAATCAAGGGAGGCACAGTGTCCGTCCTGCGCAAGACCCTGGTCATGGCCGCGGCCCTGGCCGGTGTACTCGTCACCGCCCACCCGTCCTCCGCCGCCCCCGTCCCCGCCCGCGAGCTGGCGGGCAGCTGGCACGCCTACGCCTCGACGGGCTTCTCCGGCCTGGACCGGTGGTTCTCCGGGAACACCGGCGAATGCAAGTACGTCGGCGACAGCTGGAACGACCGCATCCGCTCCGCCCGCACGGAGAGCGCCACCCGCGTGGAGCTGTGGGACAACTGGAACTGCACGGGCGGCGCGATCGTCATCGACCGCACCGGCTACGGCAGCATCGGCGCCTGGGTCAGCGCCTACCGCGTCGCCAACTAGCACGTGCCCGGCCGGCCATGTGACGGTTCGGAACGCGTGTCGTCGTCCCGGGCGCGGGTGGGGGCGGCGAACCGATCGACGCCGGGTGGGAACGGCCCCGGCCGTTCCCACCCGGTCAACACAGGCGTCGTGACAGGTGATCGAAGGCAGCACCTGTGGTCGCCTGACAGGACCTGGGAACGCCTGCGCAGTGCGTTCAGGCCGACGTCGGCGCGCTGGGGAGATCGACCGGGGCGTCTCGGAGGACGCCACCGTCGTGCAGGCCCATCGTCACGCCGTCGATTCCGGCACCGGAACCGACCGCCGTACGCCCGGAGGGGCGCGCCCGGCGGAAGGCCGCCTGACCCTGGAAGCGGCAGGGGCAACAGCGTGAACGGGCGCCGCGACCCCGCACGCCCGGCTCGATGGGCGATGCGGCCGGACAGTCCCGGCCGCAGCCGTCACGGGATCGTCGCGACCAGCGCGCCCACCCCTAGAGGGGGATCAGGTCGGCGTCGATGGGCACACTGAGGGGGATGTTGCGTTGGTTGACCAACCCGAGCCCGGTGTCGGCGCCGCCGCACTGGTTGAAGGGGCTGCCGAGAGGCAGCCCGGCGAGATTTCCGTTGGCGGCTCCGGTGCCGTGGGTGGTGATCCCGTCGGCTCGGGTCCCGTGGTGGTTGGCGCAGTCGGTGCCGAAGGCGGGTGACAGGACGTCACCTACGCCACCGGCCCAGGCTGGGGACGCCATCTGGGCGGCCCCCAGGAGAGTCACCGTCGCAACGGCTCCGCGAGTCAGAACGCGAGTCATCATGGGTTGCTCAACGACGGCGCACCGCGGTGGGTACGACCTTCCGACCTCTCGGGTCGATCATGTGATTGGCCAGGCTAAGCCGATCGAGGGGGCATTTCGTCGCCTCCGCTCGGACCATCCCGGTCCGCCCCGACGGCCACACAGGCTGGGCTGGGCCGGGGAGCCCGCACGGGGGCCGGCACGCCACGAGAGGCGTGGAAGCGCAGGCCCGAGCGGGGCCTCACCCCCGGACGAGAGGCCCATCGGCGTCCGCAAGCGGCGGCTCACACCGCGTTCGCGCAGTGCCGGGAGACCTGCCGCAGCGCGTCCAGCAGCTCGGGCGGGCCCTCCACCGAGAAGGGCAGGCCCAGCGCCGCGAGGTACACGGCCAGCCTCAGCGGTGTGGCCGCGCCGATGTGCAGGAGGCACCGCTCGCCGTCGAGGTCCTCCACCCGGGCCACCGGCGGCACCAGTTCGCCGACCCGCGCGGCCGGCGCGCGGACGGTCGCCACCGTGCGGCAGGGGCCCAAGGCCGAGGCCACGCCCCGGGTCACCATCTCGGCTGCCTCACCCGGCCGCAGGGGCCGGCCCGTGAAGGTCGGGCCCGGCGGCGTACGGGGTGTCAGCCGGTCCACGCGGAAGGTCCGCCAGCCGTCGCGCTCCACGTCCCACGCCACCAGGTACCAGCGGCGTCCGGTCGACACGAGCCGGTGCGGTTCGGTGTCGCGCAGGGTGGCCGTGCCGTGGTGGTCGCGGTAGTCGAACCGCACCCGCCGCCGCTCCCGGCAGGCGGCGGCCAGCGCCGCCAGCACGTCCGGATCGACGGGCGGGCCGCCGCCGGGAAGCGGCACCGTGGACGCCGCCAGAGCGGACACGCGGGGTCGCAGCCGGGCGGGGAGCACCCGTTCGAGCTTGCCGAGCGCGCGGAGCGCGGTCTCCTCGATGCCCTCCACCGCCTGGGCCGTGACGGTACGCAGGCCGATCGCCACCGCGACGACCTCCCCGTCGTCCAGCAGCAGCGGCGGCAGCCGGGCGCCCGGCCCCAGCCTGTACCCGCCGGCCGTACCGGACGTCGCCGTCACCGGGTAGCCGAGGCCGCGGAGCCGTTCGACGTCGGAGCGGACCGTCCGTGTGCTGACGCCGAGCCGCCCGGCCAGCTCCGGGCCCGGCCAGTCGACGCGGCTCTGGAGCAGTGACAGCAGCCGCAGCAGGCGCGCGGCGGGATCTCTCCTCGTCATGCGGCCCAGTCTCGCGCGCGTCGCGGAAGCCCGGTTTCCGCGAGGGCTGCCATGGTGTGCCCGCGTCGTACAGCACACGTACCGAAGGGGATCTTCATGCAGGCGGCAGTGGTGACGGGCGGGTCGCGCGGGATCGGGCGCGCGGTGGTCGAACGGCTCGCGGGCGACGGGGCCACGGTGGTGTTCGCCTACGTCTCCGACGAGCGGGCGGCCCGCGAGGTGGAGGAGGCATGCGGCGGGAGGGCCGTCGCCGTACGCGCCGACGTGGCGCGGCCCGAGGAGGTGGAGCGGCTGTTCGCCACGGCCGACGGGGTCTTCGCCGACCATGGCGCGGGACCGCTGTGGGCCCTGGTGAACAACGCGGGCGTCATCGACCACACTCCGGTCGGCGCGCTGACGGCGGAGGCGTTCGACCGGGTGATGGCGGTCAACGCGCGCGCCGCGTTCCTCGCGGTACGGGAGGCGGCCCGCCGGATGGGCGACGGCGGTCGGATCGTCACGGTCTCCTCCACCGGCACCGCGTGGCCCAGCGCGGGCGAGGCGGTGTACGCGGCGAGCAAGGCGGCGGTCGAGCAGCTGACCCGCGTGGCCTCACGGGAGCTGGGGCGGCGCGGGATCACGGTCAACGCGGTGTCACCCGGACCCACCGACACCGACATGCTCCGCACCGGTGCCTCCCCGGAGGCGGTGGCGGGCGTGGCGCACATGACGGCACTGGGCCGGGTGGGCACCCCCGCGGACATCGCGGCCGTGGTGGCACTGCTGCTCAGTCCCGACGCGGCCTGGCTCACCGGCCAGAACCTCGTCGCCGACGGCGGCCTGGTGTGACGGAGCCCGCCGTCGCGGGCCACGGACCGCCCGGTGGATGACCACTGGACCCGCCCGCCCCCTCGCGTCGTAGGGTGCGCTGCGCCGACGCGGTCGGCGCGCTCGGCGGAGGGGGACGGTGCATGGCTGACCTGTACGAGATCTGGCAGCGGGCCGAGGTGGCGCGCAGGCTCGACGTGCTGTCGGGCTTCGTCGCGATGTGCGTGGCGGGGGACGGTGACGCGCGCCGCCGTCTCGCCCGGCTGGCCGACGGCGCGGAGGCGGCCCTCGCCGCATCGCCCCCCGATCTGGAGCTCGCCCAGCGGCACCTGGACGCACTCGTGCGGTGGGCCGACACGGAGTGGGCCGACCACCCCTACCGCCCCGTGGAGGCCCGCCCCGACGAGGCCGACCGGCAGACGCGGGACTATGCCAAGGACCTCCGGCACGGCGCCCTCCCGGACCCGGTCCGGGACGAGATGGGCCGGATCGAACTGGGCCTGGAGGTGCGGTTCCTGGCCCTGTGCCGCCGCCCGGACCTGGACTGCCGGGCCCGCGAGGACGTCTTCTACACCGCCGGGCGCGCCGCCATGGCCCTCGACCTGGGCCACCTGGAGGCGGCGGAGCGGGAGCTGCGGCGCATGGAGCGGGTGGGGTGCGAGGGGTAGCGGGGAGCGCCGGCGCGACGGTCACGCGAGCGCCCTGACCTCACTCGGACGCGGAACCGGACGAGACCCGGCCGAGGTCCAGTTCGGCCCAGACGGTCTTGCGGGGTGCCGGGCCTTCGGCGAGGCCCCACCGGTCGGCGAGTGCGGTGACGATCAGCAGGCCGCGGCCGTGCTCGCTGTCGGGTGGGGGTACCCGGGGGACGGGTACGGCTTCGGCGCGCGTGTCGGTGGCCTCGATGCGCAGGACGTGGCCGTCGTCTTGCAGTTGCAGGACCAGGAGGAACTTCCGGCCGGGTACGCGTCCGTGGACGGCCGCGTTGGCGGCGAGTTCGGCGACGATCTGGAGGGCGTCGGCGGCCTGTTCCCGGTGCACGCCGTGGTCGCGCAGCCACGCGGCGGCCAGCTCCCGCCCGAGCCGCGCACCCGCCCGCGAGGAGGGCAGCTTCATCTGCATGCTGCTCGGCCGCGTGAGGAGGTCAGGGAAGTCGTGGTTCATGCGCACGAGGAGACCGCGCCCGGACCCGTCGGCGACAGGCGCGACCGCGCACCGCGTACCTCGTTTGCACGCTGTGCAAAGGACGTACAACCGGGCCCGTCCCAAGGCGCCTCGCCGGGAGACTGGGTCCCGCAGGAGGTGAGCAGTGGACAGCACTCATCCGATCTGGCGCTCAGCGGCCATGCGTGACGCCCTCACCCGCCGGGACGCCGGCGCGATCGTCAGGCTGACCCGCCGCGCGGCGGACATCACGCTCGCCGAACTGGGCCGGCAGGTCGGTTACACCGCCGCCTCGCTCTCCCGGATGGAACGGGGCAAGCAGCCGCTGCGAGACGTCCTGCTCCTCCAGCGGCTCGCCGACTGCCTGGACATCCCGCCGCGCCTGCTCGGGCTCGCACCGCGCCACGAGCACGAGGCGTCGGACGGGCCCGGCGCCACTAGGGTGGGGACGCACGCCCTGTCCGGCGAAAGGGGAGACGACCCGGTGCGACGCCGACAACTCCTGGCGACCCTGGCCGCAGCCACCACCAGCACCGTCCTCGCCCCGACGTCTGCCGCGCAGGCCCAGCCCCGCCACCAGCCGAGTATGTCCGGCCTGGTGGACCTCCTGCTCCACCGCCCTCACGGGGCCGACCCCACCGCCGACCCCACGCCCGCCACCGTCACCGCGGCGGTCCGCGCCTCCCGGCAGGACTTCGGCGCCTGCCGCTACGACGCCCTCGCCCGTGCGCTGCCGAGCCGGATCGCACTCGCCCAGGCCCTCGGCGCGAGCGGACACACCGAGCAGGCGGCGACCGCCGTCGCCGAGCTCTACACCACGGCGACCCGGCTCTGCATCAAGCTCGGTGAGGACGGCCTCGCCGCCGTCACCGCCGACCGTGCCCTCACCGCGGCGCTCGGCGGCGCGGACGCCCTCACCGTCGCCGAGGCGCACCGCATGGTCTCCTCCGCCTGGCGCCGCCAAGGGCACCATGCCCGCGCCGCCGACGTCGCCGTCGCGGCGGCCCGGCAGCTCGCCGCCGACCGTACCTGCGACGTGACCGAGCGGCTTTCCGTACAGGGCGATCTGTACGCCACCGCCGCCTACACCGCCGCCAAGCAGGGCGACCGGCACACCGCGCACGTCCTCATCGCCGAGGCCGAGGCGACCGCCCGGCAGCTCGGTCACGACGCGCAGCTCCGGGGCAGCGTCTTCGGCCCCAGCCAGGTCCTGCTGCACAGGATCTCCGTCAGCCATCTACTCGGTGACGCCGGTCAGGCCATCGAGCACGCCCGTCGCGTGGACCCCGCCGCGCTGCCGACCACCGAGCGGCAGGCCCGGTACTGGATCGACGTGGCCCGCGCCTTCGGCCAGTGGGGCAAGCCCGACCGCTGCTACCGGGCCCTCCTGGCCGCCGAACGGGCCGCCCCCCAGGAGGTCCGACGGGGCCCGGTCCGGGCCCTGACCGCCGGGCTCCTGCGCCACGACCGCACCCTCCCCGGCGTACGCGCCTTCGCCCACCGCACCGGCGCCCTCACCGCCGGCACGGCCTGACCTCCGTTCCGGATCCGCACACCCGAGGTCCAGTTCGGCCCAGACGGTCTTGCGGGGTGCCGGGCCTTCGGCGAGGCCCCACCGGTCGGCGAGTGCGGTGACGATCAGCAGGCCGCGGCCGTGCTCACTGTCGGGTGGGGGCACCCGGGGGACGGGTACGGCTTCGGCGCGCGTGTCCGTCGCCTCGATGCGCAGGACGTGACCGTCGTCTTGCAGTTGCAGGACCAGGAGGAACTTCCGGCCGGGTACGCGTCCGTGGACGGCCGCGTTGGCGGCGAGTTCGGCGACGATCTGGAGGGCGTCGGCGGCCTGTTCCCGGTGCACGCCGTGGTCGCGCAGCCAGGCGGCGGCCAGCTCCCGCCCGAGCCGCGCACCCGCCCGCGAGGAGGGCAGCTTCATGCTCAACTCGCCTGTGGGCGGGGGCAGAACGGTGTCGGTGTGGTTCATGTCACAGATCGTGGCTGCGGAGTCATCGTGTCCGCCAGTGATCTCGTGCGTGCGTACAGTCACTGTCAGGTGCCGGACGGCGCCTGTCCTGCCTGTCGACGGAGGTGCGCGGGCAGGGCGTGCACGGTTGCGGTGGTACGTCGGAGGTGAAGCGGTTGACGGCGGAAGTGAACGGGACCCAGCGGCTCGAGGTGGACGCGGACGAACCGGGCTGGGAGGTCGACCCGGACGACGAGTCGGGCGCGGCCGTCGTCGCGACGGTGGGGCGACAGCTGAAGCTGCGCCGCGAGGCCGCCGGTCTGAGGGCCGGGGAGTTCGGGCGGCTGATCGGCTACGGGGAGGACCTGGTCTACAAGGTCGAGGCCGGCAAGCGGATCCCGCGCCCCGAGTACCTGGAAAGGGCGGACAGCGCCCTCAAGGCGGGCGGCCTGATCGCCGCGATGAAGGCCGACGTGGAGGAGGTCCGGTACCCGAAGAAGATCCGCGACCTGGCGAAACTCGAGGCCAGGGCGGTGGAGCTGTTGTCGTACGGAAGCCACGCGCTGCACGGACTGTTGCAGACGGAGCAGTACGCGTGGGCCCTGCTGGGCACGCGCAAGCCGGCACTGTCCGAGGACGAGCTGGACCGTGCGGTGGCGGCGCGAATGGCCCGGCAGGAGATCTACGAGCGTTGCCCGAAGCCGGAGTTGAGCTTTGTCCTGGAAGAGATGACACTGCGCCGCCCCATTGGGGGAACAATGGTGCACCGCCGCCAGCTCGAACGTCTGTTGGAGGTGGCGCGGATGCGTAACGTCGCGATCCAGGTCATGCCGAACGACCGCTGGGAGCACTCAGGGACGGGCGGCAGGATCCAGATTCTCAAGTTCGGGGACGGCTCGGCGGTGGGGCGTACCGATGACGAGTACGGCGGACGCCCCGTCACGGCTCCGGCCCAGTTGCGCGTCCTTGAACTGCGTTATGGCACCATCCGGGCGCAGGCGCTCACGCCCAGGGAGTCGCTGGCCTTCATCGAGGACATGTGGGGAGAGGGATGAACCGCAGGAGTCACGCCGACGAACCCGACGGGCTCGTCTGGTTCAGGAGCAGCTACAGCGACACCAGCAATCCCAACGACTGCGTCGAGATCGCCGGAACCGCCGGCACCGTCCACATCCGCGACTCCAAGAACGTCGCGGGCCCCCGTCTCTCCGTGGCGGCGGAGAGCTGGGCCGGGTTCGTGGCGTACGCCTCCGGGCGCTGAACACCTCGTGCGTGCCCCGCGCCGGTCGGCTGGGTGCGGGGTGGCGGGAGGCGTACCCTCCGCCGTACCCAGCCGCCGGGCACGCCCGTACGGTGGCGCCTGATTGGCCCATGCGGTCCGGTCCGGATTGGCCAGGGCCAGCGGTCACTTCCGGTCCTAGGGTCGTGTCCATGAGCGACGACACGCGCATCCCGCCCGCCACCACCGCGCCCCTCCAGGCGGTACTGACCCGCCGCACGGACGCCGAGACCTGCGCCGACCCGAGCAGTGTGATGACCCTGCTGGGCGAGTCGGACGGCGCCCAGGGCGGCTTCACCGCCTACCGGTCCAGCTTCGCCGAGGGGGCGGCGGGGGCGCCGGCGCACTTCCACACCAAGGCCACCGAGCTGTTCTTCGTGATCAGCGGATCGTTGCGGGTGCTGGTGGGGGAGGAGGTCACCGTCCTGAACGCGGGCGACTTCCTGGCGGTGCCGCCCCACACCCCGCACGCCTTCGCCGCCGCGCCCGGTGCTCAGGCGGACGTCCTGTTCGTGTTCACCCCCGGCATGGGCCGCTTCGACTACCTGCGCCTGCTCGGGCGGGTGATGCGGGGCGAGGCCGATCCCAAGGAGATCGCGGAGTCCGCGGACCGCTTCGACAACCACTACGTCGACAGCCCCGTCTGGCGCGCCGTTCCGGACGGCTCCGCCTGACCGGCGGCACGGCGGCGCGCGTCCGTACGCCACCAGCCCGGCCCTCGCGGCTCGCGGGGCCCGGCACCGACGCGCCCTCCCGCAAGCGGCGGCCGGCCGCTCCGGGAGGGTGCCGGAACCAGCGGGGCCCGGAAGCGGGCCGCTGAGCGCCGGGCCGCCGTCAGCAGGTGGCGGCGCTGGAGATCCTGATGCCCGTCAACGTACCGGTGGAGACGGTGAAGCTGCGCTTCGGGGGGATGCAGGTCGTGGAACCGCCCGACCAGCGGATGTAGGCGACGTCGTCATTGCGGGTGTTCTGGACCACCAGGTTCGGGCCGGACGGCCGGGACGGCAGGTTCTGCCAGGTGCTGGTGACGTCCTTGAACTGGCCGATCTTCACGCCGTTCTTGAAGAGGCACACATACGGATAGCTGCAGGTGTCCGCCGCCGCCCGCGCCGTGACGGCTCCAGGCGACGCCTGCGCCGTCCCCTGCGTGGCCAGGGAGACCCCGCCGGCCATGGCGATGGTCATCGCCACGGCTCCGATACCGCGTACTGCTTTCACGCCAGAACCCTTCGCTTGGATACGTTTCGGGCTTGCATGGCCGTACTCGCGCATTCTCCGACAGCTCGGCACGAGGCGCCCAGAGGCATCTCGGTCAACCGGTCGGCGCATGGGGTTGAGGGCGTCTCGTCGGTTCCACCTGCTCGATCGGCTCCCAACCGGCATGATGGGTACGCCAGTTGAGCGCGCCTTTCGGACAGGGCGCGGGTGCGGAGGGGGACACGGATGAGGCGAGCCGGGCAGGCGGCCGTGGGGCTGGTGCTGTTGCTGTCCCTCGCGGCGGCGGGGTGCTCGGGCGCGGACGGCGGCGGGGGCGCCGGTGGCGGTGACAAGGGCCGGAGCACGGCCCCCTCCACCCGCATGCACGTGCTCACCCGCACCCCCTGCGCCCTGCTCGAGGAGAAGCCGCTGGTGGACGGCATGACGTTCCGCGCCGGCACCGACTCCCTGCGTACCGAGCCGCGCGAGGACTCGTCCCAGGACGGCACGCCGCAGACGTACCGGCAGGTCTCCTGCCACGAGACGAACGGCAGGGCCGCGCAGGGCGGCGACCTGTGGCTCCTCAGCACGAGCGCGGACCTGTACGAGCGGGTCGGGCCGGCCTGCCACAGGAAGCGGGTCAAGGAGGACCTGGACCGGGCGCAGCACCGCGACCCGGTCGCCCTGGGCGGCTCCGCGTACTGGCGGAGCATCGAGGAGAACGGCCGCCCGGGCCGCGAGCTGGTCCTGTGCGACGGGAACCTCCTGCTGGAGGTCACCGCCTTCGCCCCGTACGGCAGCGAGCGCGACAGCGTCGACCGCACCCTCGGGAAGGTCGTCGAGGCGGCGGCCCGGCTGATGGAGGAGGGCCTGCGCGACCCGTCCTCCACCCCGGCGCCGTAGCGCGGCGTCGCGCGTGCGGGCGGGGGACGGCGTCGGTCGAGGCCGACCTGAACGGCTCGAGTCACGGCCGGGCTGCCTCGCGGGCCGATAGCGGTGCGTGACTGTAGCCCTCGTGGCCCTCGTAGCCCCCGTGGCCCCCGCAGCCCCCGCAGCCCCGTGGCGCGCGGCCGTGGCCTGCTCCGCCCGTCACCACCACCGTCACCCCCGCACCGGCCGAGCCCCGCGAAGCCCGGTGCGAGAGGCCATCCGAGCAGGCAAAACGCAACTTCGACACGGCCCGTGGCAGGCGGCTACCTTCGCCCCCGTCTTCCGCGACCGCCCACGGTCGCGGGGGCGTTCCCTCAGGCCGGTCACCCCGACGCGACCGCGTCGGCCACGCCCCACAGCCCTCGCAGCCGGGCGCCGGCCACCGCACCGGGTCCACCTCGGGCCCCCACCCAGGGAGAGACGCATGCCCCGTCTCGTGCTGTACACCTTCGGCGTCCTGAAGTCCCCCCTCGCCGACCCCGCGCCCCTCACGCGCGAGTTCTACGACCGCGGCGAGGCCGTCTACCGGCAGATCGGCCGGCACCCCGGGTACCTCGCACGCGCCGAAGCGGCGGACGGCGACCGGGGCGTGCTCTTCGGGGCGGACTGGGGCCCGTGGGGGGAGTTCGCCGTACCGGCCTGGTACGGCAAGGGCCGTGCGGCGGACACCACCGCCCTCGCAGCGACGCTCTCGCTCTGGACCGGCCCGCGCGCCGCCTTCGACGCCGTCTACACCGGCCCGCACCGAGAGGCGCTGAACAGGCGCTACGACTGGTTCGAGCGGTCGGACCATCCGAACCACGTGATCTGGTGGGTCTCCGACGACGTGACGCCCACCTGGCAGGACGGGGTGTCCCGGCTGGAGCACCTCCACGCCCACGGTCCCGCGCCGCACGCCTTCACCTTCCGTCACGCGTTCAGCCCGGAAGGGACCCCGACCAGGACCGACGGCACCGGGCACGACCACTGAAGGTCCCCCGCGACCGCCCGCCCGAGCGGGGGCGGGGTGCCCCGAAGCTCCACCGGGTCGGCGCCGGGCCCTGCGGCCGGGGCGGGGTCGGGGGCCGGTGTGTGGGGGCGCTGGGGGGCGTGAGGCACAATCGGGGCCATGACGAGCCCCGCACAGCCGCCCGGAGAGTCCGGGAAGCCCTCCGAGTCCGCCTCCGCCGACCGTGTCTACCGGTCGCCGATGGCCATGGTGGGCGGTGTGCTGCTGCTCGGCATCGGGCTGTGGATGGGCGGCGACGCCGTGTTCCGCGGGGACGGGCTCACGCCGTGGACCGCGCTCGCCGCGCTGCTGCTGGGCGTGCCGCTCGTCGCCGCCTTCACCTTCCGGCCCGCCGTCTACGCCGGTAACGACCGGCTGCGCGTCCGCAACCCCTTCCGTACCGTCGTCGTCCCCTGGGCCGCCGTGGCGGAGCTGAGGTCGACCTACTCGACCGAGGTCGTCACCCGCGACGGCGCCAAGTACCAGCTGTGGGCCGTGCCCGTCTCCATGCGGCAGCGCAAGCTGAACGTCCGCAGCGGCGGCAAGCACCTGGTCGGCTCCGAGGCCACCGTCGAGGAGCTGCGGACGCTCGCCGAGCAGAACGCCGTCCGCCCCACCGCCAAGGGCGACCCCGAGGTGCGGTGGGCGTACGGGTTCATCGTCCCCGCCCTCGTCGGGCTGGTCGCGCTCGTCGTGCTGCTCGCCCTGGGCTGAGGCGCACGCGCCGGGCGGCAGGCGCCCGGGGGCGGCACAGAGGCGGCACGTGGCCAGGGGCGGTACGCGCCGAGAGCGGTACGCGTCCAGAGCGGTACGCGCCGAGAGCGGTACGCGTCCAGAGCGGTACGCGCCGAGGGGCGCCGGGTCCTCCCGGCGCCCCTCGGCACATGTCGCGCGTACGGTGCGCGCGCCCCCGCCCGTACGGGTCAGATGCCCGCCGCCCGCGCCAGGTCCCGCTTCAGCGACCCGAGCGTGCGCGCCGCCCGCTCCCGCGCGTCCGCCAGCGACGCGGCGTCCGGCACCGGGACGACGACCTCCAGGTAGCACTTCAGCTTCGGCTCCGTACCGCTCGGCCGCACGATGACCCGCGCCCGGTACTCGCCCTCCAGGTGGTACCGCAGCCCGTCCGTCGGCGGCAGGTCCCCGGCGCCCCGCGCCAGGTCCTCCGCCCGCGTGACGGCCAGCCCCGCCAGGACCGTCGGCGGCGCCTCCCGCAGGCGGCGCATCGCGTCGGCGATCACGCCCAGGTCCTCGACGCGGACCGACAGCTGGTCCGTGGCGTGCAGGCCGTGCGCGACGGCCAGGTCGTCCAGCAGGTCCGTCAGCGTGCGGCCCCGCTCCTTCAGCTCCGACGCCAGCTCCGCGACCACCAGCGCCGCCGTGACACCGTCCTTGTCGCGTACGCCCTCGGGGTCGACGCAGTAGCCGAGCGCCTCCTCGTAGCCGTACCGCAGGCCCTCGACGCGGGCGATCCACTTGAAACCGGTCAGGGTCTCGGCGTGCCCCACGCCCGCCGCCGCCGCGATCCTGCCCAGCAGGGACGACGACACGATCGACTCGGCGAACACGCCCTTCGCGCCCTTGCGCACCAGGTGCTCCGCGAGGAGCGCGCCCACCTCGTCGCCGCGCAGCATCCGCCACCCGGCCTCGGCCGACGCGTCCGGCACGGCCACCGCGCAGCGGTCGGCGTCGGGGTCGTTCGCGATCACGATGTCCGGCCGCGCCTCCCGCGCCTTCGCGAACGCCAGGTCCATGGCGCCCGGCTCCTCCGGGTTCGGGAACGCCACCGTCGGGAAGTCCGGATCGGGCTCCGCCTGCTCCTCCACCAGGACCGGCGCGGGGAAGCCCGCCCGTTGGAACGCGGCCAGCACCACGTCCCTGCCCACGCCGTGCATCGCCGTGTACACGACGCGCGCGGTGCGCGGGCCGCCCGGCGTCAGCACCGCGTCCGTACGGGCCAGGTACGCGTCCAGCACCTCGTCGCCCAGGACCTCCCAGCCGTCCTCGGCGCGCGGCACGTCCGCCAGCGACCGCACGGCGGCGATCTCCGCGGCGATCTCCGCGTCCGCGGGCGGCACGATCTGCGAGCCGTCGCCCAGGTACACCTTGTAGCCGTTGTCGCGGGGCGGGTTGTGGCTCGCGGTCACCTCGACGCCGGCGACCGCGCCCAGGTGCCTTATGGCGTACGCGAGGACCGGCGTCGGCAGCGGGCGCGGCAGCAGCGCCGCCCGCAGGCCCGCCGCGACCATCACGGCGGCCGTGTCGCGGGCGAAGTCGGCCGACTTGTGGCGGGCGTCGTAGCCGATCACCACGAGGCCGTCGGACTCCCCCTTGGCCCTCAGGTACGCGGCCAGGCCCGCCGCCGCGCGGATGACGACCGAGCGGTTCATCCGCATGGGCCCCGCGCCCAGCTCGCCGCGCAGCCCGGCCGTGCCGAACTGCAGCGTGCCGGAGAAGCGGGAGGCCAGCTCGCCGAGGTCCCCGTCCGCGAGCAGCCGCGCCAGTTCGCCGCGGGTCTCCTCGTCCGGGTCCTCGGCCAGCCACGCCTCGGCCTGCGCGAGGAGGTCCTGCTGGTCCTGCGGCGGGTTCTGCTGCACGGGGTCTGCCTCTCTGGTGTCGTCGTACGCGGGTCGCCTGCGGGCTTCCGCGCGCTCGCCGCCCCGCCCGAGGGGTGGTCGGTGCGGGAGGCTGTCGCGCGGGCCGCGCCGTGGGGCCGCGTGGGGGTGTGCGGGGGACTCGTACCCCGTGACCGCCGTTGCCCGACATCGCCCCGGGCGTGCGCCGGGCCGGGGCGCCGGCGGGCGGCGGCGACGGGTGCCCGCCCGGAGGGGCGTGGCGGAGGGGGCCGGTCCCTCACGGGTGCGAGGGGGCCGGGCCTGCCGGGCGCCTTCGGGGCCGGGCGCCCGGGGGCCTGCCGGTCCCCGGGTGCGCCCGGGGAAGGGCACGTGCCCCCGGGGGCGCCGCGCGGGGGCACGTGCCCCGCGCGGGGTGCGTCAGATGCGCTCCAGGACGCGGGTGAGCAGTTCGCCCATCCGCGCGGCCGAGTCGCGGCCCGCCTGGAGGACCTCCTCGTGGTTGAGCGGCTCACCCGAAAGGCCCGCGGCCAGGTTGGTGACGAGGGAGATGCCGAGGACCTCCGCGCCCGCCTCGCGCGCCGCGATGGCCTCCAGGACCGTGGACATGCCCACCAGGTCGCCGCCGAGCACCCGGACCATGTTGATCTCGGCCGGGGTCTCGTAGTGCGGGCCGGGGAACTGGACGTAGACGCCCTCCTCCAGGGACGGGTCCACCTCCTTGCACAGGGCGCGCAGCCGCGGCGAGTACAGGTCGGTCAGGTCCACGAAGTTCGCGCCCTCGATGGGGGAGGCCGCGGTGAGGTTGATGTGGTCGCTGATCAGGACCGGCTGGCCGGGGCGCATGCCCTCGCGCAGGCCGCCGCAGCCGTTGGTGAGGACGACGGTGCCGCAGCCCGCGGCGACGGCGGTGCGCACGCCGTGGGCGACGGCGGCGACGCCGCGGCCCTCGTAGTAGTGCGTACGGCCGAGGAAGACCAGCGCGCGCTTCTCGCCCACGCGGTACGAGCGGACCCTGCCGCCGTGGCCCTCGACGGCCGGCGGGGGGAAGCCCGGCAGCTCGGTGACCGGGAACTCGGCCTCCGGGGCGCCGAGCGCGTCGGCGGCCGGGGCCCAGCCGGAGCCCATCACGAGGGCGACGTGGTGGGTCTCGGCGCCCGTCAGCTCGCGCAGGCGCGCGGCGGCGCCCCGGGCGGCGGTGCGGGGGTCGTCCTGGCGGTGGTCCGGGGTAACAGATGCGTTCACGCGGATGAGGGTAACCCGTCTGGGCCTACGCGCGTAGATGACGGGGCCTACGGTGTTCGGATCGTTGCCTTGTGGCTTCCGACGAGGCCGGTGCCGGGGCGGGCGACGCACCCGCCGCCGGGCCTCGCGCGCACCGCGCGGACGCCCTCAGCAGGGGCGTTTGCGCAGCTCCATGACGTAGTCGTGGGGGGCGCCCGCCGACTCGGCGGCGTCCGCGATCTCGCCCAGGTACCGGGCGGAGGGCAGGCCGCCCTCGTAGCCGTTCAGCACGTACACCCAGGCGGGCTCCTCGCCGTCCAGGGTGTGCACCCGCACCCGCATGCGCCGGTAGATGTCGAGGCCGACGCCCTCCCAGCGGTCCAGGGAGTCCTCGTCCATGGGGGCGATGTCGTAGAGGGCGACGAAGACCTGCGAGCGCGGGGCCTCCACGATGGTGGCGAGCGCTCCCTCCCAGCCCATCTGCTCCCCGCCGAACGTGAGCCGCCAGCCGTTCAGCCAGCCCGTGCCGCGCAGGGGGGAGTGCGGGGCGCGGCGGGTCATCAGCCGCGCGTCGAGGTTGCCGGCGTACGCGGCGTAGAGCGACATGGGATCGAGGGTACGGGAGGCCCCACCCCGCGTGCTCCTTCTTCCAGGCTCGCTGCGGCACCTCTCTCCAGGCTCTCTGCGCCTCCGGGGCACCTCTCTCCAGGCGCGCTGCGCCTCCGGGGCACCTCTCTCCAGGCTCGCTGCGCCTCCGGGGCGCTGTGAGCGGGTCCCGAGCCGCCGCCCGTGCTCGGCCCTCCTTCGTCGGGCGCTGCGCGCGGACGTCGTCTCGGCACCCGCGCGCCCCTTCGGCTTCGCTCGCGGTGGTGGGGGGTGGGGGGCGGCCGTCAGCAGGGCGCCTGGCGTTTGCGCGGCTCTTCGGCTTCGCTCTCGGGTGGGGTGGCCTTCAGGGGGTGCGTCCCCGCCTTCTCGCCCTCCTCGGCGGGGGACGCCTTCCGGCGTGGCGCACCCGGGGTGGGTGGGGGGTGGGCGGTGCGGAAGAATGTCGGGGGATCGAACAGTGCGGGACAATGACGTACGTACTCCCATCCCATGAGGACAACCCCGACCCCTGGGCCCACCCGTCCGCGGGGTCGCCGTGACGAGAGCGCGAGGCGTGACCCCAGTGACCCGGATCGTGATCATCGGTGGCGGACCCGGCGGATACGAGGCGGCCCTGGTGGGCGCCCAGCTCGGCGCGGAGGTGACCGTCGTCGACTGCGACGGCCTCGGCGGAGCGTCCGTCCTGACCGACTGCGTCCCTTCCAAGACCCTCATCGCGACCGCCGAGGTCATGACGACCTTCGACTCCTCCTACGAGGAGCTGGGCATCATCGTCGCCGACGACACCCCGCACGTGGAGCACTCCGCGCGGGTCGTCGGCGTCGACCTCGGCAAGGTGAACCGCCGGGTGAAGCGCCTCGCGCTCGCCCAGTCGCACGACATCACCGCCTCCGTCACCCGCGCCGGCGCCCGCGTCATGCGCGGCCGGGGGCGGCTCGACGGGGCGCAGGACCTCGACGGCTCCCGCCGGGTCGTCGTCACCGCCGCGGACGGCACCGAGGAGACCCTCGTCGCCGACGCCGTGCTGATCGCGACGGGCGGCCACCCCCGCGAGATCCCCGACGCCCAGCCCGACGGCGAGCGCATCCTGAACTGGACGCAGGTGTACGACCTGGACGAGCTGCCCGAGGAGCTCATCGTGGTCGGCTCCGGCGTGACCGGCGCCGAGTTCGCGGGCGCCTACCAGGCGCTCGGCTCGCGGGTCACCCTGGTCTCCTCGCGCGACCGCGTGCTGCCCGGCGAGGACCCGGACGCGGCGGCCGTGCTGGAGGACGTGTTCCGCCGCCGCGGCATGAACGTGATGGCCCGCTCCCGCGCCCAGTCCGCCAAGCGCGTCGGCGACCGGGTGGAGGTCACCCTCGCCGACGGCCGGGTGATCTCCGGTACGCACTGCCTGATGGCGGTCGGCGCCATCCCCAACACGGCCGGCATGGGCCTGGAGGAGGCGGGGGTGCGCCTCAGGGACTCCGGCCACATCTGGACGGACAAGGTGTCCCGCACGTCCGCGCCCGGCGTCTACGCCGCCGGTGACGTGACCGGCGTGTTCGCCCTCGCCTCGGTAGCCGCCCAGCAGGGCCGCATCGCGATGTACCACTTCCTCGGCGAGACGGTCGCCCCGCTCGACCTGAAGACGGTCTCCTCGAACGTCTTCACCGACCCGGAGATCGCCACCGTCGGCTACACCCAGGCCGACGTGGACGCCGGGAAGATCGACGCCCGCGTCGTCAAGCTGCCGCTGCTGCGCAACCCGCGCGCCAAGATGCAGGGCATCCGGGACGGCTTCGTCAAGATCTTCTGCCGTCCGGGCACGGGCATCGTCGTCGGCGGCTGCGTCGTCGCCCCTCGCGCGAGCGAGCTGATCCACCCCATCTCGATCGCGGTCGACAACAATCTGACGGTCGAGCAGATCGCCAACGCGTTCACCGTGTACCCGTCGCTGTCCGGCTCGATCGCCGAGGTGGCGCGGCAGCTGCACACCCGGAAGACCACAGCGGAGTCCTGACCGCGGAGTCCTGGCCGCGGGGCCTGATCGCGGGGCCTGACCGAGGGGGTGTGGCCGGCTGCCGACCGGGCCGCCGGGGGACAACTCCCGGCAACACCGGGCACGTGGGGGTGCCGACCGGTCAGGGATCGCTCACAGACGGGGCCGCCTATAGCACTTGGCGACCCCGTCTGTTCGCACATTCTCCGAATCGGCCCATACGGCTGCAAAGCGCCGGTCGCTGGGGTTACTGTCAGTTTCGTGTTCGCTGCAGAACGTCGTCAGTTGATCCTTGAAATGGTGCGCGCCAACGGGGCGGTATCGCTCCGTGAGCTCGCCCGCGTCGTCCAGACCTCCGAAGTGACCGTACGGCGTGACGTGCGGGCGCTGGAGGCCGAAGGACTCCTCGACCGCCGGCACGGCGGTGCGGTGCTGCCGGGCGGTTTCACCCGCGAGTCCGGCTACCCGCAGAAATCCCATCTCGCCACCGCGGAGAAGACCGCCATCGCGGACGTCGCCGCCGGGCTCGTCCAGGAGGGCGAGGCCATCGTCGTCGGCGCGGGTACGACGACGCAGGAGCTGGCCCGCCGCCTCGCGCGCGTCCCCGGGCTCACCGTGGTGACCAACTCCCTGCTGGTCGCCCAGGCCCTGGCGCACGCCAACCGCGTCGAGGTCGTCATGACCGGCGGCACGCTGCGCGGCTCCAACTACGCGCTCGTCGGCAGCGGCGCCGAGCAGTCCCTGCACGGGCTGCGCGTGTCGCGGGCGTTCCTGTCCGGCGCCGGACTCACCGCCGAGCGCGGCCTGTCCACGTCCAACATGCTCTCCGCGAGCGTCGACCGGGCGCTGGTGCAGGCGGCGGCCGAGGTCGTGGTCCTCGCCGACCACACCAAGCTCGGTACGGACACGATGTTCCAGACCGTTCCCACCGACCTGATCACCCGCCTGGTGACCGACGACCCGCCCCCGCACGACGACCGGGCCGCCATGGAGCTGCAGGCCCTCGCCGACCAGGGCGTGCAGATCACCGTCGCGGGCGGCGGACCGGGGGCGGCCGGCGCGGACACCCCCCGGCCGGCCCGCCACCAGCGGCGGGACGTCCCGCTCCCCGGCCAGCGCGGCGCCCGCCCTCCGGGCCCCCAGCTCCGCAGCGCCCCCCTGCCCCCGGACACCGCGGAGCGCCAGGCCCGCGTGGCCGACCTCCGGCGCCGCTGAACCCGCGGGGCGGGGCCGGGCGGGCCCGCGGGGCGGATGGCGGGCGGGTGCGGGGCCGGGGCTCCCGGGGTGGGCCGTACGCGGCCCGCGCGTGGCCCGCGCCGCCCCTACGCGGCCCGTACGCGCCCCTGAGAACTCCCCACGGAATGATCTTCGAGGTGGTCAGAGCACTCCGGAACCGACATTCCGGGGGCGTGGGGTGGCGCGGCCAAACGGGGGTCCAAGGCCGGACGAAGCCCCGTTGACCGGGGCAGGGTCGGCAGCAGCCACCACCTGATCACCGACGCCACCGGCATCCCGCTCGCCGCCACCCCGACCGGCGGCAACCGCAACGACGTCACCCGGCTGATCCCGCTGCTCCAGGCCGTGCCGCCGGCGCGGGGCAAGCGTGGCCGCCCCCGGCAGCGCCCGGACGTGGTGCTGGCTGACCGCGGCCACGACCACCACGGATACCGCCGCATGGTCTGGGACCTCGGTGTGAAGCCGTTGATCGCCCGCCGTGGCACCGAGCACGGTTGCGGGCATGGAACCCAACGGTGGCTCGCGGAGCGCGCGTTCGCCCACACTGGCTCCGCCGCCTGCGCATCCGCGGGAGGTCGTCCGATCACCGCGGACGGCAGAGGCCAAAGGCAAGGAGATCTCAACTCCCCGCCGTGCTCAACGTATAGCGCACCGGGGGGCTTGCGGCAAGGCCCCCGTCAGGCCGCAGAATCGCCGACCGAGGCCAGTACCTGCAGAAACGGGAGTCGCGTAGTGCGTGTGTTGTTGTCGACGTATGGGTCGCGCGGGGATGTCGAACCGCTGGTGGCGCTGGCGGTGCGGTTGCGGGAACTCGGCGCGCAGGTGAGGGTCTGCGCGCCGCCGGACGAGGTCTTCGCCCGGCTGCTGGCCAGGGCCGGCGTGGAACTGGTGCCGGTCGGCAGGCCGATGGGCACGATGACGGCGCCGTCGACGGAATCGGCGGCCTCCCGGCGCGTGACCGAGCTGGCCGCGCAGTTCGGCGCGGTCGCCGCAGCCGCCGAGGGATGCGACGTTCTGCTGGCGACCGGTCTCGCGCACTTCTCCTCGCGGTCGGCGGCCGAGAAACTCGGCATCCCCTACGTGTACGCGACCTTCTGCCCGTTCCTGCTGCGGTCGCCGCACCAAGCGCCCCCCGCGCTGCTGGCGGGCCAGTCGTTCCCGCCGGAGGTGACCGACAACCGGGCGCTGTGGGACATGAACGCCCGGACCTTCAACGCGCTGCACGGCGAGGCGCTCAACGCCCACCGGGCCTCGGTCGGTCTGCCGCCGGTGGAGGACGTCTACGGTTTCATCTTCACCGACCGGCCGTGGCTGGCGTCGGACCCGGTCCTGGGTCCGTGGCGGGAGACCCCGGAGCTCGACGTCGTGCATACCGGGGCGTGGGTCCTGCCCGACGAACGCCCGCTGGCGGACGACCTGCTGGCGTTCCTGGACGCGGGCACACCTCCGGTGTTCGTCGGCTACGGCAGCATGCGCGGCGTCTCCGCGGACATCGCCCGGGTGTCCATCGAGGCGATCCGCGCGCACGGCCGCCGCGCGCTCGTCGGCCGCGGCTGGGCCGAACTGGCTCCGATCGACGACCGGGACGACTGTTTCGTCGTCGGCGAGGTCAATCAGCAGGCACTGTTCGGCAGGGTGGCCGCCGTCGTGCACCACGGCGGCGCGGGTACGACGACGACGGCCGCCCGGGCCGGAGCGCCGCAGGTGGTGGTGCCCCAGGCGGGGGACCAGCCCTACTGGGCCGGCCGGGTGGCCGCCCTGGGCATCGGTGCGGCACACGACGGCTCGGCTCCCACCACCCAGTCCCTGTCAGCCGCACTCGGGACGGCCCTCGGCCCCGAGACCCTCGCGCGGGCACGGGCCGTGGCCGGCGGCATCCGCACCGACGGAGCGGCAGTGGCCGCGAGACTGCTGCTCGACACCGTCAGCCGAGAAAGGCCGTCGGTGCCCGCGTGAACCCCCACACGGGATCACCGAGCCGGGGAGGTGCCCGGTGCCGGGCCGCACCGCCGGCGCGGCACGCTCGAAGAGACCGGCATACCCGGCGGCCTTCCGGTCGACGCCGGATGCTCACCAGCGCGCGGCAGCGCCGGCTCCAAGACCGTTCGGTGAGGCGTTCCAAGCGGGGTCACCAGGTGGCGGCGAAGGCGCGGAGGCGGGCCTCCGTCTCCTCGTCGACCGGGAAGAAGGTCTCCACCGCCAGCTCCGACAGCGTCACGTCCGCCGGCGCGCCGAACGTGGCGATCATGCTGAAGAAGGCCATCTCCCCGAAGGGCGTCCGCAGCCGCAGCGGGGTGACGATGCCCGTCGGGTCCACGCCGCTCGGCGCCGGGCCGGAACCCGGCGGCGGAGGGTAGGCGGACACCTCCTCGTACAGCGCCCGCAGGTCGGCGCGGCCGGTGGTGGCGACCTGGTGCCCCAGGCGGGCGAGGGCGTGGGCGCGCACCTCCGGGAAGTTCGGGCACCGCGGGGCCAGGCCCTCCGGGTGGAGGATCAGCCGCATCACGTTGCCGCCCGACTCCGTCAGGTGCGGCGGCGCCGAGCCGAGCAGCAGTGCCATCGCCCGGTTGCCGTCGACGACGTTCCACAGGCCGTCCACGGCGGCGGCCGGGTACGGGTCGTGGCGCTCCAGCATGGTGCGCAGCGCCGCGCGGGCCATCGACATGCGCTCCCCGTCCAGCGGGCTCTCCCGGTACGCGGGCGCGTAACCGGCGGCCAGCAGCAGCCCGTTGCGCTCCCGCAGCGGGACCTCCAGGTGCTCCGCGAGGCGCAGCACCATCTCCCGGCTCGGCCGGGCACGGCCGGTCTCCACGCATGACAGGTGCCGCGTCGACGTGTCCGCCTTCAGGGCCAGGTCGAGCTGGCTCAGCCGCCGGCGCCGCCGCCATTCGCGCAGTAACCGCCCGACGCCGGGCGGGTCTTGGGTCTTCACGGCACCCACCGTACGCGGCGCCCGCGCGCCGTCCATGACCTCGCGGGTCATGGAGCGGGTGACCCGCCTCGTGCCACGGTGGCGCCACCGCCCGATCGAGGAGGAGGAACCGCGATGACCCGAGGAGAACCGTGATGACCCACACCCCGTCCCCGCACCACCCGCCGCCCCCCGAGACCCCCTCGCCCCCGCACCGCCCGTCGCCTTCGTACGTTCCGCGCCCGCATGGCCCGTCCGGGCACGGCCCGTCCGGGCCCCCGGCCGACGCGGCGCGCTTCCTGCGCCGCGTGCTGCGGGTCGACGGCGTGAGCACCGCCGTGACGGGGGCCCTGCTGGTCGCCGCCGTCGTACCGCTCACGGCCCTCACGGGCATGCCGCGGCCCTTCGCCGTGGCGTTCGGGATCTTCCAGCTCTGCGGCGCGGCCGGGCTGCTGTGGATCGCCCGCCACCCGGTCCCGCGCCCCCCGCTCGTCCGGGCCGTCGTCGCCGTCAACGCCGCCTCGGCCGTCGCCTGCGCCGCCCTGGCGCTCGGCGGCGTCCTGCCGCTCAGCGCCTTCGGCGTCGTCTTCCTGCTGTTCGGCGCGCTGATCGTCAGCGTGTACGCGGTACTGGAGTGGGCCGGGCTCCGCAGGGCCCGGGGGGCGGGTGACGGGGGCGGGGCACGCTGACCGTACGCCCGTCAGGTCCGCACACCGCGCAGGGTGAGGGTGAGCAGGCGGTCGGCGAGGGCGGGGTCGCCCGGGTTCTGCTCGGCGGCCAGGGCTATCGCGTTGGTGAGCTGCAGCAGGTCGCCGATCGACACGTCGCCCCGCACCGCGCCCGCCTCCTGGGCGCGGGTCAGCAGGCGCGCGCCCGCCTCGCGCAGCGGGTCGTTGCACTGCGACAGCGCCGACTTCGGGTCGCACGACGCCGACATCAGCGCCCGCGCCAGCCCCCGGTACTCACCCGCGTGGGTGACGATCGCGCGCAGCCACTCCACCAGCGCCGCGCACGGCTCGTCCGCCCGCGCCAGCTCCCGCGACCGGGCCAGCAGATCCGTCACCGCGTCCTGGAACACCGCGTTCATCAGGGCGTGCCGGTTCGGGAAGTGGCGGTACAGCGTGCCGATGCCCACACCCGCGCGGCGCGCGATGTCCTCCAGCGCCGCGTCCGTGCCGTGCTCCGCGAAGGCGGCGCGGGCCACGCCCAGCAGCCGCTCGTGGTTGCGGCGGGCGTCGGCGCGCATGGGCCTGGTCGTCGTCATCCGGCGCTCCTCCCTCGTCCCTCCAGCATGCCATCGGGCGTACGCCCGGTACGACGAGGGCGGGCGACCGGGTACGGCGAGGGGGCGGCGGCCCGGTGCGACGAGGGCGGGCGGCCCGGTGCGGAGAGGGCGGGCGGCCCGGTGCGGTGAGGGCGGGCGGCCCGGTGCGGTGAGGCCTGGCGGCCCGGTGCGGTGAGGGCGGGCGGCCCGGTGCGGAGAGGTCCGGCGACCGGGTGCGACGAGGGCGGGCGGCCCGGTGCGGAGAGGTCCGGCGACCGGGTGCGACGAGGGCGGGCGGCCCGGTGCGGAGAGGGCGGGCGGCCCGGTGCGGTGAGGCCGGGCGGCCCGGTGCGGAGAGGTCCGGCGACCCGGTGCGGGAGCGGCGCGGCCCCTCACGGACCGGCCCGCACGGGCGAGGGCCCCGCCGGTCGGTCGGCGGGGCCCTCGGTCACAGCGTACGGCGTCGGTGTCAGTCCTTGATCTCGCAGATGACGGCGCCCGAGGTGACGGACGCGCCGATCTCGGCGGACAGGCCCTTGACGGTGCCGGCGCGGTGGGCGTTGAGGGGCTGCTCCATCTTCATGGCCTCCAGGACCACGATGAGGTCGCCCTCCTTGACCTCCTGGCCCTCCTCCACGGCGACCTTGACGATGGTGCCCTGCATGGGGGAGGCCAGGGTGTCGCCGGAGGCGGCCGAGGCGGCCTTCTTCTTCGCGCGGCGCTTGGGGCGGGCGCCGGCGGCCAGGCCCGTGCGGGCCAGGCTCATGCCCAGGGTGGAGGGCAGGGAGACCTCCAGGCGCTTGCCGCCGACCTCGACGACGACGGTCTCGCGGCCGCTCTCCTCCTCGTCCGCCTCGGTGTCGGCGGGCGCGGCGAAGGGCTTGATGTCGTTGACGAACTCGGTCTCGATCCACCGGGTGTGGATGGCGAAGGGGCCCTTGGCGGGCGCGAAGGCGGGGTCGGCGACGACGGCGCGGTGGAAGGGGATGGCGGTGGCCATGCCCTCGACCTGGAACTCGGCCAGGGCGCGGCGGGCGCGCTCCAGGGCCTGGGTGCGGGTGGCGCCGGTGACGATCAGCTTGGCCAGCAGGGAGTCCCAGGCCGGGCCGATGACGCTGCCGGACTCGACGCCGGCGTCGAGGCGGACGCCGGGGCCGGTGGGCGGGTCGAAGAGCGTGACGGTGCCGGGCGCGGGGAGGAAGCCCCGGCCGGGGTCCTCGCCGTTGATGCGGAACTCGAAGGAGTGGCCGCGCACCGGCGGGTCGTCGTAGCCGAGTGCCTCGCCGTCGGCGATGCGGAACATCTCGCGCACCAGGTCGATGCCCGTGACCTCCTCGGTGACGGGGTGCTCGACCTGGAGGCGGGTGTTGACCTCCAGGAAGGAGATGGTGCCGTCGTTGCCGACGAGGAACTCCACCGTGCCGGCGCCTACGTAGCCGGCCTCCTTCAGGATGGCCTTGGACGCCCGGTACAGCTCGGCGTTCTGCTCCTCGGTGAGGAACGGCGCCGGGGCCTCCTCGACGAGCTTCTGGTGGCGGCGCTGCAGGGAGCAGTCGCGGGTGGAGACGACGACCACGTTGCCGTGGGTGTCCGCCAGGCACTGGGTCTCGACGTGGCGGGGCCGGTCCAGGTAGCGCTCGACGAAGCACTCGCCCCGCCCGAAGGCGGCGACGGCCTCGCGGACGGCGGAGTCGTAGAGCTCGGGGACCTCTTCGAGGGTGCGGGCGACCTTCAGACCGCGCCCGCCGCCACCGAACGCGGCCTTGATCGCGATGGGCAGCCCGTGCTCCTCGGCGAAGGCGACGACCTCGTCCGCGCCGGAGACCGGGTCGGGCGTGCCGGCCACCAGCGGCGCGCCGGCGCGCTGGGCGATGTGCCGGGCGGCGACCTTGTCGCCGAGGTCCCGGATGGCCTGCGGGGGCGGGCCGATCCAGATCAGGCCCGCGTCGATGACGGCCTGGGCGAACTCGGCGTTCTCCGACAGGAATCCGTAACCGGGGTGGACCGCGTCCGCGCCCGAGTCCTTGGCCGCTCCGAGCACCTTGGCGATGTCCAGATAGCTGGTCGCCGGGGTGTCACCGCCCAGGGCGAACGCCTCGTCCGCCGCACGGACGTGCAGGGCGTCCCGGTCCGGATCGGCGTAGACGGCTACGCTCGCGATCCCGGCGTCCCGGCAGGCACGGGCGACACGGACAGCGATTTCGCCACGGTTGGCGATGAGCACCTTGCGCACGATGGCTCCCTCCATTCCCAAAACACGCTGAGTTTAGGGACTGCCGACACGACGTTTCGACTGTTCCCCGCTCGTGAGGTTGCCCACACGGAGCGTTATCCGGGGCCCGGTCGGGTCCCGGAACCCCTGTCCTGCCTCGGTACGCAGGGCTTCTGCACTGCACAGTAGCCGCGCGGTGTGTCGAAGGTCTCTGTTCCGGGGTCCAGCGCGGCGTCCAGTTTCTTTGTGGGGTCCCTACGAATGGGCGAATGATTCTTTGCCGTGTCGTCCGCGGCCCTTGCCCAGGGGTTTACTGGCCAGTAGCCTGCGCGATGTCGTCCGTACCGCCGGTAACGGCTGCCGGTGCGCCGGCGGACGGGCTGGGGGGTGTCCGGCATGAAGCGCGGACCGGTGGCGCTCACGGCCGGCGCCGTGCTGCTCGGCGAGGCGGTCGGGGCCGTACTGCTGCACCTCGTCCTCGCGTCCGTCCTGTCCGGCCAGCGGATGTCCCTGGCGGGCCTCGACCCGGACGCCATGGTCATCGGCACCCGGGCGATGGGCGGCGTCCTCGGCGCCTACCTCGCGCTGTGCGGCGCGGTGCTGCTCCGGGCGGGCGTGCGCCGCGCCGCCCCCGGCCGCTGGGCCCGCGTCCTCCTCGTCACCTGCGCGGTGACCCACGGCGTGCTGGGCGCCGTGGCCGTGGGGCTGGTGGGCTGGGGGGCCTTCGCGTGGCTGGTGGGGGTGATGGCGCTCGTGGTGCTGTGCCTCGTCGCGTACGGCGGGGACGGGGTGGGGGGATCGTACGAGGAGGGGGCGGGCCGCCCCGCCGGCGAGGACGGCCCGGCGGGCCGGGCCCCGCTGGCCGGGTGACGGCCCGGCGGGGCGCCGGGAGCCTGGCGGGCCGTCAGGTCCACAGGTCCGTGACGGCCACGTCCAGGCGGCGCAGGAGGCGGCGCAGCAGCGGCAGCGACAGGCCGATGACGTTGCCCGGGTCCCCGTCGATGCCGTCGATGAACGGTGCGGACCGCCCGTCGAGCGTGAACGCGCCCGCCACGTGCAGCGGCTCCCCGCTGGCGACGTACGCGGCGATCTCCTCGTCCGTCGGGTCGCCGAAGCGCACCAGCGTGGACGCCGTCGCGGAGGCGTACCGCTTCGCCGCCGTGTCGTGGACGCAGTGCCCGGTCTGGAGGACGCCGACCCGGCCGCGCATGGACTTCCAGCGGGCGACGGCCTCCTCGGCGTCGGCCGGCTTGCCCAGCGCCCGGCCGTCCAGCTCCAGCACCGAGTCGCAGCCGACGACCAGGGCGCCCGACGCCTCGGGGCGGGCGGCGACCAGCGAGGCCTTCGCCTCGGCCAGCGCCAGGGCCAGCTCGGCGGGGGTCGGGGCGGTCACCCGGCTCTCGTCGAAGCCGCTGACGACGACCTCGGGGGAGAGCCCGGCCTGCCGCAGCAGTCCGAGGCGGGCGGGGGAGGCGGAGGCGAGGACGAGACGACGCTGAGCACTCATGCCGCCATCGTATGCAGCCGCCCCGGCACCGGCCCGCCCGCGCCCACGGGGCCGGTGCCGGGTGGCCCGGCGCCCGCCGGGCCCGTGCCCGGGTGCGGCGCCCGCCGGCCCGGCGCACCGCGTTCGCCGACGTTCGCCGACGTACGTCGGCGTCCGTCAGCGCAGGCCGGCGGCCAGCATGCCGATCAGCATGGCCAGGGCCAGCAGCGTGCCGGCCCGGCGGAGCATGGCCTGCATGGCCCGCATCTCCTCGGGCGGTTCGTTCTCGGGGTCGGACCACAGCATCCTTCGATCCTGCGGACCACGGCCGCGCCCCGCCTGAGTACGCGTACTCAGGCGGGGCGGACGAACGGACGGCACCGGTCCCTGCGGTACTCCGCGGCCCCGCGGTGCTCCACGGCCCCGCGGTTGTCCGCGGCTCCGCGGTGCTCCACGGGCCGACGGCCCGTGGGGCACACCGGCCCGCGGAGCGCCGCACGGACCGGCGGGTCACACGGGCCCGCGCGCCGCAGGGACAGGGCCGCACGGACCGGCGGGCGCCGCACGGCGCGGCCCTACACGGGCCAGTAGGTCCGCGTCCAGGAGCGCGGGCCCGGGGACGGCGGCAGGGCCCGCGCGATGCGGGTCGGCGCCGACCAGGCGTCCGGGGTGCGCGGGCGCGTGCCCGCCGCCCCGGCGGCGGCCGTCGCCGCCGCCCGCGCCCTGACCACCGCCAGGGCGGCGGCGAGCTCCTCGGGGGTCGGGTTGCCCCGCAGGACCTTGATCATCGAAGCTCCTCACCGGGACGGGCTACAGGGGGATGTTGCCGTGCTTCTTCGGGGGCAGGTTCTCCCGCTTGGTGCGCAGCTGGCGCAGGCCGCGCACGATCTGCGCCCGCGTCTCGGACGGCATGACCACCGCGTCGATGTAGCCGCGCTCGGCCGCCGTGTACGGGTTGAGCAGCGTGTCCTCGTACTCCTGGATGAGCCGGGCGCGCAGCGCCTCCCGCTCGTCGTCCGGGGCCGCCGCGAGCGCGCGCCGGTGCAGGATGTTCACCGCGCCCTGCGCGCCCATGACGGCGATCTGCGCGGTCGGCCACGCCAGGTTCAGGTCGGCGCCCAGGTGCTTGGAGCCCATCACGTCGTACGCGCCGCCGAACGCCTTGCGCGTGATGACCGTGATCAGCGGGACGGTCGCCTCCGCGTACGCGTAGATCAGCTTCGCGCCGCGCCGGATGATGCCGCCGTACTCCTGGTCGACGCCCGGCAGGAAGCCGGGCACGTCGACGAAGGTGAGGACCGGGATGTTGAACGCGTCGCAGGTGCGGACGAAGCGCGCCGCCTTCTCGCTCGCGTTGATGTCCAGGCAGCCGGCGAACTGCATCGGCTGGTTGGCGACGACGCCCACCGGGAAGCCCTCGACGCGGCCGAAGCCGGTGACGATGTTCGGCGCGAACATGCCCTGGGTCTCCAGGAACTCGCCGTCGTCCAGGACGTGCTCGACGACCGTGCGGATGTCGTACGGCTGGTTCGCGGAGTCCGGGACGAGCGTGTCCAGCTCGCGGTCCTCGTCGGTGAGGGCGAGGTCGGCCTCCTCCGGGTACGACGGCGGCTCCGACAGGTTGTTGGACGGCAGGTAGGACAGCAGCGACTTCACGTAGTCGACGGCGTCCTTCTCGTCCGCCGCCATGTGGTGCGCCACGCCCGAGGTGGTGTTGTGGGTGCGGGCGCCGCCCAGCTCCTCGAAACCGACGTCCTCGCCGGTCACCGTCTTGATGACGTCGGGGCCCGTGATGAACATGTGCGAGGTCTGGTCGACCATCACCGTGAAGTCGGTGATCGCCGGGGAGTACACGGCCCCGCCCGCGCACGGCCCCACCACCAGGCTGATCTGGGGGATCACCCCGGACGCGTGGGTGTTGCGGCGGAAGATCTCGCCGTACATGCCGAGCGCGCTGACGCCCTCCTGGATGCGGGCGCCGCCGGAGTCGTTGATGCCGATGACCGGGCAGCCCGTCTTCAGCGCGAAGTCCATCACCTTGATGATCTTCTGGCCGAAGGTCTCGCCGAGGGCGCCGCCGAAGACGGTGAAGTCCTGCGAGAAGACCGCGACCGGGCGGCCGTCGACCGTGCCGTAGCCGGTGACGACGCCGTCGCCGTACGGGCGGTTCTTCTCCAGGCCGAAGTTGGTGGACCGGTGCCTCGCGAACTCGTCCAGTTCGACGAAGGAGTCCTCGTCCAGCAGGAGGGCGATCCGCTCGCGGGCGGTCAGCTTGCCCTTGGCATGCTGCTTCTCGACGGCACGCTCGGAACCCGCGTGCGTCGCCTCCTCGATTCGGCGCTGCAGATCCGCGAGCTTCCCCGCGGTCGTGTGAATGTCGGTGTCTTGACGCTCGGACATCGGGATGCGGCTCCCTGCCTGGTCACGTGTGGTCACGGGCTGCGTTGGCTACTGGCCCGTAGCGTATCGGCGGGGATGCCCTTCGGCAGTGCGGTCTTTGCCACACCTAGGCTGGGTTGCATGACGCCCTCCCATGGTCCAGGAACAGGTCCCGCGAGCCGCTGGAGCGATCTGGAACGGCCCCCGCTGAACGCCCCCGCGCTGCGCCGGGCGCTGCTGCGGCCGGGCTCGCTGTGGACCTCCGTCGACCTCGTGCCCGGTACCGGCTCCACCAACACCGACCTCGCCGCCCGCGCCGCCTCGCTCGCGGAGGGCGCCGTGCTGGTGGCGGAGGAGCAGACCGCCGGGCGGGGCCGCCTCGGCCGGACCTGGACGGCGCCCGCCCGCTCCGGGCTGTTCTTCTCCGTACTCCTCAAGCCCGACGTGCCGGCCCGGCGCCTGGCGTGGCTGCCGCTGCTGACCGGCGTCGCCGTCGCCACCGGGCTGGCCCGCGCCGCCGGGGTGGACACGGCGCTGAAGTGGCCCAACGACCTGCTGGTCACCGTCGGCGGCGAGGAGCGCAAGGCCGGCGGGATCCTCGCCGAGCGGGCCGGGGACGACGGGGTCGTCGTGGGCGTCGGCGTCAACGTCACCCTGCGCGCCGACGAGCTGCCCGTCCCGGCGGCCGGTTCGCTCGCCCTCGCCGACGCCGTGTGCACCGACCGCGACCCGCTGCTGCGGGCCGTGCTGCGCTCCCTGGAGGAGTGGTACGGCAGGTGGACCGCCGCCTCCGGCGACCCGGACGCCTCCGGGCTCCAGGCCGCCTACGCGGCGGGCTGCGCCACGCTCGGCCGGGCCGTGCGGGCGGAGCTGCCCGGCGACCGGACGCTGACCGGCCGGGCCGCCGCGATCGACGGCGAGGGGCGGCTGGTGGTGGCCCTCCCGGAGGGCGGGCGCGAGGCGGTGGGCGCGGGCGACATCGTCCACCTGAGGCCGGCGGACTGAACCGGGGCGGGGGCGGCGGGGCGTCCGTCCGGGGCGTCGTCCGTCCGGGGCGGCGGACCGGGCCGGGGCGGGCGGCCTGGGTCCGGCGGGATGGGGCCGGGGGCGGCGGGATGGGGCCGGGGGCGCCGGACCGGGGCGGTCGGGGGCCGTGGGGCCGGCGGACCGGGCCGGTCGGGGGCGGTGGGCCGTACGGCCGGGTGGGCGGACCGGGCCGGTCGGGCTCGGCGGGCGGGCGGTGGGGCGGGCCGTGGGCCCTCGGGCAGGGGCGGGCGGGGTGGTGGGCCGGACGCGCTCGCCCGCCGGGACGTGAGCCAGGGCACACCTGCCGTATCGTTGAGGCGACCCGCCGACCGGCGTGCGCCGAGGTGGTCGACAAGGGGGTCGACATGCGGGTCGGCGACAGAACGGCAGGCAGGGCAGTGCGTACGGATCGGGCAGGAGGCGGCCGGTGACCGTCGACGACCACAACGAGGGCGGCGCGGAGTACCCCACCCCCCACCATGTCGTCGACCACACGGCGGAGCCGACCGACAACCCCCTCGCCATCCGGCTGGAGCAGCTCATCCTCGGCGCCGAGCGGCGCTACACCCCCTTCCAGGCGGCCCGCACGGCGGGCGTCTCCATGGACCTCGCCTCCCGTTTCTGGCGGGCCATGGGCTTCGCGGACATCGGCCAGGCCAAGGCGCTGACCGAGGCCGACGTGCTGGCGCTGCGGCGGCTGGCCGGCCTGGTGGAGGCGGGGCTGCTGAGCGAGCCGATGGCCGTGCAGGTGGCCCGGTCCACGGGGCAGACGACGGCGCGGCTCGCCGAGTGGCAGATCGACTCCTTCCTGGAGGGCCTGACCGAGCCGCCCGAGCCCGGCATGACCCGGACCGAGGTGACGTATCCGCTGGTCGAGCTGTTGCTGCCGGAGCTCCAGGAGTTCCTGGTGTACGTGTGGCGGCGGCAGCTCGCCGCGGCGACCGGCCGCGTGGTGCAGGCCGGCGACGACGAGGAGATGGTGGACCGGCGGCTCGCCGTCGGCTTCGCGGACCTGGTCGGCTTCACCCGGCTGACCAGGCGGCTGGAGGAGGAGGAGCTCGGCGAGCTGGTCGAGACCTTCGAGACGACCTGCGCCGACCTGGTCGCGGCGCACGGCGGACGGCTGATCAAGACGCTCGGCGACGAGGTGCTCTTCGCCGCCGACGACGCGGGCACGGCGGCCGAGATCTCGCTGCGGCTCATCGAGACGCTGAAGCAGGACGACATGATGCCCGCGCTGCGCGTCGGCATCGCCTTCGGCACGGTCACCACCCGCATGGGGGACGTGTTCGGCACGACCGTGAACCTGGCGAGCCGGCTGACCTCGATAGCGCCCAAGAACACCGTCCTCGTCGACGGGGACTTCGCCGAGGAGCTGTCCCGTACGGGGGAGGCGCCCGCGTCGGAGGCGCAGGCGGCGGAGGAGGCGGCCCGCGCGGAGAAGGAGGGCACCACCGCGCCGGTGTACCGCTTCGCGCTCCAGCCCATGTGGCAGCGGCCGGTCCGGGGCCTCGGCGTCATCGAGCCCTGGATGCTCTCGCGGCGGGAGCCTAAGATCCCCCGTTAGACGAATGAACGGTCGTTAACCGGGAGGGTGGGCGCCATGTCCGAGCAGCAGCCGGAGCAGCGGGACGGGGAGCGGGAGCGGGACGGGGTGCGGTACGGCGAGCACGTCGTCGTGCGCCGGCACGGGTACGTGGCCGAGCTGGTCCTCGACCGGCCGAAGGCCATGAACGCGGTCTCCACGGAGATGGCCCGCTCGATCGCCGCCGCCTGCGACGCGCTGGCGGCCGACCCCTCCGCGCGGGTCACCGTCCTGACCAGCTCCCACGACCGGGCCTTCTGCGTCGGCGCCGACCTGAAGGAGCGCAACTCCTTCACCGACGCCGACCTGATGCGCCAGCGGCCGACCGCCCGCGCCGCCTACACGGGCGTGCTGGAGCTGCCCATGCCGGCCATCGCGGCCGTGCGCGGCTTCGCGCTGGGCGGCGGGTTCGAGCTGGCGCTCGCCTGCGACCTGATCGTCGCCGACGCGACGGCCGTCGTCGGGCTGCCCGAGGTCTCCGTGGGGGTCATCCCCGGCGGCGGCGGTACGCAGCTGCTCCCGCGCCGGGTCGGGGCGGCCCGCGCCGCGGAGCTGGTCTTCACCGCCCGCCGGGTGCCGGCCGCCGAGGCCGCGGGGCTGGGCCTCGTCGACGAGCTGGTCGAGGACGACGCGCGCGGCGCCGCCCTGGAGCTGGGCGCGCGGATCGCGGCGAACTCGCCGGTCGGGCTGCGCGCCGCCAAGCGGGCCCTGCGCCTGGGGCACGGGCTCGACGTGCGGGCCGGTCTGGAGGTGGAGGACGCCGCGTGGCGGTCCGTCGCCTTCTCCGGGGACCGCCGGGAGGGCGTGGCCGCGTTCAACGAGAAGCGTGCGCCGCGCTGGCCGGGGGAGTAGACATCGACAGGGGTCCTGGGGTCGGTGGGGCCCCCGGGGCCACCTGGCGTAAAGATTTCCCGTTCATGGGTTAAAAATACTGATCTCTCCCTAAGCTGAGGGAATGGGTGAGGATGTCCGGCTGCGGGCCGTGGTGGCGCTCGCGCAGGGGATGGCGGCGGCGCACACGCCGCGCGAGTGCTGGCGGGCCGCCGCGCTGGGCGCGAGCCAGGCGCTCGGCGGTACGTTCGCGGCGCTCTCGGTCTGGGAGCGGGACCTCGGGCGCCTGAGGGTCCTGGTCAACGCCGGGCAGCGGGCGCCGGGGGAGGAGGAGTTCCCCGAGGCGGAGGCGTACCCGGTGCACCGGTTCTCGGAGATCACCGAGTTCCTGCACGAGCGGTGGGCGGGCGGCGGGGAGCCCGACGCCTGGGTCGAGACGGCCGACGGCGGCCCGGCCTGGCCGGCCGCGGACCCGGGTGCGTGGCCGGGGACGGTTCCGGGGACGGAGCCGGGGACGGAGCCGGAGTCGGGGGCGGTGCCAGGGCCGGAGTCGGGGACGGAGCCGGAGTCGGGGGCGGTGCCAGGGTCGGAGTCGGGGTCCGGGCCGGGGCCGGGGCCGCGGCCGGGGTCGGGGTCCGGGGCCGGGTCCGGGTCCGGGTCGGCGTCGCGGTCAGGAGCAGGGCCGGGACCGGGCACGGGTCCGGGGTCGTGGTGGCGGGTCGCCGCGCTGCGGCGGCGCGGGCGCGGCAGCTGCGTCATCGCGCCGATCGTGCTGCACGGCCGGGCCTGGGGCGAGCTGTACGTGGCCCGCCCCGCCGGGGCGCCCGTCTTCGACCGCGCCGACGCCGACTTCGCGACCGTCCTCGCCTCGGTCGTGGCCGCCGGGCTGGCCCAGACCGAGCGCCTGGAGGAGGTCCGCAAGCTCGCCTTCACCGACCCGCTGACCGGGCTCGCCAACCGCAGGGCCGTCGACGCGCGGCTCGACGAGGCGGTGGAGCGGCACCTGGCCGACGGCTCGGTGGTCAGCCTGCTCGTCTGCGACCTGAACGGGCTCAAGGACGTCAACGACACCCACGGCCACGCCGTCGGCGACCGGCTCCTGGAGCGGTTCGGGTCGGTGCTGTCGTGCGCCGGGGCGCGGCTGCCGGGCGCGCTTGCGGCGCGGCTGGGCGGCGACGAGTTCTGCCTCGTGGCGGTCGGCCCGGAGGCGGACGAGGTGGTCGCCGTCGCGGACGAGCTGTGCGTGCGGGCGGGCGAGCTGGAGTTCGGGCAGGGCGTCGCCTGCGGGGTGGCGTCGACCGGCGACCCGATCGGCCCGGTGCGCTCGGCCCGGCGGCTGTTCCGGCTGGCGGACGCGGCGCAGTACCGGGCGAAGGCGGCCCGCTCCCCGAAGCCGGTCGTCGCCGGGCGGGACGGGGCCGTCGTACGGCTCGCGGACGCGCCGCCCGCCGCGCCGCGCGACCGCCGCCGGTTCCGCGGCGCCCGCCCCGGAGGGTGAGGCGGGCGGCGCGGAGGCGCGGCGCCGCGCCTGGGCGCGGGTGGTCGCGGCGCGCGGCGGGCCGGGGCCTCATCGAGGCGGGGAGGGAGCGCCGGGAGAGGTAGTGACACGTTGCGATTCAATCCGTAGGGTGCTGAATATGGATATGCACACTGTCGTGGTGGGGACGTCCGGTACCACCGCCGCCGACGTCATCGCCGTCGCCCGCGACGGCGCCCGCGTCGAGCTCTCCCCCGAGGCCCTCGACGCCCTCGCCCGCGCCCGGGAGACCGTCGACGCCCTCGCCGCCAAGCCCGAGCCGGTGTACGGCGTGTCCACCGGCTTCGGCGCGCTCGCCACCCGGCACATCGGCCAGGAGCTGCGCACCCGGCTCCAGCGCAACATCGTCCGCTCGCACGCCGCCGGCATGGGCCCGCGCGTCGAGCGGGAGGTCGTGCGCGCCCTGATGTTCCTGCGCCTGAAGACCGTCGCCTCCGGCCACACCGGTGTCCGCCCGCAGGTGGCGCGGGCCATGGCGGACCTCCTCAACGCGGGCATCACCCCCGTCGTCCACGAGTACGGCTCCCTCGGCTGCTCCGGCGACCTCGCGCCGCTCTCCCACTGCGCGCTCGCGCTCATGGGCGAGGGCGACGCCGAGGGCCCCGACGGCACGGTCCGCCCCGCCGCCGAACTGCTCGCCGCGCACGGGCTCGCCCCCGTCGAGCTGCGCGAGAAGGAGGGACTGGCCCTCCTCAACGGCACCGACGGCATGCTCGGCATGCTCGTCATGGCCCTCGCCGACCTGGAGACGCTGTACAAGACGGCCGACGTCACCGCCGCGCTGAGCCTGGAGGCGCTGCTCGGCACCGACAAGGTCCTCCGCCCCGAGCTGCACGCCATCCGCCCGCACCCGGGCCAGGGCGCCGCCGCCGCCAACATGCTCGCCGTCCTGGAGGGCTCCGGCCTGGTCGGCCACTTCCAGGCCGACGAGGCCCCCCGCGTGCAGGACGCCTACTCGGTGCGCTGCGCCCCGCAGGTCGCGGGCGCCGGCCGGGACACGATGGCGCACGCCCGGCTGGTCGCCGAGCGGGAGCTGGCCGCCGCCGTCGACAACCCGGTCGTCCTGCCGGACGGCCGCGTGGAGTCGAACGGCAACTTCCACGGCGCCCCCGTCGCGTACGTCCTCGACTTCCTCGCCGTCGCCGCCGCCGACCTCGCCTCCATCGCCGAGCGCCGCACCGACCGGCTCCTCGACAAGAACCGCAGCCACGGCCTGCCGCCGTTCCTCGCCGACGACGCCGGCGTCGACTCGGGGCTGATGATCGCCCAGTACACGCAGGCCGCGCTGGTCAGCGAGATGAAGCGGCTCGCCGTCCCGGCCTCCGCCGACTCCATCCCGTCGTCCGCCATGCAGGAGGACCACGTGTCCATGGGCTGGTCCGCGGCGCGCAAGCTGCGCACCGCGATCGGCAACCTGCGCCGGGTCCTCGCCGTCGAGCTGTACGCGGCGACGCGGGCCATCGAGCTGCGCCACGGGCTCACCCCGGCGCCCGCCTCCCGCGCGGTCATCGACGCGCTGCGCGCGGCGGGCGTGGCCGGGCCCGGCCCGGACCGGTTCCTCGCCCCCGAGCTGGAGGCGGCGGACGCCTTCGTACGGGACGGCGGGGTCGTCGCGGCGGTCGAGCGGGTGACCGGCCCACTGGCGTGACCGGCCCGACGGCGTGACCGCGGCGGGCGGGCGCGTCACGGCGCCCGCCCCGCGTACGGCGGCTTTCGGCGGGCCCGCGTCCGCCCGGCGTGGACGTCCGGCGGGCCCGCGCGGCGTGGACGTCCGGCGGGCCCGCGCGGCGCCTCAGAGGACCGCGCCCGCCCCGCGCCGGGTCGCGTAGGCCACGAGGCCGACGCCGACGGCGAGGAAGGCCGAGCCACCCAGCACGTACGGGGCGGTCTCCACGCCGGCGCCCGTGTCGGCCAGTCTGAGCTCCTGCCCGGCCCGGCCCTCGGAGGACGGGCCGCCGGTGGCGCCGGCGGCACCGGCGGGCGCCGCGGCGAGCTGCCGCGAGACGTCCTGGCGGGGGTGGTGAGGGGCCGGTTCCTCACCGGTGGCGTTCGCCGAGGGGACGAACCACAGGGCACCGAGCAGCGTACCGGCGGCGGTGGCGGTCAGCAGGGGTCGGCGTGCGACGGACACAGATTCAGATCCCCTTGCGGAATCGAGAATTGGGTGTTGCGCAGATGCTAGTGAACACAGCGGGTCGTGGAAAAGCCGGGGCCGTGAGCGCCTTACGCTCCGTCATATGAGCGCTTCTGAGACCTCACGGTATGTGCGACTTCGGGTGGACCTGGTGCTGGAGGTGACCGAGCGGGACCAACTGACCGACGCCGCTCTGCGACGGATCAAGGACGACGAGTTCATGCCGGAGGAGGAGCGCGCGCACGCGCGGGCGGCCGTCCGCGAGGACGAAGCGGAAGCCCTGGCGTACCTCGTCGAGCCCTTCCAGCTCGTCGGCGAGGTGCCCGGCGTGGAGCTCGTCCAGGCGTCCTGGAGCAGCGAGCGGTCCGCCTACGACCCGGACGTCGACGCCTGGCACCTCGACGAGGAGGACTTCGACGAGGAGGACGCGGACGAGGAGGGCGGCACCGGGGCTCGCGCGCGCCTCCTGTGACCCCGGCGACACCCCCGGCTCCGGCGACTCGTCCCGCGAGGGCGGGGAAGAAGACGAGGGGCGGGACGCCCGGTACGTCCGCCCCGGAGATGTGACACCCTCGAGGCTCCGGCCCCGTCAGCGCACCCGCGCACGAGTGGCCGGGGCCACCCCTCCGTCCGGGAACCGGGGCCCGGACCGGCGCGTCGGTCAGTGGTGTTCCCCACACCCTGCGCCGATCTGGAACCGGAAGGGGTGATATGGGTGTTGTCGAGTGTTGGCAGGGAAACCGCGACGATGGAGAAGCGTGTGACGACGGACGGTAAGCGGCGGGGCCTGGTGGCCGCGTCCGCACTGCTCAGCGGTGTGCTGGTACTCACGGGCTGCAACAGCGGTGACGAGGCCGGCGCCGCCGGCGGCAGCAGTGAGAGTCCGAACAGCTCACAGGCCCAGGTCGACGAGGCGGCGGCGCAGAAGACCTCCCAGGCCCGAATATCGATCTCCCCGAAGAACGGCGCGATCAACGCGTCGATCAACAACGACGCCAAGGTCACGGTCGCCGAGGGCACACTCACCTCGGTCGCGATGACGGCCCCCGACGGCACGCAGGTCAAGGGCGAGCTCGCCGCGGACGGCAAGAGCTGGCAGCCCACCGAGCAGCTGGAGCGCGCGACCACCTACAAGATCGCCGCGACGGCGAAGGACTCCGAGGGCCGCGAGGCCCACGAGAACTCGTCCTTCACCACCGTCTCCAAGGCGAACAGCTTCATCGGAAACTTCACCCCCGAGGACGGCTCCACCGTCGGCGTCGGCATGCCGGTGTCGATCAACTTCAACAAGCCGATCAGCGACAAGAAGGCCGTCCAGGCGGGCATCGAGGTCTCCTCGTCCAGCGGTCAGGAGGTCGTCGGGCACTGGTTCAACTCCCAGCGCATCGACTTCCGCCCCGAGCAGTACTGGACCGAGAACTCCACCGTCACCCTGAAGCTGAAGCTCGACGGGGTGGAGGGCGCCGACGGCGTCTTCGGTGTCCAGCAGAAGACCGTCACCTTCAAGATCGGCCGCAACCAGGTCTCGACCGTCGACGTCGCCACCAAGACGATGAAGATCGAGCGGAACGGCAAGACGGTCAAGACGATCCCGATCTCCGCCGGCTCCCCGGAGACCCCGACCTACAACGGCCAGATGGTGATCTCCGAGAAGTTCAAGGAGACCCGGATGAACGGCGCCACCGTCGGCTTCACCGACGACGACGGCAAGGGCGAGTACGACATCAAGGACGTCCCGCACGCCATGCGGCTCTCCACGTCCGGGACGTTCATCCACGGCAACTACTGGGGCGCCGACTCCGTCTTCGGCAACGCCAACACCAGCCACGGCTGCGTCGGCCTCAACGACGTCAAGGGCGCGGGCGACCCGAAGCAGCCGGGCGCCTGGTTCTACGACAACTCGCTCATCGGCGACGTGGTGATCGTCAAGAACTCCAAGGACAAGACGATCGCCCCGGACAACGGCCTCAACGGCTGGAACATGAGCTGGGCCGACTGGAAGGCCGGCTCGGCCCTCTGACCCACCCGGCCCGGCACGGGAAGGCGGCGGCGCCCCGAGAGGGGGCACCGCCGCCTTTCCCGTGGGTGGCCCCAGGCCGCCGCGGCGACGGTCACCCCTCTGCGGGTGCCGCCCCGACCGGGCGGGTCCGGATCGCGCGCCTCACGTCTCACACGCCCGCCGAGCGGCGCACCGCGAAGCCGCTGCGCCGACTCGGCGGTGAGCGTCACGGGGACGCTATCGCTCGCCCCGACCGGAAGAGCGGGGGCCGCGGCCGGAGCCGCCGACGGTCTCGTGACCGCCCCCACTCTGGGAGGCCGCGTGCTGGTTCAGCACCTTCATGATCTCCGAGGCCAGCACATCTGCCAGCGTCGGTGCGAGGGATTCCGCCAGCGCGGTCGCCAGGGTCTGCGCGAGCAGGACCCGTTCCAGTTCCGTGGAGCGGGAAGGCGGCTGGGAAAGGAACGCCACGGCCGCTTCCATCAGGGCTCCCGCCAGTGGGTCCTTCCTGTGCTTGGCGCCGTTGCCGGCAGGGGGGATGCCGGCATCGCGCACGATCTCCTCGAAGATCTCGTCGACGAAAACCTCCAGGGGATCCCGTTCCGATTTGTCGCCGGACTCAGCTGCCATTGTGTTTCCTCAGGTCTTCGGTTGCCGTACGGGGCCTGCCCCCCGATGCCGGCGACCGCCGGAACCGGGGGGCAGAGTGTCGCTGCCTGCCGTCAGCGGCGCATGAGCGCCGCGAGGAGGAGGGGGTGCTGGATCAGCGGCTCGCCGCGCTCCTCGCGGCGGCGGCGCATGAGCGCTGCCAGGAGGAGGGGGTGTTCGATGATGGACTCCTCGCCGCGTTCCTCCCCGCGGCGGCGCATGAGCGCCGCGAGCAGGAGCGGGTGCTCGATGAGCGACTCCTCGCCGCGCTCCTCGCGGCGGCGGCGCATGAGCGCTGCCAGGAGGAGGGGGTGTTCGATGATGGACTCCTCGCCGCGCTCCTCCCCGCGGCGGCGCATGAGCGCCGCGAGCAGGAGGGGGTGCTCGATGAGCGACCCCTCGCCGCCCTCCCCGCGGCGGCGCGCGAGCGCCGCCAGGAGGAGGGGGTGCTCGATGATCGGTTCCTCGCCGCGCTCCTCACGCCGGGACAGCAAGGCTGCCATCAGAAGCGGGCCGAAGGCGGATTCCTCGCCGAACTCCTCTTGGCCCCCTCGGCCTTCTCACGAGTGGGAGTCTCCGTCGCTGCCGTCATGGATTCCTCTTTCCTCGACGCATGACTCGGCGGAGCGCTCGGCTGGCACAGTGCCCCGCGATCCGCCCTTCAGCGTGATCGTCGAGGTGCGTGAGACCGGCCGCATCTCGACTGTGCTCCGTCTGGCCGCAGGGCTCCGCCGGTGTTCCTGGCGGTGCCAGGGCCTGACGTCGAGGCGGGCCCAGCCGCGCATCCGGCGGCCGTGAGCGGGTCCGCCGGGCTGTGGCCCGCCCCGCCGGGAGTCCCCGCCCCGTGCACCACACCCAGCGGCTCGGGCTCCGGCACTGCCCGGAGCACCGCGACCGTCGGCCGTACCTTCGCCGGCTCACCGGTGAGACGACGACGCCCCCGGCCCGCGAGAGCGCGGGCCGGGGGCATCACGAGGAGGCGGCCGGACCAGTCGTCGACCGGGGCGATGCCGGTCAGGCGGGAGCGGCCCCGGTTCGCCTGGGACGGGGCGTCATGCCGGGCGGACACCATCGGCCCGCGCCACCCCCACCGGGCAGGAGACGCCCGTGCCGCCGATGCCGCAGTAGCCGGCCGGGTTCTTGTCCAGGTACTGCTGGTGGTACGGCTCCGCCGGGTGGAAGGGCAGGTCGGCCGCCGGGCGCAGTTCGGTGGTGATCGTGCCGTACCCGGAGGCGGTCAGGACCCGCTGGTACGCCTCGCGGGAGGACTCGGCCGCCGCAGCCTGGGCGGGGGAGTGGGTGAAGACCGCCGAGCGGTACTGGGTGCCCACGTCGTTGCCCTGGCGGTACCCCTGCGTGGGGTCGTGGGCCTCCCAGAAGACCTTCAGCAGCTCCTCGTACGTCACCTTCGCCGGGTCGTACACGACGCGCACGACCTCCGTGTGGCCGGTCAGGCCGGAGCAGACCTCCTCGTACGACGGGTTCGGCGTGGAGCCGCCCTGGTAGCCGACGAGCGTCGTCCACACGCCGGGCGTCCGCCAGAACGTCCGCTCCGCGCCCCAGAAGCAGCCCAGGCCGAAGTCGGCCACCTCCAGGCCCTCCGGGTACGGGCCGAGCAGGGGCGTGCCGAGGACGGTGTGGCGGTCCGGGACGGTGAACTCCGGCTCCGGGCGGCCCTTCAGCGCCTGCTCGGGCGTGGGCATCTCCGGCGTGCGGCGGTACAGGAACATGGCGGGTCTCCTCCGGAAGGGGGCTCCCAGGCACAACGTCCGCCGCCCCCTCCGGGATTCCTCAGCGCCCGCGCGCCCCGCGCACCGCCTTGTCCCGCCAGCGGCAGTAGTACGCGACCGGGTCCGTGTAGTCGGCCCACGGCCACGCGCCCACGTATCCGTCCACCAGACGGAACTGCTCCAGCGCCGCGTCGAAGCGGCCCTGCCGGGCCAGGAAGTACGCCAGCAGGTGCCGCGTCCCCGGCAGGTCCGGGTGGTCCGGCGGGGCCGCCGCCGCGTCCGCGAGCGCCGCGTCCACCAGCGCCACCAGCTCCGGCGCCCGGTAGTCGCGCGCCTTCCCCTCGCGACCGCGGTGCTCCCACCAGGCCAGCAGCGGCAGCGTCCGCAGCAGCGTGCCCGGCGGCGCGGAATCCGCCGCCACCCGCGCGAACCGCACCGCCAGCTCCTCGGAGCCGTGCCACTTGGCGCACCAGTACTGGAGCGCCGAGCGGTGCGCGCCGGGGTGGTGCGGGGCCCGGTCGGTGATCTCCTTCCAGATCCGGTGCATCTTCTTGTGCGGGTAGTTCAGGCCGAGCGCCGTGCTGATCTCGACGATGTACGGCGTGGGGTCCTCCGGGGCCAGCTCCGCGGCCCGCGCGACCTGGTCCCGCGACCGCGGCAGCACCTCGAAGAAGCCCGCGAACCGCTCCGCCGACGTGTTCTTCGCCCAGTCTCCGCCGCGCATCAGCCATGCCAGGCAGACCGTCGACGAGGCCCGCACCACGGCCGCGTCCGGGTCGTCCGGGAGGGCCGCCTCCCACGCCTCCAGCCACGCCCCGTCGCCCTCGGCGGCGGCCTCGCCGAGGAAGCCCGCGTACCGGGAGCGGCGCGACCAGTCGCGGCCCTCCCGCGTCGCGGCCATCAGCCGGGCCGCCGGCTGCCAGTCGCCCCGCGCGGCGGCGGCCAGCGCCCGCTCCAGCCCGGGGTCCGGGGCGGCCAGCATCGTGTTCTGCCGTGCCGCGGGCAGCAGGCCCAGCGCCTGGGCCTCCCGCTCCGCCCCGGCCTCGCCCCGCGAGGGCGCCGCGCCGTTGAACCGCCGGTACGCGGCGACGGACACGGCGACGGCGCCGGTGATCACCAGGATCCGTACGAGTTCCAGGCTCACGCGGGCACCTCCCCGGCACCGGCGGCGTCCCCGGCGCCGCCGGACCGCCCGGACGCGGCGGCCTCCGCGGCGTTCACGGCCGACTCGTCGCGCATCCGGCAGAACTCGCCGGCCGGATCGCCCCGGTACCGCCACGGCAGCGCGTCCACGTACCCGTCGACCAGCCGGAACTGCTCCAGCGCCGGCTCCCACCGCTCCTGGAGGTACAGGTAGTACGCGAGCAGGTGCCGCACCTCCGCGAGGCGCGGGTGGTCCGGGTCGGCGGCGGCCGCGTCGGCGAGCGCGGCGTCCACGGCCGCGTACATCTCCGGGGTGCGGTCCACGTCCGCCGAGTCCGAGTCGTCGTGCTCGAAGTGCGCGATCAGCGGGAACACCTTCATCAGCGTGCCCGGAGGCGCCGCGGCCGCCGCCTTCACCGCGAAGGCCCGCGCCAGCTCCTCGGAGCCGCGCCACTTGCCGCACCAGTACTGGAGCGCCGAGAAGTGCGCCTCGTAGTGGTGCGGGTCGCGGCTGGTGATGTCCCGCCAGATGCGGTGCATCTCCTCGTGCGGGTAGCCCAGGCCGATCGCCGTCCAGATCTCGCCCACGTACGGCGACGGGTCGCCCGGCACCGCCAGCTCAGCCGCCCGCGCGTGCTCGTGGCGGGTGCGGGCCAGCGTGCGGTGGAAGCCCTCGAACTGCTCCGAGGACGTGTACTGGGCGCGCTTCGCCCCGCGCACCTTCCACGCCAGGAACACCGAGCCGCGGGCCCGTACGAGCGCCGCGCCCGGATCGTCGGGGCGGGCCGCCTCCCAGGCCGCCAGCCAGGCGTCGTCCTCGGCGGCGACGTCGGCCAGCTTCTCCACGTACGCGGTGCGCCGCTCCCAGTCGCGGGCGGCGGCCGTCCCGTCCAGGAGGGCCGCGGACGGCTCCCAGTCGCCCGCGCGGGCGGCGGCGAGGGCGACGGTCAGCGCCTGCGGCTGCGGCGCGGACAGCTTGGTGTGCTGCCGCTCGGGGGCCAGCAGGCCGAGGGCGGCGACGCGCTCGGCGGCCTTCGCGGCGGCCTCCTCGGCGCCGGGGTCGGAGCGCCAGCCTTCGACGGCGCCCTCGATGATCGCCTTGAGGAAGTAGACGCCGGCCACCAGGACGAGGAGGGCGACGGGGGTCAGGACGACCCAGAGCAGGATCTTCACGTGTGGTGCCTCGGGGGCTCGGGGGGCTTGGGGGGCTTGGGGGCTTGGGGGGCTTGGGGGGCTCGGGGATGGTGGGTGGGGTGAGCGGGCGGGTGGGGGCGGCCGTCAGGCCGCCAGCAGCCGGCGCAGCGGGGCCGTGTCGGGGCGGTCGGCGACCGCCGCGTCGAGGGCGGCCGGCAGCTCGTCCTCGAGACCCGGCGGCATGCGCAGCGACGCGGGCCGCGACCAGGACAGCTCCCAGCGGGCGCTGCCGCGGTCGGCCAGCTCGCCCGCGACCATCCGCGCCAGGCCCCGGCGCAGCACCGGGCGGGCGAACTCGCGGGCCACGCGGCCCTTCGCCGCACCGGCCTCCTCGGACTTGGGCAGCCGGTCCGCGATCTCCCAGCCGACGCCCAGGTCGAGCGCGTTCAGCAGGGCGTCCAGCGAGCCGTCGCCGCCGGCCACCGCGGCGGTGGCGCGCCGCAGCGGCTCGGCCTCCCGCGCGGAGTGCCCGGTCATCGCGGTGTGCACCAGCTCAGGCCAGTCCACGCGGCGCATCCGCAGCGCCTGCGGGGTGAGCGTCGTCCGCTCGACGGCGACCATCGCCGTGCCGGGGTCGGACAGCAGCCCCAGCGCGGGCGTCGCGGGCTCGGACGCCCTGCCGTCGTCGGGCAGGGCCTCCAGGCGGGCGACGCGCTCGGCGATCGGCGGATGCGAGTCGTACGGGGACGAGGGCTCGTCCGGCAGGTCGCGGCGCAGCTCGGCCAGCTCCCCGGTGCGTGCGGCGAGCAGGTGGCGGAAGCCGCCGACCACCTCGCCGGGCGGCGGCAGCAGACCCGCGTCGACGCCGAGGGTGGCGTAGCAGTCCAGGTAGAAGCGGTGGGCGGAGTCCAGGGCGGGGAGCTCGCGCAGCGCCGACGCCGTCGCGTCACGGCCCGCGATGCGCGCGGCGGCCAGGTCGGCGGCCAGCTCCTGGCGGCGCGAGCCGGCGAGCGTGGCGCGCAGGTAGAAGTGGCCGTACGCCCGGTACAGCCGCGCCATGGCCCGGTAGGTGAGGCCGGCGCCGGTCGTGTCGACCTCCTTGGCCTTCCCGCCCTTGGCCACCTTCTTCGCGTTCTTCCTCTCCTGGCGCTCCCGCTCCTTGGCGACCTTGCCGCCGGCCCGCTCCTCGAAGTCGGCGATGGTGCGGGCGACCTGGACGCGGCCCCGGACGGTGATCGCGGACAGGCGGGTGTCGGAGTTGCCGTAGTGGCCCATCTCGTGGGCGAGGACGGCGCGCAGCTGTGCCTCGGTCAGCCCGGCCATCAGCGGCAGGCCCAGGTAGAGGCGGCGGGTGCCGCCGAGGAGGCCGAGCAGCCGGGCCTCCTCGGCGACGGCCGCGTTCACGTCGCCGGTCAGCCGGATCTCGTCGGGCGCGCGGGTGCCGACCTGCCGGGCCAGCTCCCGCACCTCCTGCCACAGGCGGGGCTCCTGCTCCCCGGTGACGGGGACGCCGTGCGCGGCCTCGCCCTTCGGGGTGCGCAGCATGAACATGCCCCGTACGACCGGCACGGCGAGCAGGGCGCTCACGACGTACACCTTCAGGGCGAGGCTGCTGGGCGCCCAGAGCGCCGCGGCCCAGTCGAGGCCCGCGAGGACGGCGAGCAGGGCGATGCCGAGCAGGTAGAAACCGGAGAGCAGGAGCAGGGCGCGCAGCGCGCGCACGGAAGCGCCCATCGGGCAGGTCCCCCCACGGGTGGAAAGAGGCATGACAAAGGGACGTGGGGGGAAGCGGAGTATCACCTGCCGGCGGGGCGGATCGCAACCGTGTTCTATGCGGTGGGACGCGCGGGCCGCCCGTTCACCGGGCCGCCCGCCCGTCCGCCGGGCCGCCCGTCCGTCCGACGGGCCGCCCGTCCGTCCGTCGGGCCGCCCGTCCGTCCGTCGGGCCGTCCGCCCGTCCGTCGGGCCGTCCGCCCGTCCGCCGGGCCCCGCCCGTCCGTCCGTCAGTGCGGCAGCGTCGCCGGGCTGCCGCCGTTCGCCTCGTACCCGGCCACCGCCAGCGCCCGGTACAGCGCGTACTGGGCCGCCGGGTCCTCGCTCACGGTCCACGGCAGCGCGCCCACGTGCCCGTCGACGTGCACGATCTGGTGCATGGCCTCGCTCCAGCGCTGCGCGCCCACCAGGAAGTGGATCAGCAGATGGCGTACGTGCGCCAGCATCGGGTCGTCCGGACGGGCCGAGTGCACCGCGTACAGCGCGCCCTCCATCGCCCGCGACACGACCTGCGTGCCGTAGAAGTCCCGGACCATCGTCAGGTCGTCCACGTGCTCCCACACCGCGAACAGCGGCAGCGCGGCCAGCAGCGAGCCCTGCGGGGCGCGCGCGGCGGCGGACTGGGCGAACCGGTCGGCGTCCGCGCGGGAGCCGTGCCACTTCTCGCACCAGTAGTGCAGCGCCGCGATGTGCGCCCCCATGTGCTGCGGGCTGCGGTCGATGACCTTCGCCCACACCTGGTCGAACTGCTCGTGGGTGTAGCCCAGGCCCCGCGCGACGGCCAGCTCCACGATGTACGGCACGGGGTCGCCCGGCGCCAGCAGCGCGGCCTCCCCGCACACCGTCCGGGCCTCCTCCAGGATGATGCGGAACTCGTCCGTGCCCACCGCCGCCGTACGCCACGCCTGCTGCACCAGGAACTCCGCGTGCACGGCCGCGCCGCCCGCGTCCTTCGGCGCCTCGGCCCGCCACGCCCGCAGCCACGCCCCGCCCTCGCCGGGGCGCTGCGCGAGCTCCAGCGACGCGGCGCCCGCGAACGCCTGCACCCGCTGCCAGCGCACCTCGCCCTCCTTGGGGGTGCCGGCCAGCAGCTGGGACGCGGCCCGCCAGTCCTGGGTGCGCTGCACCACGTCGAGCACGTCCACCAGGTCCTGGTCGGGGCCCGGCATGCGGACGTCCAGCAGTTCCTGCCGCACGAAGCCGTACGCGAGCGGGTCGGCCGCGTCGGGCGCGCCCGGCTCGGTCAGGCGGATCCCGCCGGAGCGGCGGCGCAGCAGCCAGGGCGCGGCGACCGCGGCGATCAGGCCGACTGCCAACAGGAACCAGAGAATCTCCACCATGCGCCCATTGTCCCGGACGGCCGCCGCACCCGGAGGCGCCGGCCCACCGGGGCGCCCGCGGACCCGCCGGGCCCCGGCGCCGCGTCCGCCCCGCGCACGCCGCCCCGTACCGTGCCGGGTCGCGTCCCCCCCGGCACACGCCGCCCCGTGCCGTGCCGGGGCGCCGCCCCACCGCGCCGGGGCGCCCCCGCGCACCCCGCCGGCGTCCGGGCGCTCCTGCGCACCCCGCCGGTGCCGGGGGCGGCCATGGCTCCGGGCGCGGTGCGCGGCGCGGCCGCACTACGCTCGCTCCATGAGCGACGAGCACATCCACCAGAACTTCGAGACCCGCGCCATCCACGCCGGCAACACCGCCGACCCGCTGACCGGCGCGGTCGTCCCGCCCATCTACCAGGTGTCCACGTACAAGCAGGACGGGGTGGGCGGCCTGCGCGGCGGCTACGAGTACAGCCGCAGCGCCAACCCGACCCGGACGGCGCTGGAGGAGAACCTCGCCGCTCTGGAGGGCGGCCGCCGCGGCCTGGCGTTCGCGTCGGGGCTCGCCGCCGAGGACTGCCTGCTGCGCGCGCTGCTCGTCCCCGGCGACCACGTGGTGATCCCGAACGACGCGTACGGCGGCACGTTCCGGCTGTTCGCGAAGGTCGCCTCCCGCTGGGGCGTCGAGTGGTCGGTCGCCGACACCTCCGACCCGGCGGCGGTGCGGGACGCGCTGACCGACCGCACCAAGGCGATCTGGGTCGAGACGCCGTCCAACCCGCTGCTCGGCATCACCGACATCGCGGCCCTCGCGGACGTGGCCCGCACGGCCGGGGTGAAGCTCGTCGTGGACAACACCTTCGCCTCGCCGTACCTCCAGCAGCCGCTGGCGCTCGGCGCCGACGTCGTCGTGCACTCGCTCACCAAGTACATGGGCGGCCACTCCGACGTCGTGGGCGGCGCGCTCGTCACGGCCGACGAGGCGCTCGGCGAGGAGCTGGCCTACCACCAGAACGCCATGGGCGCCGTCGCCGGCCCGTTCGACTCGTGGATCGTGCTGCGGGGCATCAAGACCCTGGCCGTCCGCATGGACCGGCACTGCGCCAACGCCGAGCGCGTCGCGCGGATGCTGGTGGAGCACCCCGAGGTGACGCAGGTCCTGTACCCGGGGCTCCCGGAGCACCCCGGCCACGAGGTCGCCGCGAAGCAGATGCGGGGCTACGGCGGCATGGTGTCGTTCCGCGTCGCGGGCGGCGAGGAGGCGGCCGTCGCCGTGTGCGACCGGGCGAAGCTGTTCACGCTCGGCGAGTCGCTGGGCGGCGTCGAGTCGCTGATCGAGCACCCGGGCCGCATGACCCACGCCAGCGCGGCCGGCTCCGCGCTGGAGGTCCCGGCCGACCTGGTGCGGCTCTCCGTCGGCATCGAGAACGTCGAGGACCTCCTCGCCGACCTGCGCCAGGCCCTGGGCTGACCCGCGGGGCGGCGGCCCCCCGTCCGGGGGCGCCGCGTCACCACGGCTCCAGCGGCGGCGTCGTCCCCATGGGCGGCGCCGCCCACGGCTGCGCGGTGTACGCCCAGGCCGCGAACGCCACGGCGGCGCAGCCCGCCAGGACCCACAGCGCCCAGCGCCGCCGCCGCTCCCGGCGCCTCATCCGCCTGCCGTACGCCTCGGCGCGCGCCCGCAGGTCCGGCGGGACGGGCGGCCGGGCGGCCGCGGCCAGCAGCCGGGCCACCTCCCGCTCCTTGCGGTCCCGCGCCCCGCTCACCCCGCCACCCCGCTCACCCCGCCACCCCGTCCGCCCCGGCCGTCCCGTCCGCCCCGGCGCGCCCGGCCGCCCCGGAGCCCGCAGCGGACCGGGACCCGGCGTCCGGCGCGGGGTGCGGGCGCGCGGGAGCGGGCGCGCTGCGCAGGGCGCCCACCCCGCGCAGGAACAGCTCCCGGACCCGCTCCGCGGACAGGCCCATCAGCGCGGCGGCCTGCTCCTCGTACAGCCCCTCGTGGAGCCGCAGCACCACCGCGAGCCGCTCGCGCGGGGCCAGCCGGGACAGCGGCCCGCCGCGCCCCCGCCGGTACCGCCGCGCCTCGCGCGCGAACCGCTCGGCCAGATCCCGGCGGGCGTACACGTACGGGTCGTCGCCGTACGGGTCGCCGCCGCGCAGCCGGTCCCAGTGGGCGTACGTCGTGCCGAGCGCGGCCGTCAGCAGCCGCAGGGCGTGCGGGTTGGCGCCGGGCGGCTGGACGGGCTCGCTCGTCAGGAGCGTCGCGACGTGCAGCAGCCGGCCCGCCGTCCCCGCCACGAAGGCGCCGAACCCTGAGTCGTCCGCGGCCACGCCCTCATCACAGACCGCCCGGCACCGGCCGTCAAGGGCCCGCGCACCGGCGGTGTGCGGGCGCCCCGTCTCCGAGGCCGGGCGTACGGCACGCCCAGGTCCGGGCGGTCCGGGCGGTACGCGGTCGACGCCCGGCGTACGGGACCCGGCGCCGGGCGGCCGACCGGCGACCGGACGGCCGACCGGTCAGGCGGCCGGGTCGCGGCCGGACGACCGGCCGGTGCCAGGCCGGTGTCAGGCCGGTGTCAGGCCGGGTCGGAGGGCTCGCGCGGCGCCGCGGGCTGGACGCGGCCCTGCCGGACCGACAGGGCCGAGTTGAAGCGCGTGAGCAGCGTGCAGAACGCCTCCCGCTCGTCGGCCGTCCAGCCCTCCGTCACCGTCGCCATCAGGTCGCGGCGGGAACTGCGCACCTCCTCCAGGCGGGCCTGGCCGCGCGGCGAGAGCTGGAGGACGACCGCGCGGCCGTCCTCGGGGTGCGACGTCCGCTTCACCAGGCCGGTGTCGACGAGCGGCGCGACCTGCCGGGTGACCGTGGAGGAGTCGATGCCCATCCCGGCCGCCAGCGCCTTCACCCCCATCGGGCCCTCCTGGTCGAGCCGGTTGAGCAGCAGATAGGCGGCGCGGTCCATCGAGTTGCGGAGCTGACCCGTCCCACCGAGGCGGGTCTGCTCGGCCCGCCGGGCGAAGACGGCCACCTGGTGCTGGAGGGCATCGAGGAGGCCGGTGTCGAGATCAGTCGTCATGTCCTGGGAAGTGGGCATGGCTGGGGGCTCTCTCGTGCGGCGGTCGTTTCGGTGGGGGACAGAGTACGCGGAGTGCAGCCCGTACGTACCGGCGCTGCGCGAAGGAGATGCCGTACTCCGGGAGCTGCGAGACTGGCGCCATGAGCTTCCGCACCGCCCGCCCCTCCCGGCACGTCATGCTCGACGACGTGAGGGGCGCCCAGAAGATGCTCTCCGGGGTCGCGCGGACGACCGCGCTGGAGGGCAGCAGGCACCTGTCGCGGCTGGTCGGCGCTCCCGTCCACCTCAAGTGCGAGAACCTCCAGCGGACCGGTTCGTTCAAGCTGCGCGGCGCGTACGTGCGGATCGCCGGGCTGCGCCCCGAGGAGCGGGCTGCCGGGGTGGTCGCCGCGTCGGCCGGCAACCACGCGCAGGGCGTGGCGCTGGCGTCGTCCCTGCTGGGCGTGCGGTCGACGGTGTTCATGCCGGTCGGCGCCCCGCTGCCGAAGGTCGCCGCGACCCGCGAGTACGGGGCCGACGTGCGGCTGCGCGGCCACGTGGTCGACGAGTCCCTCGCGGCCGCGCAGGACTACGCCCGCGACACGGGCGCGGTGTTCATCCACCCCTTCGACCACCCGGACGTCATCGCCGGGCAGGGCACGGTCGGCCTGGAGATCCTGGAGCAGTGCCCCGAGGTCCGCACGGTCGTCGTCGGCATGGGCGGCGGCGGCCTCGCGGCGGGCATCGGCGTCGCGGTGAAGGCGCTGCGGCCCGACGTGAGGGTGGTCGGCGTGCAGGCCCGCTCGGCCGCCGCGTACCCGCCCTCGCTGGCGGCGGGGCGGCCGGTGGCGGTGGACTGCGGGCCCACCATGGCGGACGGGATCGTGGTCGGACGGCCGGGGGACGTGCCGTTCGGGCTCGTCCAGGAGGTCGTGGACGAGGTCCGCACGGTCTCGGAGGACGCCCTGTCGTCGGCGCTGCTGCTCTGCCTGGAGCGGGCCAAGCTGGTGGTCGAACCGGCGGGCGCGAGCCCGGTCGCGGCGCTCCTGTCGGACCCCGAGGCGTTCGAGGGCCCGGTCGTCGCCGTGCTGTCGGGCGGCAACATCGACCCGCTGGTGCTCCAGCGGGTGCTGCGCCACGGCATGGCCGCGGCGGGGCGCTACCTCAGCCTGCGGCTGCGCCTGCCCGACCGGCCGGGCGCGCTGGCGAACCTGCTGGGCGTGCTGACGGTGGTGGACGCCAACGTCCTGGACGTCGGCCACGTCCGGACCGATCCGCGCCTGGGCCTGACGGAGGTGGAGGTGGAGCTCCACCTGGAGACGAAGGGCGCCGAGCACTGCGCCGAGGTGCGGCACGCCCTCCAGGAGGCGGGCCACACGATCCTCGGCGACTGACCGGGCGGGCGCGGGTGGCCGGGGCCGGCCCCGGCGGAGCCCCCGGCCGCACGCCCTCCGCGCGCCGCGCCCGCCGTACGCCCCACCCGGCGCCGCCCGCCGCACCGCCCGCCACGCGCCGCGCCGCACGCCGCGCCCACCGTCCGCCCCGCCGTACGCCCGCCGACCGTCCGCCGCACTCCGCGCCCACCGCCCGCCCCGCCGCACGGCCACCGTCCGCCCCGCCGTACGCCCACCGCCCGCCCCGCCCCGCGCCCACCATCCGCCCCGTCCCGCGCCGACAGTCCGCCGCACCACGGGCCCACCGTCCGCCCCGCCCCGAGCTGACCGTCCCGCCCCGCGCCGCGCTCACCGGGCCGCCGGGCCGACGCCTTCCTAAGCTGGGGAGGACCGGCATCACCCACAGTGCCCCGACCCGGCGGGAGTCATCACATGCCAGGCGCCATTCACGCCGAGGGTCTGGTGAAGACCTACGGCGACGTACGAGCTCTGGACGGCGTGGACCTCGACGTCCCCGAGGGCACCGTCCTCGGGCTCCTCGGGCCGAACGGCGCGGGGAAGACCACCGCGGTGCGCGTGCTCACCACGCTCTCGCGCCCGGACAGCGGCCGGGCCGTCGTCGCGGGGGTGGACGTCCTCAAGCACCCCGACGAGGTGCGCCGCTCCATCGGCCTCTCCGGCCAGTTCGCCGCCGTCGACGAGTACCTGACCGGCCGCGAGAACCTCCGGATGGTCGGCCAGCTCTACCAGATGACCGGCAAGGCGGCGAAGGCCCGCGCGGCGGAGCTGCTGGAGCGCTTCGGCCTCGCCGACGCCGCCGACCGGCCCGCCAAGACGTACTCGGGAGGCATGCGCCGCCGCCTCGACCTCGCCGCCGCGCTCGTCGTCTCCCCGCCCGTCATGTTCATGGACGAGCCGACGACCGGCCTCGACCCGCGCAACCGCCAGGCCCTGTGGGAGGTCATCCAGGAACTCGTCGCGGGCGGTACGACCCTGCTGCTCACCACCCAGTACCTGGAGGAGGCCGACCACCTGGCCCACGAGATCTGCGTCGTGGACCACGGCCGGGTCATCGCGCGGGGCACCGCCGACCAGCTCAAGGCCCGCACGGGCGGCGAGCGCGTCGAGGTCGTCGTGCACGCGCCCGGCGACCTCCCCGCCGCCCGCGCGGTGCTCGCCGGGTTCGGCCGGGGCGGCACCGTCACCGTGGACGAGCACACGCGCGGGGTCACCGCGCCCGTCAGCGGAGGCGCCAGGCTGCTCGTCGAGGTGATCCGGGAGCTCGACGCGCGCGGCGTGGAGATCGACGACATCGCACTGCGCCGCCCCACCCTCGACGACGTGTTCATCTCGCTCACCGGCCACGCCGCCGAGAACCGTGAGAACGCCGACGACCCGGACCGCCCTGACGACCCTGACCGCCCCGACCACTCCCACGGCCCCGACCATCCCCCCAGCCCCGACCGCCCCCACACCCCCGCCCGGCCCGACGACACCGGCACCCCGGCCACCGGCACCCGGAAGGAGCCCACGCAGTGACGACCGCCGCCACCGCCACCGACACCGCGCGCCCCGCCGCGCCCCGCCCGCGCGGCGGCGTCGCCCGGTCGCTCTCCGACTCCCTCGTGGTCGCCCGGCGCAACCTGATCCGGATGACGCGCATCCCCGAGATGATCCTCTTCAACGTCATCCAGCCGGTCATGTTCGTGGTGCTCTTCACCTACGTCTTCGGCGGCTCGCTGACGGTCGCCGGCACCACCGACCCGGACGTCTACACCAACTTCCTGATGGCCGGCATCTTCGCCCAGACGGTCACCTTCGCCACGGCCGGCTCGGCCGCGGGCATCGCCGACGACATGCAGAAGGGGATCATCGACCGCTTCCGCTCACTGCCCATGGCACGGGGTGCCGTCCTGACCGGCCGCACCGTCGCCGACCTCGTGCAGACGTCGATCACCCTGCTCGTCCTCGCGCTCGTCGCGCTGCTCGTCGGCTGGCGCCCCGGCTCCGCCGAGCCCACCAACGCGGCGAGGGTCCTGGCCGGCTTCGCCCTGCTGCTGCTCCTCGGCTACGCCTTCACCTGGATCGGCGCGCTCATCGGCCTGTCCGTGCGCACCCCGGAGGCGGCGACCTCGGGCGGCATCATCTGGCTCTTCCCCGTCACCTTCGTGTCGAACGCCTTCGTGGACTCCAGCCAGATGGCTCCGTGGCTGCAGCCCGTCGCCGAGTGGAACCCGTTCAGCGCGACGGTCCAGGCGTGCAGGGTGCTGTTCGGGAACCCCGGGGTCGGGGCGTCGGAGGCGTGGCCCATGCAGCACCCCGTGGCCGCGTCGCTCCTGTGGTCGGTGCTGATCGTCGTGGTCTTCCGCACGCTGGCCGTCCGCAAGTACCGCGCGGCCTCCTGACCCGCTCCGGGCCGGACCCCGACCGGCCGGGGCCCGCGCCCATGGCGAAGGGCCGGGCGCGGCACCATCGCGGTGCCGCGCCCGGCCCTTCACCGAGCGCCCGAGCGCCCGAGCGCCCGTATGTCCGTACGTCCGAGCGCCACAGGTGCCGGACGCACCTGCGCGCCGATGCGCCGGATCAGCCCTGGTACGGCTTGGCGTCCAGGATGCGGACCGACGCCGTCTTGCCGTTCGGCAGCTCGTACTCGGCGTCCTCGCCGACCTTCTTGCCGTTCACGCCCGAGCCCAGCGGGGACTGCGGGGAGTAGGTCTCGATGTCGGAGCTGGCGTACTCCCGGGAGGCCAGCAGGAAGGTCACCGTGTCGTCCTCGTCGCCGTCGAAGGCGATCGTCACGACCATGCCGGGAGCCACCACACCCGTCTCGGCGGGGGCCTCACCGACCTTCGCGTGCTCCAGGAGCTGGGTGAGCTGGCGCACCCGCAGCTCCTGCTTGCCCTGCTCCTCCTTGGCCGCGTGGTACCCGCCGTTCTCGCGCAGGTCCCCCTCCTCGCGCGCCGCGGCGATCTTCGCGGCGATCTCGGTTCGCGCGGGACCAGACAGGTACTCCAGCTCGGCCTTGAGCTGGTTGTACGCCTCCTGGGTGAGCCAGGTGACGTTGTCGCTGGTCTGGGTCACAGGTGCTCCTCGTCGGTGCCGGGTATACAAAGCATCGCCCTACCAGAAGCATGCGGCCTTACCGGGAGGGCGAAACCACGAGCCTAACAATTAGGCGCCCGGAAGGGGAGGACGAAAGTCACGGAATAACCGACTCCGCAGGTGGCACGGGGTGCCGTGAGCGGTCCGGCGGCCCCGCGGGGGGCGGTCGGCAGGCCCCGCGCGGGGGTGTCAGTCCGCGGTGCAGCCGAGCAGCTGGGCGGCCGTGGCCCGCTCCGTCGTACGGACCGCGACCACCTCGTCGATCCGCGCCGCGGCCTGGTCGAAGCGGACCTCCTTGCGGCCCACCTCCGCGCCGCTCTCCGCGAGGGCCCGCACCGTGCAGTACCCCTTCGCGCCGTCGGCCTTGCGCACCTCCAGGTGCACGTCCACCCGGTCCGCCGCCGCGATGTCGAACTTGATCATCTCGCCGCTGACCTTCTGGCCCGCGATGTAGTCGTAACCGAACCAGCCGATCAGCGCGAGCAGCCCGGCCCCGAGAACGGCACCGGCGATCTTGAGTCCGCGGTCCGCGCGCGCCTCGGCGGCGCGGCCGTACCGGCCCTCCGGGAGCCGCTCGCCCGTCACGCCCATGATCTTCCTCTCGTACGCCGAACGACGGAATATCCCCCGCGCCGATTCCGTCACTATAGAAGCCGAGCGACCTGACCAATCATTGAGGACCAGTCTTGACTGAGCAGCTGCGACTGATGGCAGTGCACGCCCACCCCGACGACGAGTCGAGCAAGGGCGCGGCCACCATGGCCAAGTACGTGTCCGAGGGGGTGGACGTGCTCGTCGTGACGTGCACGGGCGGCGAGCGCGGCTCCGTCCTCAACCCCAAGCTCCAGGGCGACCCGTACATCGAGGAGAACATCCACGAGGTGCGGCGCAAGGAGATGGACGAGGCGCGGCAGATCCTGGGCGTCCGGCAGGAGTGGCTCGGCTTCGTGGACTCCGGCCTCCCGGAGGGCGACCCGCTGCCGCCGCTGCCGCAGGGGTGCTTCGCGCTGGAGGACGTGGACGAGGCGGCCGGCCGGCTGGTCAGGTCGATCCGGGCGTTCCGCCCGCAGGTGATCACCACCTACGACGAGAACGGCGGCTACCCGCACCCCGACCACATCATGACCCACAAGATCACGATGGTGGCGTTCGACGGGGCGACGGACACCGACAAGTACCCGGAGGCGGAGTTCGGCCCCGCCTGGCAGCCGCTGAAGGTCTACTACAACCAGGGCTTCAACCGCCCGCGCACCCAGGCGCTGCACGACGCGCTGCTGGAGCGCGGCCTGGAGTCGCCGTACGGGGACTGGCTCAAGCGGTGGGAGGAGTTCCAGCGCGCGGAGCGCACGCTCACCACCTTCGTGCCGTGCGCCGACTTCTTCGAGACCCGCGACAAGGCGCTGATCGCCCACCGCACGCAGATCGACCCTGACGGCGGCTGGTTCCACGTCCCCATGGAGATCCAGAAGGAGATCTGGCCGACCGAGGAGTACGAGCTGGCCAGGTCCCTCGTGGACACCGACCTCCCCGAGAGCGACCTGTTCGCGGGCATCCGGGACAATGTCTGACATGAGCGCACACCAGGCACTGACCCAGCTCGTCCCCCTCGCCGCCGAGCTGGACGAGAACAAGGTGACGCCCGGCGTCCTCGGCTTCGTCGTCTTCGCCGTCATGGCCGTCGCCGTGTGGGCCCTGATGAAGTCGATGAACCGGCACATGAACCGGGTCGACTTCGAGGAGGCCCCGGAGCGGCCCGCCCCCGCCCGCCCGACCGGCTCCGCCCCCCGGGAGTAGCCCGCCCCACAGACCGCCGCCGCCGGGACGCCCGCCCCGGCGACGGCGGCCTGCGGGGCATGTCGTTGCGGTGCCCCGTCTGCCGCCGGCCGCCGCCACGGTCAGCCGTGGGGCGGGCCTGGCGTTGTCACCGTTTCTGCTCACCGCTCCGTGTAGCGCAGGAACTGCCAGCCCAGTACGGCCAGGGCGAGCGTCTGTGCGAGCGAGACGGCCACGAGTAAAGGGTGTGCAGCGCGAGAGCACCAGAACGCGGTCACGCAGATCATCGGCAAGGCCAGGTAGGTGAACAGGTCCACAGCGGTTTGAAGGCGCTTCCGTGTGGTGCGGTTCGCGTCGTCGCGGTGATAGGTCTCCCAGGCGAACACCGTGTCGCGGGCGGCGGTGAGCTCGGCCAGCCGTGGGCCCAGCTTGTCGCGGATGTAGCAGCCGATCGTCGAGATCTTCTCGTCGTTGACCAGGTAGGTCCAGCCCAGGACCAGCGAGATCACGGGGACGGCGAGCAGGAGGTGAGACTGCCCGCTCTCGACGGTGATCGCCGCAACCGCGGTAATGGCGGCGAGCGTGAAGTAGAGCAGATTGTCACGGAAGCCTATTCGGGTCTTCTGCTCTTCCTTGATGCGGTCGTATTCGGCCAGTAGGAGTTTGCCCTCGGTCACGTCGTCTGCGGGAGGCACAGCCATTCCTCATCTCGGGTCGGGGGTGGGCCGACGAGCGGGCGGGCAGGGAACCGGTGCTTCTGCTCCCTGCCCGCCCCGAGGTCGCGGAGCGCTCAGTCGGCGGCGTGGAAGGAGGGAATCTTGCCGGGGTTGTTTCGTTCGATCCAGCCCTTTCCGTCCGCCGCGATTCCCTCCAGGAGGCGGAAGGTGTGGACGAAGCCGGCCGCGTTGAGGTTGATCTCGGAGATTTCCTCGGCGTTCTCGTCCGGCGCCAGTTGATGGGCGTCGGCATCCTTGACGCGAATATTCCTGGCCGGTCCGTTGGTGAGGACGAGTTCCAGGTCGTAACCTGTGCGGATGTCCTCGGTCACCTGCACGGAGGACAGGGAATCGAAGCGGTAGTTGCTTCGCTGCTCGTTTCCGCGTTTCCCGTCGGTGAAATCGAATTCCGTGCTGATCTCGCGGACCCCGTCCTGCGTGACCAGGAACAGCCGGAAGCTGTGGCGTGAGTATCGCCAGGGGCCGCCCCTCGCGCGCCCCCGCTTGTAGGGGCGGGCCGGCGTGACCAGGATGGTGTGGGTGATCAGGTCGCGCCAGGTGAGCTGGTAATGCCGAAGGGCTTCGTCGATGAACAGGACCTTGTCGCAGGTGAGCCAGGTCTCCATCTCCGGCTCGGTGGGCCGCGTGGCGTCGAGGAGCGACTTCCATTTCCGGTAGGCGATCTGCCGCTCGGTCATGGAGTTCTCGTAGTTCCGGGTTTCCCTGGCCAGTCGGCGTTCTTCACGCCGGACCTCCAGCCACGAGGTAGCGGCCGCGCGCCCGGACCAGCCCACGCCGATCGCGGCCAGGACGGCGAGGGGCGTCTGCGACGTGCCGGCACCTGAGGCCGCTGTTCCGAGCATGTTCAGGGCCGCCAGGCCGAGAAGGGCGAGAGCGGCCACGGACACGGCCTTCGCCGTGGCCGGAGTCCGGTCCCGGGGGTGGTGATCGAACAGGGTGCCGCTGTTGTGGCGGTCGCGGGCGTCCTCGGCGAGGTGGCGGATCAACCAGTTGACCCGGTCCACCGCGATGCGGCTCTCCCGATAGAGGAGCGCTATCTCCGTGGCGAGGCTGCTGCGGACGTGGGCGGTATGTGCGAGCCAGTCGTGTGTGGTGAATCCATGGGGCGCGCGGATCGCGAAATAGTGGTCGAACGAACTCCGGACGCGCTTGGTGAAACCGTCCCCGGCGATGGCGGGATCGGAGACGGGGGGCTCGGTCGCAGCATCCGGCCTGGCCTCCTGGTACCACCATTCACGGCCGAAGCGGGCGGCGGTCCAGCTCGCACCGAGCACCACCAGCAACTCGAGAACTGCCTCGGCCGGGTCTGCGACCAGAGCCAGGATCCAGAGGAGCGCGCTGCTGACGGCGAACAGGGCCGCTCGGATGGGGAAGGCGGCCTGGGCGGCGTCAGCGGTGCTCGGGCGGGGCGGCAGGGCCCGGGGCCCGATCGGGTCGGGTTCGAAGTAGGCCCAGATTCGCCGTATCCGGTCGTTGCCGAAGCGATCCGCCTTGGCCCGCTCGCGGTTCTCCGCCCACAGATCGTCCTTCAGCCCTCCCGAGAGCACGAGGTCGAGGTGACGGAGGATCGCCTCGCTCTGGTGCAGCGGAAGGTCCCGTAGTCGCTCCAGTACGCGCCCTGTGTCGCCGCCGTCCGCGGCGCTGAGCATCGCCAGCAGCTCGAAGATGAGGTGCAGGGCGTCCTTCCACTCTCCCGCTGCGTAGGCGCGTACGAGCCCGGAGGCATGGTGCAGCCGCTGAACCTCTTCGGCGTCGAGGTCGTGGTAAGCGCGTGCACTGAGCATGGCGAGCACCCAGTGGAAGCGGACCTCCGCGTTGTCGTATCCGTGAGTGATCGCGTCGGTGAACATCTCGCGGGCACGGCTGGGGATGCCATTCTCCAGGAGCCGCACGCCGACCCTGTACTTCTCCTCAGGAGAGGCGTCGGGATGAACGAAGTACACATTGGAGTTGTGCACGGTCTCGGCCTGGATTCCGACGGTGGAATCGTATGCCGCCGAGTGGTGCGTGAAACCGTAGCCGTCGCTCATGCCAAGCCGCCCGCCGCATCGATCAGGGGCGTCAGCCTGTCCGCCAGTGGGGGATGCTCCGAGACGAGGCCGCGCAGCCTCTTGAGGGCCAGGACCGTCCGCTTGGACGATTCGGGAGCCTTCCTTGCCGCCGCCTGGCGGGCGGAGCCCAGATCGACCAGTGCCTCGCGGAAGGTGTCCTCGTCGAGAGCGCCCTCCGCGTGGTGCAGCATCAGGTCCGCGCGGAGACCGTCCAGCTCCGCGACCAGATCCTTCGGACTGGTGTCCTCGGGGTTCGCGTTGAGATAGACGTTGCTGCCCTGGACCGAGCTGGCCATGATGCCGACGGTGCTGTGATGGGCCGTGTTGCTGACGTGCCCGGCGGGTCGGCCGGCCGAGCGGTCCGCACCGGCCCGAGGGGTGGTGGACTGCTCCTGGTCGCTCACCAGTTCCACGGCCAGCCGTGTGGCGAAGGCCGCCGCGTTGGCCGCGGCCCGCGGCTGCTGGCTACGGTCCTTCGCGCTGCTCTTCGTGCCGTCCGCTCGATCGCTGATTCCCCGGATGATCGCGACCGGCGCGCCGTTGAGGTGACCGGCCTGGGCCACGCCCGCGGCCTCCATCTCGATGGCGAGGGCGTCGTTGTAGTGCTGCCGGATCCACCGGGCCTCGGCCGAGATCCTCGAGTTCTGCACGATCTCGCCGGCGGCGATCGCGCCGAAGCGCACCTGCGGTGCACGTCCCCGGCCGGGCCCTCCGTCAGTCCAGTCGTTCACGCGGGCCAGATGCGCGGCGAGCTGGCTGATGTCGTGTGGCGCCTCCCACACCCGGGGGCGGGCCTTGAGCCCGTCGTCCTCGCTGGTCCCGCCCTGGTAGGCGTACACATGCGTCGCCACCACCACGTCGCCCAGCCTGGCGCTGTCCCACAGGGCGCCGGCGACGCCGACGAACAACACGGCTACCGGCGAGAACTCCTGAATGGCGCGCTCAGCGATCACTGCGGCGGATTGATTCCCCTTGCTCGTCAGGCCGAGCGCGACACGGCACGAGGTGCCCCGCACGGTTCCCACCTCGAAGCGCGTCCCCCGCTCATGCCGGTGTAACCGGGGATCGGCCAGCCTCTGGTGTACGGCCTGGTACTCGAGGTTCAGGGCGGTGAGAACCACCACCAGGTCTTTCCGCATCTCTCTACCCTTCCGTTCCTGTGTTCTCGGCCGTCGTGGATGACGCGGGCCGGATCAGCGGCGGGAACAACGCGGCCTGCGGCCCGGCCCGGTACAGGCGTGCGGGCCGGCCTCCCGTCGCTTTTCGACTCGAACCGGCGGGCACGATGAACCCGTTCGCCGCTTTGACTTTCCGATAGAAATTGCGGGTGTCGATCTCGACACCCCAGACCGCCTCGTACACCTGCTGCAACTCGACAATGGTGAAGGTCTCTGCGCAGAAGGCTGTGGCAAGTGCCGAGAATTCGAGCTTGGTACGTGCCTGTTCTATGCCGTCCGTCGCGATCCGGCGGTGATCGAAGGCCAGCTCCACCTCACCGGACAGGATGGAGTCCGCGGGCACCCACGCGGCATCGGCGGCATCCGTACCCGCGACCGGGTCGGGGAGGCTCGGCGCGATCGCCAGGTGGGCCATGGAGACGACCCGCCCCCGTGGGTCGCGCCCCGGATCTCCGTACGTGGCGTACTGCTCGAGATGCACGCAGTCGGCGGTCAGGGAGGTTTCCTCCCTCAGCTCGCGATGGGCGGCGTCCAGGATGCCCTCGCCCTCGTGGTTCAGGAATCCGCCGGGCAGAGCCCGTATGCCCCGATAGGGATCCTCGCCGCGCTCCACGAGAAGGACGCACAGCCGACCTTCGCGCAGCGTCAGGATCACGAGGTCGACCGTGAGGAGTACGGACGGCGGTGACCAGCTGTCAGTTGGCATGCGCAGCACCGTACTTCAGTAACTGTCACTCACACAAGAAGGGGGGTTCGCGAGGCCCGTCCTTGCCGTGGCTGAGCATCGTCGTCACGCGCAGGGCCGCCGAGTGGGTCGGCCTGACGGCCGCCAGCAAGGGCGGAGGGTATGGCCTGAGCGTCTGAGAACGGGACCGTCCTGAAGCCCGTTGCGCCGACGAGTGCTCCACGGACCCGGGGAGCGGGCCGCCGTGGTGCGCGCGGTGCGGGGCGTTCCTCGAGCCCTCCCGGTCCACCGGTCGAGGGCTGTGGCGGTGCGGTGCCGCCAGTCGCCGGCCGGTCCAGCCGTGTGAACCCGGAGCCGGAGCCCTTCGGCCCGCTCGCGCGTCGCCCCTGTGGCGCATGGGCGGGGCGGAGGCGGTGTGCGCAAGGATGAGGGTATGCCGAACCGACTTGCGCAGGCCACGTCCCCGTACCTCCTCCAGCACGCGGACAACCCCGTCGACTGGTGGCCATGGGAGACCGACGCGTTCGAGGAAGCCCGGCGGCGCGACGTCCCCGTGTTCTTGAGCGTCGGCTACAGCGCCTGCCACTGGTGCCACGTCATGGCGCACGAGTCCTTCGAGGACGGCGACACCGCCGCGTACCTGAACGAGCACTTCGTGTCCGTCAAGGTGGACCGCGAGGAGCGGCCCGATGTGGACGCCGTGTACATGGAGGCCGTGCAGGCCGCCACCGGGCAGGGCGGCTGGCCCATGTCCGTGTTCATGACGCCGGACGGGGAGCCCTTCTACTTCGGCACCTACTTCCCGCCCGCCCCCCGGCACGGCATGCCGTCCTTCCGCCAGGTGCTTGAAGGCGTGCACCACGCCTGGACGAGCCGACGGGGCGAGGTGGGAGAAGTCGCGGGGAAGATCACTCGGGACCTTGCCGGGCGAGAGCTGAGTACGGGGGATGCCGGGACGCCCACCGAGGAGACCCAGGCTCTGGCCCTCCTCCAACTGACCCGGGACATCGATCCTGCGAGCGGGTGGTTCAAGGGAGACACCAAGTTCCCGCCGTCGATGGTGATCGAGTTCCTGTTGCGCCACCACGCGCGGGCCGGCTCCGTGGCAGCGCTGGAGATGGTGGAAGGGCTGTGCGGCGCGATGGCTCGTTCGAGCCTGTACGACCAGGTGGGAGGCGGATTCCACCGGTACGTGCTCACGCCGAGGGCCGGTGGGCCTTTGGTGCCCCACTTCGAGAAGATGCTCTATGACAACGCGCTCCTGTGCCGGGTGTACACGCATCTGTGGCGGGCCACCGGCAGTGACCTCGCGCGGCGGGTCGCGCTGGAGACCGCCGACTTCATGGTGCGCGAGCTGCGCACGCCCGAGGGCGGGTTCGCGTCCGCGCTGGACGCCGACTCCGACGACGGCACCGGGCGGCACGTCGAGGGCGCGTACTACGTGTGGACCCCCGCGCAACTGCGCGAGGCGCTGGGCGAGGACGACGCCGCGTACGCCGCGCGGCTCCACGGCGTGACCGAGGAGGGCACCTTCGAGGAGGGCGCCTCCGTGCTCCGGCTCCCGCAGGATGCCGGGGTCGCCGACGCGGAGCGGCTGTCCGGCATCCGCGCGCGGCTGCTCGCCGCGCGGGACCAGCGGCCCAGGCCGGGCCGGGACGACAAGGTGGTCGCCGCGTGGAACGGCCTCGCCGTCGCCGCGCTCGCCGAGGCCGGGGCCTGCTTCGACCGCCCCGACCTGGTGGAGCGCGCCACCGAGGCGGCCGACCTGCTGGTGCGGGTCCACCTCGACGAGGGCGGGCGGCTCGCCCGCACCTCCAGGGACGGGCGCTCCGGCGGGCACGCCGGGGTGCTGGAGGACTACGGCGACGTGGCGGAGGGCTTCCTCGCGCTGGCCGCCGTCACCGGCGAGGGGGTCTGGCTGGAGTTCGCCGGCCTGCTGCTCGGCATCGTGCTGGACCGGTTCCGCGGCGAGGGCGGCGAGCTGTTCGACACCGCGCACGACGCCGAGCCGCTGATCCGCCGCCCCCAGGACCCCACCGACAACGCGGCCCCGTCCGGCTGGACCGCCGCCGCGGGGGCGCTGCTGTCGTACGCCGCGCACACCGGGTCGGAGGCGCACCGGACCGCCGCGGAGCGGGCGCTCGCCGTGGTCGGGGCGCTCGGCCCGCGCGCGCCCCGGTTCATCGGCTGGGGCCTCGCGGTGGCGGAGGCGCTGCTGGACGGGCCCCGCGAGGTGGCCGTCGCCGGTCCGGCGGGCGACCCGGACCGGGCCGCCCTGCACCGGGTGGCGCTGCGGGGCACGGCGCCGGGCGCGGTGGTCGCGGTGGGCGAGCCGGACGGTGGGGAGTTCCCGCTGCTGCGGGACCGGCCGCTGGTGGACGGGCGCCCGGCCGCGTACGTGTGCCGCCACTTCACCTGCGAGGCTCCGACGACGGACGCGGACCGGCTCGCCCGGCAGCTCGGCGCCCGCTGACGGGGGAGGCGGCGGGAGGCGGCCGGTGGCGGCGGGGCGCGGGGCCGGGTGTCCGACGGTGCCGTCTCATGGGATCGGTTCCACCGGTGTCCGCCGCGCCCCGCCGCGGCACGCGGCGGCTGTGCCGCCCGACCGGTCCGGCCGGTCGGGTCGCGACGGCACCGGGAACGGTCTGGGTCGCGGAGGCGGAGAGCCGTCGGCGCCGACTCCGTTCGTGACCCGAAGGAACTCCAGCTTCTCGGCGTCGAGGGAGCCCGCGGCCACCGTGTAGACCAGGAGACGCACGTCGCAGCCCGGGACGGTGAGCACATCGCAGTCGCACACCACGTCGCCGACCCGGGGATGCACGACGGTCTTGCGGACCGACGCATGCAGACCGACCGCGCCCTCGTCCCACAGGCGGGCGAAGTCCGCACGGGTGGAGCGCAGTTCCTCCACGAGCTCGACCAGTCCACGGTCGTGGGGATAGGTGACGAGGGCCGCACGCAGGTCGGCGACGAGGGCGGAGTGCAGGATGTCGCCGTCCTGCCGCACGGGCCAGGCGGCGAGCCCCCTGGGCCCCGAGGCGAAGGCAGCCCGCACCAGATTCCGTTCGGTGTGTGTCCGTCCGCCGGGGTCGCCCAGCAGTGCTGCCCAAGCCGGAGTCCAGGACAGCAGGGTCCAGTCGGCGCTGAACACGCCCGCGGGCAGGTCCCCGAGACGCGCCAGCATCCGCTGGACCCCCGCCGGAACACGGGTGGAGATCGTCCCGTCGTGCGGGGGCAGGAGGCCGGCCAGCCGGTAGGCGTGATCGCGCTCCTCGGGCTCCAGGCGCAGCGCCCGGGCCAGGCTCGCGACGACCTGCGCCGACGGGTTCCTGGCGCGCCCCTGTTCCAGCCGCACCACGTAGTCGACGGAGAGCCCGGCGAGTTCGGCCAGTTCCTCGCGCCTCAGCCCGGCCGCGCGCCGTCCGGGCCGCGCAGTCCGCCCGATGTCCACGGGGGAAAGCCGGTCGCGCCAGCGGCGCAGCGCCGTGCCAAGGGTCTCGTCCACTCGGCCATTGTGTCCGCCGGGCGGCCGCTGTGCCTGGTACCGGCAGTCCTACCGTCGCGGAGGGCGCTGGTGCCCCGTCTCTCCCCCAGTCGAGAGTGAACGCATGACGACCACATTCATCACGGGTGCCAACAGGTCCCTCGGGTACGAGACCGCCCGCCGGCTGAAGGAGGCAGGCCACACCGTCATCGTCGGTGCGCGCGACCCCCGGCGCGGCCAGGCGGCCGCCGACGCACTCGGTGCCCGGTTCGTACGGATCGACGTGACCGACGACGCGTCCGTGGCCGCGGCCGCCGCCGACGTCGGGGCTCACGAGGGGAGCGTCGACGTCCTGGTCAACAACGCGGGAATCCTGGGCACCCACGACGCCGCCGACCAGATCACGGCCGCCGACGCCAGGGCGGTGTTCGAGGTCAACGTCGTGGGGATCGTCCGCGTGACGCACGCGTTCCTTCCCCTCCTGCGGAAGTCGGCGAACCCGGTCATCGTCAATGTGTCGAGCGGCATGGGCTCCTTCGCGGCCACCCATGACACCGGGCGCGTCGAGGGCCGGTTCGTGGTACCGCTCTACACGGCGTCGAAGGCTGCCGTGACCATGCTGACCACGCAGTACGCGAAGGCCTGGCCGGACGTGAAGGTGAACGCGGCCGACCCCGGCTACACGGCGACCGACTTCAACGGCCACAGCGGCCCGCAGACGGTGACCGAGGGGACCGACGCGATCGTCGCACTCGCCACCATCGGGAGGGACGGGCCGACCGGGGCCTTCCGTGACCGGCACGGCGCGATGGCCTGGTAGCGCTCCCGGACGGTTCGGAAGAAGACGGCCGGTCCCGCCTCTCCGCCGTGCCGGGGCCCGGCGCGGCGGGCCGGCCGGGAGACCTGTGATCCGGTTGACCGGCCCGGCCGGCGCCCCAGGGCGAGGAGGGCCGCACCCTCGTTCGGCGCGGTCGCCACCGTCCCGCTGCGCCCTGTCCGGGCGGCGCGAGACCGGGTCCGGCCGAGGACGCGACGAAGACGGTTCGGGCCCGGCCCGCGCGAGGAGGTGAGGCGTCCCGTCTAGCCGTGCTCGTACGCGACCAGGGAGATGCCCACGTAGTGCACCGCGAACGCCGCCAGCGTCAGGGAGTGGAACACCTCGTGGAAGCCGAACCAGCGCGGTGACGGGTTCGGGCGCTTCAGCCCGTACACCATCCCGCCGACGCTGTAGAGGACCCCGCCGACCACGACGAGGACCAGCACCGCGATGCCGCCCTCGCGCAGGAAGTCCGGCAGGAAGAAGACGGCCGCCCAGCCCATGGCGATGTAGCACGGTGTGTAGAGCCAGCGCGGGGCGCCGACCCAGAAGACGCGGAACGCGATGCCCGCAGCCGCGGCGGCCCAGACGGCCCACAGCAGCACCCGCGCGGTGGAGTCCGGGAGCAGGAGCAGCGTCAGCGGGGTATACGTCCCCGCGATGATCAGGAAGATGTTGGCGTGGTCCAGCCGGCGCAGCACGGCCGTGGCGCGCGGGCCCCAGTTCCCCCGGTGGTACAGGGCGCTCACGCCGAAGAGGAGGCACGCCGTGAGCACGTAGACGCCGCAGGCGATGCGGCCGCGCGTCGAGTCGGCGAGGGCGGTGAGCACCAGCCCGGCGATGAGGACGGCGGGGAACATCCCCGCGTGCAGCCAGCCGCGCAGCCGCGGCTTGAGGGGCGAGTGGCTCGGAGTGCTGTCGGCTTCGGACTGCTCGGTCACGGCGGCGGTCATGCCGGAATGCTACCGACGCCGCCGTGGGAGGGGGACACACGTGGCGATGCTCACGTGAGGGGCCCTCTGGACATATGCGCATTCCCGTCGGATGATCAAATGAGTGCGGTCGGCACCGGATGAGCGCGCACAACGCAGCGTCCGGGTCGCAGCCCCCACGGGGCACCAACCACAAACCCCTCAACAAGGAGCAACCGTGGCGCGCGAGAACGCGGCTCCCAGCACCGTCCCCACCCAGCACCAGGCCCTGCGGGCCTGGGTCGACGAGATCGCGGCGATCACGCAGCCGGACCAGGTGGTCTGGTGCGACGGCTCCGAGGCCGAGTACGAGCGCCTGTGCGAAGAGCTCGTGGCCAAGGGCACGTTCAGGAAGCTGGACCCGGTCAAGCGCCCCCACTCGTACTACGCCGCCTCCGACCCGACCGACGTCGCGCGCGTCGAGGACCGCACCTTCATCTGCTCCGAGAAGGAGGAGGACGCGGGCCCGACCAACCACTGGAAGGCCCCCGCCGAGATGCGCGAGGTCTTCGCCGGGGAGCAGGGGATCTTCCGCGGCTCGATGCGGGGCCGCACCATGTACGTCGTCCCGTTCTGCATGGGCCCCCTCGGCTCCCCGCTCTCCGCGATCGGCGTCGAGATCACCGACTCCGCCTACGTCGCGGTCTCCATGCGCACCATGACCCGCATGGGCCAGGCCGTGCTGGACGAGCTGGGCGACGACGGCTTCTTCGTCAAGGCCGTCCACACCCTCGGCGCCCCGCTGGAGCCCGGCCAGGCCGACGTCCCGTGGCCGTGCAACTCCACCAAGTACATCTCGCACTTCCCCGAGACCCGCGAGATCTGGTCCTACGGCTCCGGCTACGGCGGCAACGCCCTGCTCGGCAAGAAGTGCTACGCCCTGCGCATCGCGTCCGTCATGGCCCGCGACGAGGGCTGGCTCGCCGAGCACATGCTCATCCTGAAGCTGACCCCGCCGCAGGGCGAGGCCAAGTACGTCGCCGCCGCCTTCCCGTCCGCGTGCGGCAAGACGAACCTCGCGATGCTGGAGCCCACGATCTCCGGCTGGACCGTCGAGACCATCGGCGACGACATCGCCTGGATGCGGTTCGGCGAGGACGGCCGGCTGTACGCGATCAACCCCGAGGCGGGCTTCTTCGGCGTCGCGCCGGGCACCGGCGAGCACACCAACGCCAACGCCATGAAGACCCTGTGGGGCAACGCCGTCTTCACCAACGTCGCGCTCACCGACGACGGCGACGTGTGGTGGGAGGGCATGACCGAGGAGACGCCCGCCCACCTGACCGACTGGAAGGGCAACGACTGGACGCCGGAGTCCGGCACCCCGGCCGCCCACCCGAACGCCCGCTTCACCGTGCCCGCCTCGCAGTGCCCGATCATCGCGCCCGAGTGGGAGGACCCCAAGGGCGTCCCGATCTCCGCGATCCTCTTCGGTGGCCGCCGCGCCTCCGCCGTCCCGCTGGTCACCGAGTCCTTCGACTGGCAGCACGGCGTCTTCCTCGGCGCCAACGTCGCCTCCGAGAAGACGGCCGCCGCCGAGGGCAAGGTCGGCGAGCTGCGCCGCGACCCCTTCGCGATGCTGCCCTTCTGCGGCTACAACATGGGCGACTACATGGCCCACTGGATCAAGGTCGGCAAGAGCGCCGACCAGGCGAAGCTGCCGAAGATCTACTACGTGAACTGGTTCCGCAAGAACGACGCGGGCAAGTTCGTGTGGCCGGGCTTCGGCGAGAACAGCCGCGTCCTGAAGTGGATCGTCGAGCGCCTGGACGGCAGGGCCGGGGGCGTCGAGACCCCGATCGGCATCCTGCCGGCGCGCGACGCGCTCGACACCGACGGCCTCGACCTGCCGGAGGAGGACCTCGACTTCCTGCTCAAGGTCGACGCCGACGTGTGGCGCGAGGAGGCGGCCCTCATCCCCGACCACCTGAACACCTTCGGCGACCACACGCCGAAGGAGCTGTGGGACGAGTACCGGGCGCTCGTCTCCCGCCTGGGCTGACCCGGCCCCGCAGACCCGCGGCCGGGCCGACCGACAACGCCCTGACCTGTGGAGTCACCCGGCCGGGCCGCGGCCGGTGAGAACCCCCGGAACGGCACCCGCCGTTCCGGGGGTTCGTCTCGTCCCGGGGGCCGGGTTCGTCGTTCGTGGTGGGTGGGGGGTTCCGGCGCGGACGTGGTCTCCTCGCGGGTGCGGCCCGCGGGCGCTGCGGTGCCTCGCGGGTGCCGGTCGGGCGGTGCCGGTCAGGTCGTCGTGCGGGTCGGGCCGTGCCGGTCAGGTCGTCGTGCCGGTCAGGCCGTGCCGACCAGGCCGGCCGCGTCCAGGGCCGCCGCGTGGGCGTCCATGCGCTCGGCGGCGAGGATGGCGGCGGCGGTGTCGGCGCGGGAGGCCGCGACGACCAGGGCGCGTCCGGCGAGGGTGTGGGCGCGGCGGTGGAGCGCGGGGGTGTCCGCGCCGGTCAGCCCGGCGTGCCGGGCGGGCGGGGCGCCGCGCAGCCGGGCCACCTGCCGGGCGATGCGCTCGGCCGCGGCGCGGTCGCCCAGCTCGTCGGTGACGGCGAGCAGCGCCGCCAGGTGCCCGGCGAGCTGGATGTCCAGCTCCTCCTCGCGGGAGCGGTGCGGGAACCGGCCGTGGTCGTCGTCGGCCGTCCGGTGGACCGACTTGGTGCGGATCGGTTCGTACATGGGGACGGCCTCCTGCTCTTGGACAGGAGACCATCCTACATTGGAACCAGTCTAAAGTTGAGTTCGGGCCAAGGTTCGGGGCGCCGGGCCGCCGGGGTGCGGGGTGGGGCCGGCGGCGGCGTCAGTGCTGGCCGTAGCCGTCCAGGAAGGTGCCGATCCGGGTCACCGCGTCGACCAGCTCCGTGGTGTTCGGCAGCGTCACGATCCGGAAGTGGTCCGGCTCGTGCCAGTTGAAGCCCGTCCCGTGCACCACCATGATCTTCTCCGCGCGCAGCAGGTCGAGGACCATCTGCCGGTCGTCCTTGATCTTGTAGACCGCCGGGTCCAGGCGCGGGAACAGGTACAGCGCGCCCTTCGGCTTCACGCAGCTCACACCCGGGATGTCGATCAGCCGCTCGTACGCCGCGTTCCGCTGCTCCAGCAGCCGGCCGCCCGGCGCGACCAGCGCCTCTATCGACTGGCGGCCCTGCAGGGCGGCGGCGATAGCGTGCTGCGCCGGCATGTTGGCGCACAGGCGCATGTTGGCCAGGATCGTCAGGCCCTCGATGTACGAGGAGGCGTGCGCCTTGGGGCCGCACACCGCGAGCCAGCCGCTGCGGTAGCCGGCCACCCGGTAGTTCTTGGACATGCCGTTGAACGTCAGGCACAGCAGGTCCGGGGCGATCGCGGCGGTCGGGGTGTGGGTGGCGCCGTCGTAGAGGATCTTGTCGTAGATCTCGTCCGAGCACACGACCAGGTTGTGGCGGCGGGCGATCTCGGTGAGGCCGCGCAGCATCTCGTCGTCGTAGACGGCGCCCGTCGGGTTGTTCGGGTTGATGATCACCAGTGCCTTGGTGCGGTCGGTGATCTTCCGCTCGATGTCGGCCAGGTCGGGCATCCAGTCGGACTGCTCGTCGCACCGGTAGTGCACCGGCGTACCGCCCGACAGGGCGACGGACGCCGTCCACAGCGGGTAGTCCGGGGCGGGCACCAGGACCTCGTCGCCGTCGTCCAGCAGCGCCTGCATCGCCATCTGGATCAGCTCGGAGACGCCGTTGCCGAGGTAGACGTCCTCGACGGAGAGGTGGATGCCCTTGGTCTCGTAGTGGCTCATCACCGCCCGGCGCGCCGACAGCAGGCCCTTCGCGTCGCCGTACCCGTGGGCGTCGCGCAGGTTGCGCAGGACGTCCTCCAGGATGGCGGGCGGGCACTCGAAGCCGAAGGCGGCCGGGTTGCCCGTGTTGAGCTTCAGGATCCGGTGACCCGCCGCCTCCAGCCGCATCGCCTCGTCGAGCACCGGGCCGCGGATCTCGTAGCAGACGTTGGCGAGCTTCGTTGACTGGATGACCTGCATGCTCGGAGCTTACGGGCGCCCGGCGCCCGATGCCCCGTGTTTTGCGCCACGCCGCGTCCGGGTGCCGGGCGGTGCGGGGCCGCGTGGAGCTGCGTGGAGGCCGCCTGGGGCCGCGCGTGGGGGGCCGGCAAGGGCGGGTGGGTTTCCGGTGCGGGCGGGTAGGTTGGTCGCCCATGTGGTCCTTGAGGAGCGTCGCCGGATGCAGGCGGCTGGGCGCTGTCGGCTCGGTCGGGGTGGCCCTGGGCGGATGGGCCGCCGGAAGCATGCCGGCCCGCGACCCGTGGGGCCTGTGGTTCGCGCGGGCGCAGGACACCGCGCGGCCCGGCGTGCTCCTCGCCCTGGCCGGGCTCACCCTCCTGGTCGTCGCCTGGTGGAGGTACGGCCGCCTCGTCGCCGCCGGCGCCGCCGTCGGCGGCCGGGCCACCGCCGTGACGCTCGGCTGGTGGGCCGCGCCGCTGCTCCTCGCCCCGCCCCTGTACAGCGCCGACGTCTACAGCTACATCGCGCAGGGCGCCATGGTCGTCGAGGGCCACGACGTGTACCGCCTGGGGCCGTCGGTCCTGGCGCCCGACGGCATCGGCGGGGCCGCCGCCGCCAGCGTCGGGGGGCACTGGACGGACACCCCCGCCCCGTACGGCCCGGTGTTCCTGCTCCTCGCCGAGCTGGTCGCCGTCGTGACGGCCGGCAGCATCGTGCCGGCCGTGCTCGGCATGCGACTCGCCGCCCTGGCCGCGCTCGCCCTGCTGTTCTGGGGGCTGCTCCGGCTCGCGCCGCGCGGGTCCACCTCCGGCGCCCTGTGGCTGGGCGTCCTCAACCCGCTGCTCCTCGTCCACGTCGTCGGCGGCCTCCACAACGACGGGCTCATGGCCGGGCTGGTCCTCGCCGGCACCGCGCTCGCCGTGCGCCGGGGCCGCTGGGTCGCGGGCACCGTCCTCGTCGCCCTCGCCATGATGATCAAGACGCCGGCGGGGCTCGCGCTGCTGTTCATCGGCGTCGTCGTCGGCCGCGAGACGGCCGGCCCGCTGATACGGCGCGTCGCCAAGGGCGTGCTCGGCCCCGGCGCGGTCGCCGCCGGTGTCGCCGCCGCGGCGACGCTGGGCGCGGGCACCGGCTTCGGCTGGCTGCGCACCCAGAGCGTCGCCGGGACCATCCACACCGCCCTGTCCCTCACCAGCGACCTGGGCGCCGCCCTCGGCGAGTCCATGTACTACCTGTCCGGCGCCGAACCGGACCCGGTCAAGCGGGCCGTGCAGGCCATGGGCCTCACCCTGGCCCTCGCCCTCGTCGCGTACCTCGCCTCCTGCGTGGCGCGCGGCCGGGTGGACCCGCTGCACGCCCTGGGCCTCGCCTTCCTCGCGCTCGTCGCGCTCTCCCCGATGGTCCAGCCCTGGTACCTGCTGTGGGCCGTGCCGCCGCTCGCCGCCACCGCCTGGAACGGCCGCACCGGCCGCGCCGTCACCGTCCTGTCGGCCGGCCTGGTGTACGTCACCGCGCCGGACGGCCGCACCCCGGCGTACGGCTTCGCCCTGGCCGCCGTCGCCTGCGCGATCGGCGCCCACCTCCTGCTGCGCCGCTCCGACTTCGCGGGCGGGGTGTGGCTGCCGTCCCCGCGCCGCGCGGAGGAACGCGAACCCTCCCGGGCCTGAGGCCGGGGGGCGGTGCGGTGCGGGTCGGTGCGGGTCGGGGCGGTCGGGCTCGGCCGGGTCCGGTGCGGTCGGGGTGGTCCGGTAGGGGGGGCGGTGCGAGGGCGGCGGGTTCCTGGCGGTGCGGCCTGGGCGGGGCGGTCGGTACGAGGGGGCCGGTCCGGGCGGGGCGGGGGCGGTCAGGCCGTGCGGCGTACCGAGCGGCCCGCCAGCACGTCCGTGCGCCGCCCGTCGCGCACCGCGAACCGCCCGTTCACCAGCACGTGCGGTATCCCGACCGGCAGGGTGCGGGGCGCCGCGAACGTGGCGCCCGCCGCCACCGTCTCCGGGTCGAACAGCACCAGGTCCGCCCGGTACCCCTCCCGCACGAGCCCCCGGTCCGCGAGCCGCAGCCGCGCCGCCGGGCGGGACGTCAGGTGCGCCACCGCCTCCTCCAGCGACAGCACCCCCAGCTCCCGCACGTACCGCCCCAGGTAGTGCGGGAAGGTGCCGTACGCCCGCGGGTGCGGCTTCGCGCCGTGCAGGATGCCGTCCGAGCCGCCCGTGTGCACCCGGTGCCGCATGATCGCCCGTACGTTGCCCTCGTGCCCCACGTGCTGGAGCACCGCCGTGCCGAGCCGGTCGGCCAGCAGCAGCCGCCGCGCCTCCGCCCAGCCCGCCGGCCGCGACCCGACGTACCGCCCCAGCGCCGGGTCGGAGACGCCCGACACCTCCACCGTGCCCCAGTCCACCGGGACGCCGTGGCAGCCGTCCGACCCGGTCACCTCCAGCGCGTGCCCGATCCGCCCGGCCACCTCGTCGTCCCGCAGCCGCGCCAGCAGCGCCTCCGGGCCGCCCTCGTGCGCCCACCCCGGCAGCAGCGCCGCCAGCGTCGTGCACCCCGGCGTGTACGGGTACGAGTCGAGCGTCACGTCCACGCCGTCCGCCAGCGCCCCGTCCAGCAGCGCCAGCAGCTCGGGAGCGCGGCCCTCGTTCACGCCGAAGTTCAGGGTGGCGTGCGCCAGGTGCAGGGCGCAGCCCGTCTCCCGGGCCAGGTCCAGCATCTCCGCGTACGCCCCGAGCGCGCCCGCCCCGTACGAGCGGTGGTGCGGGCAGTGGTAGCCGCCGTACCCGGCGACGACCCGGCACAGCGCGGCCAGCTCGCCCCGGTCCGCGTACATGCCCGGCGGGTACGTGAGCCCCGACGACATGCCGACCGCCCCCTCCCGGAGGCCCTGGGCGACGAGCCGCCGCATCCGGTCCAGCTCGGCGCCGGTCGGCGGGCGGTCCGCCCACCCCATCGCGTACGCCCGCACCGTTCCGTGCGGCACCAGGTAGGCGGCGTTCACCGCGATGCCCTGCCCGCCGAAGCCCCGGTCGAGGCGGTCCAGGTAGTCGCCGACGGTCCGCCAGTCCGGGCCGGTGTCCGCGAGGTCGCCGTTCCAGCCCGCGATGGCCGCCCGGACCTCGTCCAGCGTCCGGTCGTCCACCGGCGCGTACGACAGGCCGTCCTGCCCGAGGACCTCCAGCGTCACGCCCTGCGCGACCTTCGCCTCGTGCGCCGGGTCCCGCAGCAGCGCCAGGTCGCTGTGGGCGTGCATGTCCACGAACCCGGGCGCCAGCACCAGCCCCGCCGCGTCCAGCGTCCGGGCGCCCGACAGCGGCCGTCCGCCCCCGCCCCGTCCGCCCCCGCCCCGTCCGCCCCCGCCCCGTCCCCCGCCGCCGCCCTCGCGGCGTACGGCGGCGACGCGGCCCCCGGAGACGCCCACGTCCGCCCGGTACGACGGCCCGCCCGTGCCGTCCACGACCCGGGCGCCCCTGATGACCAGCTCCACGACGGCCCCCGCCCCGGCCTCAGAAGAACGTGCGGACGTAGTCGACCGCCGTGCCGTCCGCCGCCACGACCGGGATCAGCGGCCACTTCTCGAACACCGTGCACGGGTGCGCGAGGCCCAGCCCCACCCAGTCCCCGACCTCCAGGCCCCCGCAGCCCTCCGGGGCACCGCCCGCCGTACCGCCCGCCGCGCCGTCGGCGCCCCCGACGGGGGCCGGGTCCGCGCCCCGTGCCCGGGCCGCCGGGTCCGCCCCGTCCGCCGGGGCCGTGCGCAGCCACACGTGCTGGTCCGACAGGGCCGTCACCGCCAGCCCCTCCGCCGGGCGGACCACCCCGTCCCGGCCGGACCGCACCAGCAGCGGTACGGGCAGAGCCAGGTCGTACGACACGTCCCGCTTGCCCGCGTTCAGGAACGCCTCGCCCGGCGTGGGCCGGGACACCACCTGCGCCCACAGCAGGAACGCGGGCGCCAGCGCGCCCTCGTCCGGCACCCGGTTGAACGGCGTCAGCCGCTCGTAGTGGCCGTGGTCGTGCGACACGTACGCCCCCGAGCGCAGCAGCTTCAGGACCGGCGCCGACAGCTCCGGCACCTCGGCGAAGACCTCCGCCACCGCGTCGAACCACTCGCTGCCGCCCGCGCTGAGGACGATCTCCTCCGCGTCCGCGAACAGGCCCCGGCCGTCCAGCTCCGCCGCCAGTGCCACCAGTCGCCGCAGCCACGCCCGTACGGCCCGCGGGGACGCGTCCGGCACCTGCGCCTCGTACCCGGCGACGCCGACCAGGCGCAGCGACGCGGCCCGCGCCGCCGCCCCGGCCACCTCCAGCGCCGCCGCTTCGGTGCGCACCCCGGTCCGGGCGCCCTCGCCCGCCGCGAGCTCGACCACCACGTCCACCGGCCGGGCCGCCCCGGCCAGCGCCTCGTCCATCAGCTCGACGCCGCGCACCGAGTCGACGTAGCAGACGAAGCGGAACCCCGGGTCGTCCGCGAGCTGCCCGGCCACCCAGCGCAGCGCCGCCGCGTCGACCAGCTCGTTGGCGAGGAACACCCGGCCCACCCCGAACGCCCGGCACACCCGCACCTGGTGGGGGACGGCCACGGTGATGCCCCAGGCCCCGTGCGCCAGCTGGCGGGCGAACAACCGCGGCGCCATCGTCGTCTTCCCGTGCGGCGCGAACGCCAGGCCGTGGCGCGCCGCGTACGTCCCGAGCAGCGCCAGGTTGTGCTCCAGCGACTCGGCGGAGAGCGTGAGCAGGGGGGTGGTGAAGCCGCCGGTGAAGACGTTCCGCCGCTGGGCGGCCAGCTCATCGGCCGTCAGGCCGTCCGCGTCGGGCGGGAGGCCCTTGAAGCGGTGGTCGAGGCGCTCGTCGCCCAGCCGCGCGGCGAGGGCGCCGGGCGTGGAGGGGGAGGGGGTGGAGCCGGGGGAGGGGGCGGCTCCGGGGGTGGAGCCGGGTGCGGAGCCGGGTGCGGGTGGCTGGGCGGCGGCGGCCATGGGGCCTCCCTTTCGTTGCGCATGGTGCAACGGTCGTTGCGGGTCGTGCTCGTCGGTGTCTAGCATCCGGGCGGACGGCGGGTCAATGGTCCCGGGCGGAAGGCGGGCCGGACAGCGGTGGGCCGGCCGGGCGGACGGGCGGGTGGACCGACGGGCGGGCCGACGGACGGGCGGGCGGGCGGACGGGCGGACTGAAGGACGGGCGGACTGAAGGACGGGCGGGGGAGGGCGATGGGCGGGTCGGGGCGGGAGACGGACGGGCCGGGCGGGGCCGTGGGGCCGCCGCCGGGGCGGGCGGTGGGCGGTGCGGTGCGCGGTGGTACGGCGGGAGCCCCCGACGTGGTCTGCCTGGGCGAGTCCATGGTGGCCTTCCTGCCGTCCCGGCCCGGCCGGCTCGCCGACGTGCCGGCGTTCACCCGCGCGGTGGGCGGCGCCGAGTCCAACACCGCCTGCGCCCTGGCCGCCGCCGGGCACCGGGTGCGCTGGATCAGCCGGGTCGGCGCCGACGGGTTCGGCGACCACCTGGTGGCCGCCGTCGCCGCGTACGGGGTGGACGTGTCGGGGGTGCGCCGGGACCCGCACCGGCCGACCGGGGTGTACTTCCGCACGGCCGCCGACCGCGCCGGCGCCGCGCACGAGGTGGTCTACCACCGGGCCGGCTCGGCCGCGTCCGCGATGTCCCCGCGGAACATCCCGTACGAGGAGGCGACGGCCGGGCGGGTGCTGCACCTGACCGGCATCACCCCGGCGCTCTCGCCCGGCTGCCGGGACCTCGTGGCCGCGCTCACCGCCCGGCGCCCCGGCCGGCCCCTGGTCTCCTTCGACCTGAACCACCGCCCGTCCCTGTGGCCCGACCCGGCGACGGCGCGGCGCGTCCTGCTCGAACTGGCGCGCGGCGCCGACCTGGTGTTCGCGGGGGAGGACGAGGCGGCCGACGCGCTGGACCTGCACGGCCCGGACGCCGTGCGGGAGGCCCTCCCGGAGCCTGCGGTGCTGGTCGTCAAAGCGGGCGCCGCGGGGGCGACCGCGTTCGCGCGCGAGGCGGTGACCGGGCACGACGTACGGGTGCGGGTGCCCGCGCCGCGCGTGGAGGTCGTCTCGTACGCCGGGGCCGGGGACGCCTTCGCGGCCGGGTACCTCGACGCGGCCCTGCGCGGCCTGCCGCTCGCGGCCCGGCTGGCGCACGGCCACCGGGCGGCGGCGGCCGTCCTCGCCGTGCCGGGCGACCTCGCCCCGCCGCCCGGCCCCGCCGCGCCCGTACCCGTGCCCGCGCCCGCCCCGCCGGTGGCGGGACCCGCGGCGGCGCCCGCGACGGGACCCGGCGGGCGGGTGGGCGGCGGGGGAGCGGACTGCGGGAGACTGCGTCCAGGACCCCGGCGGCCACAGACGGGGCCGGACGACGACGAGGAGGTACGCACGCGATGAGCCAGACCGTCGACCGGGCGCTGAGCATCCTGCCGCTGCTCGCCCGGGGCCCCGCCGACCTGGGGCAGGTCGCCGCGCGGCTCGGCGTCCACAAGTCGACCGCCCTGCGCCTGCTGCGCACCCTGCACGAGCACGGCCTCGTGCACCGGCAGCAGGACCAGCGCTACCGGCTCGGCGCCCGCCTCTTCGCGCTCGCCCACGAGGCCGCCGAGAGCCTCGACGTGCGGGAGGTCGCCCACCCGCACCTGGTCCGGCTCAACGAGGAGACCGGCCACACCGTCCACCTCGCCGTCCGCGAGGGCGACGAGGTGCTGTACATCGACAAGGTGGAGAGCCGCTACCCGGTGCGGATGTACTCGCGGATCGGCCGCCCCGTCGCCGTCACGGTGGCCGCCGTCGCCAAGGTCGTCCTCGCCGACCTGCCCGAGCCGGAGCTGCACGCCCTGACCGCCCGTCTCGACTACCCCCGGTACACGCCCCGTTCGACGCCGGACGCCGCCGCCTTCCGCGCGGAGCTGGCGACCGTACGCGAACAGGGCTGGGCCGCCGACCTCGGCGGCCACGAGGAGTCCATCAACTGCGTCGCCGCCCCGGTGCGCGGCCCCGACGGCCGCGTCGCCGCCGCCCTGTCGGTGTCCGCGCCCAGCGTGGTCGTCACCGCGGAGGAACTCCTCGCCCTCCTCCCCCGCGTGCGCGCCGCCGCGCGCGCCGCCGGCGACGACTACCGCGGTACCGCACCCCCGAAGACCACGTAGACGAGCGAGAGAGCCGAGAGGGACGAGAGAGGCGAGATGAGCGAGAACGACGAGATGACCGGGACGGACGGCATGAGCGGGATGAGCGGGGCGAACGAGGCGAGCGGGCCGGACGCGACGGGCGTGACGGGCGTGACGGGTGCGGCGGGCGTGACAGGTCCGACGGATGTGGCGGGCAGGGCGGGTGCGCCGGGCGCGGGCGCCGGGCGGGGCGGCACGGGCGGGAAGACCGCCGTCACTCCGCCCACCCACGCCGCCCCGCCCGCCCGCTTCTCGCACGGCGTCCGCAAGGGCGGCATCCTCCAGGTCGCCGGACAGGTCGGCTTCCTCCCGGCCGCGCCCGGCGAGCCGCCGGCCGTGGCGGGCCCCACGCTGCGCGAGCAGACCCGCCAGACCCTCGCCAACGTCGAGGCGGTCCTCACCGAGGCGGGCGCGACCTGGGACGACGTGGTCATGCTGCGGGTGTACCTGACGGACGTGGCCCACTTCGCCGAGATGAACGAGGTCTACGACGCGTACCTGGCGGACGTGGCGGTGCCGCCCGCCCGCACCACGGTCTACGTCGGCCTGCCGCAGGGGCTCCTCGTCGAGATCGACGCCCTCGCCGTACTGGACTGACGGCGAGGGCGCGGGGCCGGAGGCCGGGGGCGGGCGGGCCCGCCCACCCCCGGTCACCCGGTCACCCGGTCACCCGTCACCCGGTCACGCTAGGAGGCCGCGCAGTACTGCTGCTGCTTGCCGATCGACCGGTACATGCAGTCGGCGTTCTCCAGCAGCTGGAGCACCGCGTCGCGGTTGCGGGACGTCTCGCGCTCGATCACCTCGTCGGGCGGGTAGAAGCCGCCGCCGGAGGTGCCGCGCGGGTACATCTCGAAGGTGTAGCCGAAGATGCGCTGGTCGCCCCAGAGCCAGTCGTCGATCGACCCGTCGGTGACGTACAGGTCGCTGGACTGCTGGGGGGTGTAGCCGTTGCTGGCGGCCATCTTGCGGCCGACGGCGGCGAAGGCGTCGCGGTCGTCCTGGGTCATCCCGGGCGCCGTGTCGGAGTACGTCCAGCCGAACGGCCACAGGACCAGCTCGCTGTAGGTGTGGAAGTCGATGGCGGCCCGGATCTGCTGCCTGCCGCCCACCACGCGGGAGCGGACGAAGTCGGCGACGACCTTCACCTCGGGCGCCGACTCGGGCGCGGAGCCCCGGTAGGTGGCGGAGCTCGGCGAGCCGGAGGAGCCGTTGCAGCAGCCCCACTTGTAGTCCCAGTTGCGGTTCATGTCGGTGCCGACGTACGAGGAGCCGGGGTTGGGCTGCCGGTTCTTGCGCCAGCTCCGGTACGAGCCGGTGGCGATGTCGTACTCGCCGCCGTCCGGGTTGAGGTCGGGCACGATCCAGATCTCGCGGCCGTTGACGGCGTTGGTGACGCGGCTGTCGGTGCCGTAGCCGGCGCCCAGCTCGCGCAGCAGGTACAGGGCCATCTCGACGGTGAGGTGCTCGCGGGCGTGCTGGTGGTGGGTGAACAGCACCTCGGGCTCGTTCTCGTCGGTGGCCACGTTGTCGCTGACCTTGATGGCGACGATGTCGCGGCCCTGGTACGACCGGCCGATCACGCGCTTGCTCATGATGTCCGGGTACTGCCGGAGCCGCTGGTCGATCTCCGCCGTCATCTCCGCGTAGTTGTGGTAGCGGGAGTCGGCGGACGGGAAGTCCATCGGCGTGACCGCGCCTGCGCCGCTGCGGTCCGGCGGGCCGGGCAGCGCCTCCAGCCGGTGGCCCAGGGCGCGCAGGCGGCGGGCCTGCTGGGCGTTGGCGCTGACCACGACCGAGTGGGCGGCCACCTCGTCGAGGGAGACGCCGGTGGCGGCGAGGGCGGCGCGTTCGGCGGGCGTGGAGGGGCCGTGGATCTCGTACTGGCGGATGACCTCCTCGACGGCGTCCGGGGCGGCCTGGGCGGGCGGTGCGGCGGCCGGTCCGGGGGTGCTGGCGGCGGCGGTGAGCGGCGCCACGACGGCGAGGGCGAGTGCGGCCGCGAGGGTGACGGACCGTCCGCCGGTGATGCGTAGTCGCATGCTGGCTCCTGGAGTGGGGGTCGGGGTGGGTGTCCCCGTGCGACGCAGGGTCGCGGGTATGGCATGAGCGCGTCAAGAGTGAACTTCGGTCACCGAGGGAAGGTCTGCCGCGTCACACGTACACGTCACACGTACACGTCACGCGTCCACCTCGCGCATCACGCGTGCGGGTCGCGCGTGCGGGTGACGCGCCCCCGCACCGCCGCGCCCGGAGCGCCGGCGTGCGGGTGCGTGGATGACGTGCTCATGATCGACCGACAGTGAAGAGGGGCGGACGGCAGATGGCGGACACGACGGACACGGCGGGCACCGCGCCCGGCTCGGGGGCGCGCGACGGCGGCGGGCGGGCGCCGGGCGGAGGCAGACCGGCGGCCGGACACGGCGGGAACGGCGGGAAGGGCGGGAACGGCGGAGACGGCCGGGCGGGGAGCGGCGTGGGCGCTCCGGCGGCCGGAGGCGACGGGCACGGCGGAGACGGCCGGGCGGCGGGAGCCGACGGCGGGGGCGCTGCGGCGGGAGGCGGCGGGGGCCGCCCGGCGGAGCGCGGCGGGGCTCCCGCCGGGCCGCCCGCGATGCGGCGGGCCGGCTGGCGGTACATCGGCCCCGGCATCGTCGTCGCCGCGACCGGCGTCGGCGCGGGCGACCTGGTCGCCACGCTCGTCGCGGGCGGCAAGTACGGCTACACCCTGCTCTGGGCCGCCGTCCTCGGCTGCCTCATCAAGATCTCGCTCGCCGAGGCGGCCGGCCGCTGGCACCTCGCCACGGGCCGCACCCTGCTCGACGGCTGGCGCTCCCTGGGTGCCTGGACGACCGTCTACTTCGCCGGGTACGTCGGCGTCTGGGGCTTCGTCTACGGCGCCGCCGCCATGTCCTCCACCGCGCTGCCGCTCGCCGCGCTCTTCCCCGGCGTGATGGGCCTGAAGTGGTGGGCCGTGCTGTGCGGGGTGGGCGGGCTGCTGTTCGTCTGGTTCAACCGGTACGCCGTCTTCGAGAAGGTCATGACGGCGCTGGTCGGCGTCATGTTCCTGGTCACCGTCTACCTGGCCGTGCGGGTCGGGCCCCGGCTGGACGACCTCGCCGCCGGGCTCGTGCCCGCGCTGCCGGACGGCTCGCTCCTCTACACCCTGGGCCTGGTCGGCGGCGTCGGCGGCACGATCACCCTCGCCGCGTACGGCTACTGGGTGAACGCCAAGGGCTGGCGGGACACGGGGTGGATGCGCGTGATGCGGTTCGACAACCGGGTGGCCTACCTGACGACCGGCGTCTTCGTGGTGGCCATGCTGGTGGTCGGCGCCGAACTGCTGCACTCCTCGGGCATCGCCGTCGCCAAGGGCGACCGGGGCCTGATCGACCTCGGTGGGGTGCTGGCGGAGCGGTACGGGACGGCCACGGCGAAGCTGTTCCTGGTGGGCTTCTTCGCCGCGTCCGTCACGTCGCTGATCGGCGTGTGGCAGGGCGTGAGCCTGCTGTTCGCGGACTTCGTGGCCCGTGTCCGGGGACGGGAGGGCGCCTCGGCGGCGCCGGAGGCCGCCCAGGCGCCGGGCGGCCCCGCGGGCGCCGGGGCCCCCGTCCCCGCGGGTGAGGGCGCCGGGGCCGCTGGGGCCGCGGGCGCGGGCGCGGACGCGGTGCCGGTGGAGCGGTCGGTGCCGTTCCGCGCGTACCTGCTGTGGCTGACCTTCCCGCCGATGTCGCTGCTCTTCCTCGACCAGCCGTTCGCGCTGGTCGTCGTCTACGGCGTGATCGGCGCCTTCTTCATGCCGTTCCTCGCGCTGACCCTGCTGTGGCTGCTCAACTCCCACCGTACGCCCCGCGCGTGGCGCAACGGGTGGCTCGCGAACACGATGCTGGGCGCGGCGGGCGTGCTGTTCCTCGTGCTGTGCGTCGAGCAGGTGCGCGACCTGCCCTGGTGACGACGGGCGGGCTCCGGCCGGGCCGTCGGGCGCCGCGCGTGAACGGCGCGGCGCCCGACGGTCGCGTACCGCCTACGGCAGGTTGTGGACGTGCGGGCCGACCGCGTTGGACCAGGCGTTGCCCGCCGTCGCGTCCCAGTTGGTCGACCAGGTCATGGCGCCGCGCAGCGACGGCCACGTCTTGGACGGCTTGAAGGAGCCGCAGCCGGTGCCGCGCGTCAGGCAGTCCAGGGCGTTCTTCACGACGGACGGGTCGACGTAGCCGCTGCCCGCGCCGCGCGGCGACGCCGGGACGCCGAGGCCGACCTGCGACGGGTCGAGGCCGCCCTCCAGCTGGATGCAGGCGAGCGCGGTGAGGAAGTCCACCGAGCCCTGGGAGTACACCTTGCCGTCGCAGCCGAGCATGGAGCCGCTGTTGTAGTACTGCATGTTGACGACGGTGAGGATGTCCTTCACGGCGAGCGCCAGCTTGAAGTACTCCGTGCCGGTGTTCTGCATGTCGATGGTCTGCGGCGCCATCGTCAGGACCATCTGCGGCCCCGCCTTCGCCGAGAGCTGGCGCAGCGCCTTCGTCAGGTAGGTCGAGTTGATGCCGTGCTCCAGGTCGACGTCCACGCCGCTGAAGCCGTACTCCCGCATCAGCGCGTACGCGCTGTCCGCGAACGCCTTGGCGGAGGCGTCGCTGTTGATGATGACGTTGCCCTTCTCGCCGCCGATCGACAGGACGACCGACTTGCCGGCGGCCTTCTTCGCGGCGATGTCCGCCTTGAAGTCGGCGACCGAGGCGTAGCCGACCGCCGGGTCGAGGTTGAAGGTGATCTCGCCGGGCGTGGACGTGGAGTCCGCGAACGACACCGCGATGATGTCGTACTGCTCCTGGACCTCGCGGAGCTTCTGCACCTTGGCGCCGTTGTCGAAGTTCTGCCAGTAGCCGGTCAGCGCGTGCTTCGGCACCGTCGGGTTCGGCTGGGTGCCGCCGCCGGGCGCGGTGCGGGCGCCGACGGCCGCGGACCGGGCGGACTCGCCGGCGGCGTTGGCCGCGGTCACCTGGAACTCGTACGACGTGTCGGCCGCCAGGCCCGTCACGGTCGCGGAGGTGCCGGACACGGACTGGACGCGCGCCCCGTCCCGGTAGACGTGGTAGCCGGTCGCTCCGCTCACCGGGTTCCAGGAGAGCGCCACGGACGAGGAGGTCACCGTCCCCGCGGCCAGCCCGGCCGGGGTTGCGGGCACCACCGGGTCGGGGTCGCCGCCCCCGCCGCCGTCCGGGCCGAAGACCGACACGTCGTCCACGTGGTAGGCGGCCTGCCCGTACCAGCCGTGGGTGTAGACCGTGACGGAGGTGGTGTTCGGGCCGGTGGTGAAGGTGGTGGTCAGCTGCTGCCAGGCGGAGGAGCCGGGTGACCAGGTGGACACGTCGGTCGTCCCGGTGCCGGTCGCGCCCAGGTAGGCGTACCCGCCCTGCGTCCAGGCGCTCAGCCTGTACGTCGAGCCGGGCTTGACCTTCACGGTCTGGGAGCAGCGGGCGTTGTCCAGCCCGGCGGGCGTCGCCTTCAGGGCGGCGGCGCCGGTGCGGACCGGCGAGGCGACGGCGGCGCCGCTGCCGCCGGAGCAGGTCCATTCGGCGAGGCCGGACTCGAAGCCGGCGTTGCGGGCGACGTTGCGGTCCTCCGCCTGCGCGGTGGCGGCGCCGCCGGTCAGGACGAGCCCGGACGCGACGGCGAGCGCGGCGGCGCCGCCGACGAGCGATCTGGTGCGGGTCACGTGCTTCCTCCGGTGGGGGTGGGGGAGTTGGGGGATGGGCGCGTTGGGCCTCGGGCGCCTCCGGGGCCGTGGGGCCCGGCGGTGGGGCGCCCGTGGTCGGTGTGGGCGGCCGGTGGCCGGTCACCGCCGCCGGTGGGGGGAGGCGGATGACGGGTGCTCAGGGGCGCTGCGGGGAGGGGCGTGCGGGGAGGGGCGTGCGGGGTGCGGCGGCGGGGCTGAAGGCGGCCGAGGAGGACTCGGTGACGGGTGATCGGCGGTCGGAATCGGTGGTCGGCGATCGGGGATCGGGGATCGGTGGTCCGGGATCGGTGGTCCGGGGTCGCTGGTCGGCGATCGGGGGCGTGCGGGACGGTGGCCGCCGTGCCCCGCTGCCCGTACAAGTTGGTCCAGACCAATCGCGTTGTCAAGGTCCAGGACCGGCATGGGAGCACCGATCGCCGGTCCGTGGGCGGTGCGCCGGTCAACTCGTGTCCCGTTCGCCCCGATTGGTGACCCACACGCCGCGCATGATCCACCACGAGGAGTCCGAAAGCGGTTCACCAGCCCCGTTCCCGCCGATAAAGTGCGGGTCAGGAGCACACACGGAGCGACAGGTGTCGCAGCCGCCTGCGACGCGCCGGGAACAGCCGGTGGCCGGAGCCGAACGGGGAACGAGCGTGCCGACCGCGATTGCCGTCACCAGCGCCGACCTGGTGCTACCTCCGACCGACCCGCACACCCCCGGCGCCGCCGTGCTCCCGCACCCCGACGACCAGTCACTCGCCGCCGCCCTGGCCGACACCCAGACGCTGGTCGAGCAGTGCGGCCACGTCGTCGCGCTCTACCCGGCGTCCACCCCGCCCGCCCACGTGCGCCGCCTCCACACCGTGCGCGCCCTGCTGGAGAGCGACCGGATAGCCCTGCTGCCGGTCGACCTGCCGCCGCTCGGCGTCGCCGTCCTCGCCCGCCAGCTGCGCCAGCTCTCCGTCTGCGACTTCGGGCCCGGTGTCCTCGCGACCGCCGCCCGGCTCCTCGCCCACTACGTCCACGCCGGAGCCGTACTCAACTCCGTCGCCCGCCTCGACCGCGTCCCCGTCACGCTCAAGGCGCACGCCAAGTCCTGGATGCCGGGGAGCCAGTTCGCCGTCCTGGCCAACCCGCGGCCCCGCCTCGTCCGGCTCGGCTCCCACGGCGGCGACCCGTTCCCCGGCCCCGACTTCGCCACCCGCCTGGCCGTCGCGCGCGGCCAGCTCGCCGGCGACTGGGTGACCGGCACCCTCGCGGCCGCCTGGCGCGTCCAGGGCGTCGACGAGGTGGCGCTCCCCGCGGCCTCCGCCGGGTGGTGGGGGGCGGGCAAGCTGGTCGAGTTCGCCGCGTACCTGCCCGACCTCGCCGTACTGCACCAGCTCGTGTCGTCCGTACGGCGCGAGACCTGCGGCTGGTGCGGCAGCGAACTGCTCGGCGACCGCTGCGGCTTCTGCGCGGCGCCCCTCGCCCCGCCGGACCCCGGCGGCCCCGCCGCCCTCCCGGCGGGCCCGCCGATGCGGCACGCGTCGTGACCCGCCACGCCGCCCCCCGGCCCGCCGTCGCGGCCCTCGACGGGCTCACCGTCGCGGCCCCCGGCAGGCCCGCTCCGCCCGGGTCGGCCCCGGCCGGGTCCGTTCCGGCCGGGTCGGCTCCGCCCGGGTCGGCTCCGCTCGGGGCCGTTCCGGACCGGCCCGCTCCGCCCGGGGCCGCCCCGGCGTCCGGGCACCGCCCACCGCCCACGGGCTCCGCGGCCCACCGCTCACCGCCCCCACGCCCCACGGCTCACCGCCCGCCACCCGCGCGCCCGGCCGCGCGCCGGCCGTCCCCCGCCCGCCACCTCGCGAGGTTCTCCCGCCCATGAACGCACGTCAGCGCCGCGGCGTCATCCTGCTCGTCCTGTCGGTCCTGTGCGCCCTCGGCGCGTTCGCCGGCGTCGTCGCCATCGTCACGGACGTCCAGGCGAAGGTCGGCCCCGAGGTCGCGGCGTACCGCGTCAAGGCGGACGTACCGGCCTACGCGGCCCTGCGGCCCGCCCAGTTCGAGAAGGTCACCATGCCGGAGCGGTGGCTGTCCGCCAACGCCGTACGGGACCTCTCGGCCGTCCAGGGCAAGATCGCCGCGGCCGGCCTCAAGAAGGGCTCCCTGCTCCAGAAGGACATGGTCGCCGACCGCCCGGCCCTCGCCGCCGGCGAACAGGAGATCGCCATCATGATCGACGCCTCCACCGGCGTCGCCGGCAAGATCACCGCGGGGGCGCGGGTCAACATCTTCGCCACCTTCGACGACGAGGGCCGCGGCAAGAACGCCGTCGCCGAGTCCCGGCTCATCGTCGCCGGCGCCCGCGTCCTCGACGTCGGCCGGCTCACCCCCCTCGACCAGCGCCGGGCCGACGGCGGCGGCACGGCGGGCGGCGCCCGCGAGGCCGTGCCGATCACCTTCGCCCTCACCACCGCCGACGCCCAGCGCGTCGCCTACGCCGAGTCGTTCGCCGAGCACGTACGCCTCGCCCTGCTGCCCGAGGACGGCCCCGCCGCCCTGAAGCCCGGCGACTCGAGGTACACCCTCGACGAAGACAAGAACAAGTGAGGGGACGGGCAGCACGATGACCGTTCGCGTCCTCGCGGCCGTCGGCGACCCCGACGCGGCCCGCGCCATCACCACCCTCCTCGACCAGCTCCCCGACGTCGAACAGGCCGCTCCCGCCCCCGCCGGCGACTCCACCACCCTGGTGGACACGCTCGCCCGCGCCGCCGCCGACTCCCTCGACGGGCTGCCCGAGGTCGTCCTCGTCCACGAGCGGATCGGCCCCGTCCCCGCGCTCGACCTGATCCGCGAGACCGCCCTGCGCTTCCCCGCCGTCGGCGTCGTCCTCGTCACCGGCGACACCAGCCCCGGCCTGTACTCGGCCGCCATGGACTCCGGCGCCCGCGGACTCGTCGGCCTGCCCCTGTCGTACGAGGAGCTCGCCCAGCGCGTCCAGTCCGCCGCCGCCTGGGCGTCCGGCGTCCGCCGCCACCTCGGCCAGGGCGGCGACGCCCACACCGGGCCGGGCGGCACCGTCGTCACCGTGAGCGGGGCCAAGGGCGGCGTCGGCACCACGGTCACCGCCGTCCAGCTCGCCCTCGCCGCCCGCGCCTCCGGCCGCACGGTCGCCCTCGCCGACCTCGACCTCCAGTCCGGCGACGTCGCCTCCTACCTGGACGTGCGGTTCCGCCGCTCCGCCGCCGACCTCGCCGCCATCGAGGACATCACCCCCCGCGTCCTCCAGGACGTCCTCTACACCCACCCGACCGGCCTGGCCCTGCTCCTCGCCCCCGCCGACGGGGAGCGCGGCGAGGAGGTCACCGACCGGTCCGCCCGCCAGATCGTCAGCGCCCTGCGCCACCGCTACGAGGTCGTCGTCGTCGACTGCGGCACGCAGATGGACTCCGCGAACGCCGCCGCCGTCGAGATGGCCGACACCGCCCTCCTCGTCGTCACCCCCGACGTCGTCGCCGTCCGCGCCGCCAAGCGCATGGTCCGCCTCTGGGACCGGCTCCAGATCCGCAAGGGCGAGGACACCACCACCGTCGTCAACCGCCACACCCGCAACACCGAGATCCAGCCCGCGCTCGTGGAGCGCATCACCGGCACCCGCGTCGCCCGCACCGCCGTGCCCGCCGCGTTCAAGGAGCTCCAGCCGGCCGTCGACGCGGGCCGCATGCACGACCTGGACGCCAAGTCAGCGGTCAAGCAGGCCCTGTGGGCGCTCGCCGGAGAGCTGGGCCTGGTCAAGGCCCCGGAATCGACGGGCGCCCGGCCGGGCAGGCTGCTGAAGGCACGCAGGAAGTAGCGGGGGAGAGGGGAGGGGCGGCCATGGCACGCGCGCGGACGAAGGCGCCGCACGGCGGACGCCGACGACAGCGGTACGGCGACGAGGGGCACCGGTACGGCGCCCCACGGCTCCCGTACGGCGACGGCGGGCACCGGTACGGCGACCGGGGCCAGGTGGCGGTGGAGTTCACCGGCATGGTCCCGCTCGTGCTCGGCGTCCTGCTCCTGCTCTGGCAGGCGGCCCTGATCGGCTACACGTACTCCCTGGCGGGCAACGCCGCCGACGAGGCCGCCCGCGCGGGAGCCGTCGGCGGCGACTGCGCGGCCGCGGCCGGGTCGAAGCTGTCCGGCGCCTGGTCGGCGAGCACCTCGTGCGGCGGCGCGGGCGACCTGTTCACGGCGGACGTCAGCATCCGCGTCCCCGCCCTGTTCCCCGGCGCGAACCTCCCCTTCACCGTCCGGGCCCACGCGGCGGCGGCCGACGAACGGGACCCCCGGTGACCCCCCGCCCGCACCCGCGCCCCCGCCCCGACCGGGGCCAGGCGGCCATCGAGTTCGTGGGCTGGATCGGCTTCCTGCTGATCGCCGCCCTCGCCGCGATCCAGCTCGGCATCGTCGCCTACGCCGCCCAGCAGGCCGGCACCGCCTCCCGCGCCGCCGCCCGCGTCGCCTCCCAGGGCGGCGACGGCGCGTCCGCCGGGCGCGCCGCCATGAGCGGCTGGCTCGCCGACGGCGCCTCCGTCAGCGCCCCGGCCGGGCCCGAGGACGTCACCGCGACCGTCACCGTCCGCATCCCGACCGTCCTGCCCCTCCTCGGCTTCGACCCGGTCACCCGCACCACCACCATGCCCGTCACGACCAGCGAGGGAGGGACCCCATGAGCCTGCGCGCCCGGATCACCGGCACCGACCCGGCCGGCGGGAAGGACGGCGAGGAGGACCACCTCGTCGGCGTCTACCGCGCCAAACTCCTGGAGGAGATCGACCTCGCGGAGATGTCCGCCCTCCCGGCCGCCGACCGGCGCGTCCGCCTCGAACGGGTCCTCGGCCACATCATCAGCCGCGAGGGCCCCGTCCTCTCCTCCACCGAGCGGTCCCAGCTCATCCGCCGCGTGGTCGACGAGGCGCTCGGCCTCGGCATCCTCGAACCGCTCCTGGAGGACGCCTCCGTCAGCGAGATCATGGTCAACGGCCCCGACCAGGTGTACGTCGAGCGGCACGGCCGCCTCGAACGGCTGCCCATGCGCTTCTCCTCCACCGACCAGCTCATGCAGACCATCGAGCGGATCGTCTCCACCGTCAACCGCCGCGTGGACGAGTCCAACCCCATGGTCGACGCCCGCCTCCCCTCCGGCGAACGCGTCAACGTCATCATCCCGCCGCTCTCCCTCAGCGGCCCCGTCCTCACCATCCGCCGCTTCCCGCGCGCCTTCACGCTCCACGAGATGGTCGCCCTCGGCTCCCTCGACGAGCACATGGTGATGCTGCTCTCCGCCCTGGTCCGCGCCAAGTTCAACGTGATCGTCTCCGGCGCCACCGGCACCGGCAAGACCACCCTCCTCAACGCCCTCTCCGGCCTCGTCCCCGACGGCGAGCGCATCGTCACCATCGAGGACTCCGCCGAACTGCGCCTCCAGCAGTCCCACGTCATCACCCTGGAGGCCCGCCCCGCCAACGTCGAGGGCAAGGGCCGCATCACCATCCGCGACCTCGTCCGCAACTCCCTGCGCATGCGCCCCGACCGCATCATCGTCGGCGAGGTCCGCGGCGGCGAGACCCTCGACATGCTCCAGGCCATGTCCACCGGCCACGACGGCTCCCTCGCCACCGTCCACGCCAACAGCGCCGAGGACGCCCTGACGCGCCTGCAGACCCTCGCCTCCATGTCCGAGGTGGAGGTCCCCTACGCCGCCGTCAAGGACCAGATCAACAGCGCCGTCGACGTGATCGTCCAGCTCACCCGGCACGCCGACGGCACCCGGCGGATCACCGAGATCGCCGTCCTCGACTCCCACGGCCGCGAGGAGTACCGCATCGCCACCGTCTGCCGCTTCGAGGCCCAGCCCATGACCCCCGACGGCCGCGTCCACGGCCGCTTCACCCACCACCCGCTGCCCCGCCGCATCGCCGAACGCCTCCGCCTGCACAACGAGCCCACCCCCGCCGCCTTCGGCGTCGCCCACAGCGACGCCCAGCTCGCCCTGCGCGGCGCCACCGCCGCGTAACCCCACACGCCCCCCACGACAACCGGAATCGACGGACGACGACACGATGGACAACCTCCCGCTCCTGACGCTCGGCGCCACCCTCCTGGCCGGCCTCCTCGCCGTCCTGGGCGTGCACGCCCACGCCGCCGGCAGGGCGCAGCAGAAGGCGCTCGTGGCGCGGATGGCCCAGACGGGCCCCGTCCCCCTCGCCGGCCGGGGCCGCCGGTTCCCCGCCCTCGACCGGCGGCTGCGCCGCACCCGCTACGGCCGCCGCGTCGAGCGGAAGCTCGCCGCCACCGGCCTGGACGTCACCCCCGCCGAGTACACGGTGTACGCCCTCGCCGGCCTCGTCGCCCTGTACGCCACGGCGACCGCCGTGTTCGCCCCGTTCTTCGGCGTCCTGGCCGTCCTCGCCGGGCTGTGGGGCGCCGACGCCTTCCTCACCTGGCAGCGGCGCCGCCGTACCGAGGCGTTCATCAACCAGCTCCCCGAACTGACCCGCGTCCTGGCCAACGCCACCCAGGCCGGGCTCGCCCTGCGCACCGCCATCTCCATGGCCGCCGACGAGCTGGACGACCCGGCCGGCGAGGAACTGCGCAGGGTCGCCGACCAGCTCGCCGTCGGCCGCAGCCTGGACGACGCCCTCGGCGACCTCGCGGACCGGCTGCCCTCCCGCGAACTCGTCGTCCTCGTCACCACCCTCGTCCTGTCCAACCGGGCGGGCGGCCAGGTCGTCGGCTCGCTGCGCAACCTCACCGGCACCCTCGACGAGCGCAAGGAGACCCGCCGCGAGGTCACCACCCTGCTGTCCCAGGTGAAGGTCACCGCCTTCGCCCTGCCCCTCCTCGGCCTCGGCTTCCTCCTGATGATCAACGGGATGAACCCGGGGGCGCTGGACAAGATGACCGGCTCCTTCGCCGGGCAGGCCGGCTCGCTCGTCGCCTTCGCGCTGTACACGGCCGGCTTCGTGATGATCCGCCGCCTCTCGCGGGTCCGGGTCTGAGGCGCGGGGAAGGGAGAGGAGGGAAGCATGGTCCTGCTGCTGGCCGCCCTGACCGGCCTCGCCGTGTACGGGATCTTCCACGGCGTACGCCTGTACCGCGCCGAGGCCGAGCTGCCCGGCGACCTCGCCGTCGCCCTGGAGGTCGGCGCCACCCGCACCACCGCCGTCGGCTCCGGCGTCGACCGGCTCGGCATGCGCTGGGCGCCGTCGGTCCTGCGCCTGATGGGCCCCCGGCGCGTCGACGCCCTGCGCCGCCGCCTCGACATGGCGGGCAACCCCGGCGGCCTCACCGTCGACCGGTACGCCGCCCGCCGCGCCGTGTACGGCACCCTCGGCGTGGCCGCCGCCCTCGCGATGCTGCTGCGCGGCCAGCCCGTCGTGGCGGCCGTCGTCCTGGCGTACGGGCTGACGTGGACGGACGTGCTGCTGCGGCTCGCGATCCGGCGCCGCAGGGACGACATCGAGCGGACCCTGCCCGACTTCCTGGACGTCCTCGCCGTCGTCGTCTCCGCGGGGCTCGGCTTCCGCCAGGCGCTGGAGCGCGTCGCGGAGCGGTACTCCGGGCCCTGGGCCGACGAACTGCGCATCACCCTGCGCCAGATGGACATGGGCGTCAGCCGCCGCGACGCCTTCGACCAGCTGCGCGAGCGCAACGCCTCGGAGCAGGTGTCCATGTTCGTCACCGCCCTCCAGCAGGGCGAGGAACTGGGCGCCCCGATCGTGGAGACGCTCATCCAGATCGCCAACGACATGCGCCGCACCGACGCCCAGAACGCCCGCCGCGCCGCCGCGAAGGCCGTCCCCAAGACGACGCTCGTGGTGACCCTCGTCATGCTGCCCGCCACGATGATCCTCATCGCGCTGAGCTTCTACTACGGCTCCGGCGTCGACCTCACCGAACTGCTCGGCGGCCGGCCGTGACCCCGCACCCCCGCCCCGCCCGCCGGGCGTCTGCGACCGCACACGGACCGGACCCGTTCACCGCGCCCGCCGCACCGTCAGATCCCTTGCCCGCGGCGGGGAGCGGCGGTCGCCTCGACTCGGCCGAATGTGGGGAAGAGGCTTCGCTTCCGCAAGCGGATGTGGGACATTCGTTGCCGAGTCAACGGGAGACGACGGGAGCGACGGGGGCGCGACAGGCCATGGCTGATCACAGTTTCCCGCCCTGGTTGCCGAATCCGGCCCATGGACGGGGCTTGAGGCCCATGATGATGGGGGTTCACCCTGAGTACGGTCACGACCCCACCCCCGTGACCGCACCCGAACCGGACCCGGCACCACGCGCACCCGGCACCGAAGACCCGCACGATCCCGACCCCGGAGGGGACCGCCATGTCGAACATCGCACTGAAGGCCCTGACTCAGGCCAAGGTGTACGTGGGCACCTGGGCGCACACCACGGCCACCGCCCTGAAGCACCGCTCCGACCGAGGCCAGGGGGCGGTGGAGTACGTGGGGGTGATCATCCTGGTGGGGGTGATCATCGCCGCGCTCGTGGGTTCCGGCATCGGTTCGACCATCGCGTCGAGCCTCATCGCCCGCGTCAGCGCGATCCTCGGTGGTTGACCGGAGTACGTGCCCGCGGGCGGGACGCGGGGCAGGCGTCCCCCCTGTACGTCTTCATGCTGGTGAGCCTGCTCTTTCTCGCGCTCGCGTTCTTCGCGGTGGGCCAGGCCGGTGCCACCCGGAACGGTGCCCAGTCGGCTGCTGACGCCGCAGCCCTGGCCGCGGCCAAGGAGTCCAGGGACCGGTTCGACCTCGGCCTCCTCGACGGTCCCGGCTGGGAGGACCTGTTCGGTGGCGAGCTGACGGGGGAGGACGGCTGCGCGGCCGCCCACACCTACGCCGCCGCCAACGGGGCGAGCGTGAGCGAGTGCGGGGCCCTGGGCGACGGACGGTGGGGCTTCCGTGTGACCGTCCGGTCGGTGAAGCCCGTGGGCGACACGATCCTGCCGGGCACGGAGGGCCAGCATGCCTCCGCCACCGCCACTGCCGTCGTCCTGCCTCGGTGCTCCTTCGAAGCAGCGGCCGACGACGTGCCGGACGAGGAGATTCCGGACGGCGGGAATCCGGACGAGTCCAGGGACGACGAGGCCCCCGCGGACGAAGCCCCCACCGACGGAAAGAAGCCGTCCCCCGGGTCCTTGGACTGCGAGGGCACGAAGCTGGACCTCGATCCCCTAGACCTCCCGGACATGTCCGGCCTCTTCGAGGTGCGGCTGACCGAGGACTGACCGCGAAGGAACGCAGAGGAATGACACGCATGGGTACGCAGTACGGCGCGACCGCACGCGCGGTTCGGGTCGCAGCCACGGCCGCCGCGCTGGCGGCTCTGCTCACGGCTTGCGGCAACGGCGGCGGTGACGACGCCAAGGACGGCGGGCCCCAGAAGGCCGGCACCGTCGGTTCGGCACCCGCGGGCGCGAGCGCCCCTCCCCCGCAGGAGGCGTCCACCGGGCCGGACACGAGCGCGACGCTGGCCACGATCAGCGGGGGCAACGGGCTTGAGATCGTCATCCACAGCGCCGTCCGCGAAGAGGGCGGATTCCTCACAGTCAACGGAACACTCAAGAACACCACGGGCAAGCTGGTTGTCACACCGCCCCAGTGGAGCGGCCAGGAGATCCAGGTGCAGAAGACCGGCCCGTCCCTGGCGGGGGTCACCCTGGTCGACAAGGTCGAGAAGAAGCGCTACTACGTACTGCGCGACACCGAGGGCTATCCGCTGACGACCACGGGCGTCAACACCATGCAGGCGAATCAGTCCATCTCCGTGTTCGCGCAGTTCCCCGCGCCGCCGACCACCGTCAGACAGGTCGACATCCAGTTCCCGCTCATGCCCACCGCGACCATCGAGATCTCGTGATGCGCGCCGCCCCCGTCCGACGCCCGGTCACCGGTCTGCTGGGTGCGCTCGTGCTGCTCACCGGTGTCCACCTGGCCGCGCCTTCCCCCGCGCACGCCGACGAGACGCCGGGGGCCGTGCCGCCCGGAACCGAGGCGTCCGCGCCCGTGCCGGAGATCGACCCGGCCGCTCCCGGACTGAAGATGCGCGAGGGCGCCACCCTGGCCGCCGCCAAGGTGCTGCCGATCGTGTCCATCGTGGAGTCCGAGGGCGGTGAGGAGCGCCGTGAGGAGACCAGTACGAACCTGAAGTTCGCGCTCCAGGCCGAGGTGCTCTTCGGCAAGGACAGCGCCAAGCTGACACCCGAGGCGAACAGCCGTATCGCGGCCATCGCCGAGGAGATCAAGAAGCAGAACGCCACCAAGCTCCGGGTGTTCGGCTTCACCGACGACCTCGGTTCCGCCGCCCACGGCGACGTCCTGTCCAAGCAGCGCGCCGACGCCGTGCACGGGGTGCTGTCGCCGCTGCTGGCCGGGCGGAACATCACGTACGAGATCCGCGGTTACGGCGAGCAGTACCCGATCGCGGACAACAGCACCGAGGAGGGCCGCCGCAAGAACCGCCGCGTGGAGGTCTCCTTCCCGACGGGCGGGTAGGCGACGGGGCGATGGGCGGGTAGGCGAGGGCGCCGACCATGCCACCGCGGTGAGCGCGGCGGCCGGGCAGCGGCCACGGCGGCGGCGGGCCCGGGGCCACCCCCGGGCCCGCCGCCGTTCCGCGCCTCGGATCCGGGATCGGCGGGACGTACCTCACACCGCTGTCCCGGCCGTTGCCCGGCGGCCGTGAGTGGGCGGCGGACATAATCGGCCGATGCCCCTGGACCGAACGGCCCCGCCCGCCCGCGCCGCCGCGGTGCCGGACGAAGCCGCCCGCCCCGACGGCCCGCCGCCGACCGCCCCGGCGGCGTCGACGCGGGCCCCGGCCGGCCCGGGCGCACCGTCCATCCCCGCCCAGGCGGGCCCCCGGACCGGCCCGGCCGCTGCCGGTCCCGCCCGTGCCCAGGCCGACCCCGGCGTGCCGGACGCGCACGTACCCTTCCTCCCCGTACCGGCCCGGCGCCGGGCCGGGCGGCGGACCCGCCGGACCGCACCCGCGGCCGCCCAGGCGCCGACCGGCCACATAGCCTCCGGCCACATAGCCTCCGGCCACACAGCCGCCGACCCCGTACCGGTCGACCCCGTACCGGCCGCCTCCATCCCGGCCCCCCGCCCGCCCACCGCCCCCGCCCTCCCCAGGTCCGCGGCCTCGGCCGCCCCCGCGCCCACGGCACCGCGCGCTCCCGCCACGGCGCCCCGGGGTCGCGGCCGGGTGGGCGCGGGGGTCGGGGCGGCGCTGCTCGGGTACGCAGCGACACGGATCGTCGGGCTGGCGGTCCTGTTCGCCGCGGCCGCCGCGAGCGGGGAGGACGCCTGGCACCGGCTGATGGGCCGCTGGGACGCCGTCTGGTACGTCCGCGTCGCCGAGCACGGGTACGGCCACCAGACCACCCTCCCCGACGGAGCCGTCCACTCCGACCTGGCGTTCTTCCCGCTGTTGCCCGCCCTGGAGCGGGCCCTGTCCGCGGCGCTGCCCATCGGCGCCGCGCCCGCCGGGCTGGCCGTGGCCTGGGCCGCCTCGCTCGCCGCCGCCTGGGGCGTCTACGCGGTCGGCGCGCATGTCGCGGGGCGGCGCGCGGGCGTCGCCCTGGCCGTGCTGTGGGGCGTGTACCCGACCGCGTTCGTGCAGTCCATGGCGTACACGGAGACGCTGTTCACCGCCTTCGCCGCCTGGTCGCTGTACGCCGTGCTGCGCGGCCGGTGGGTCCCGGCCGGCGGCCTCGCGGTGCTCGCCGGGCTCACCAGGCCCTCCGCCGTCGCGCTGATCGCCGCCCTCGTCGTCACCGCGCTCGCCACGGCCGTCCGGGAACGGCGGGTCGCTCCGCGCCTGGCCGCCGGCGTGCTGCTGGCGCCCCTGGGCTGGGTGGCGTACGTCGTGTACGTGGCGGTCCGCACCGGCAGCCCCACCGCGTACTTCGACGTCCAGGCGGGCTGGGGCAACAGGATCGACGGGGGCGCCGCGCTCGCCCGGTTCGTCGGCGACCTGCTGACCGGACCCGCGCCGCTCGCCGGGGCCGGGCTCCTCGCGGCGTTCGCGTTGCTCGGCTGGGCGGTGTGGCTGTGCGTGCGGCAGCGGCAGCCGCTGCCGGTCCTGGTCTACACGCTCGCCGTGGCCGCCGTGTCCCTCGTCGGCGCCGCGTACTTCGGCTCCCGGCCCCGGCTGATCATGCCCGCGTTCCCGCTGCTGCTGCCCGCCGCGGTCGCCCTGGTCCGGCTGCGGACCCGGTACGCGGTGGCCGTACTGGCCGCGGCGGCGTCGGCGTCCGCCGTGTACGGGGCGTTCACGCTGCTGGGTCCGGGCCCCCCGTGACCGGCGCGTCGACCACCAGCCGGACGCCCGGCCGCACCCCCCACCGCTCCATCGCCCCGGCCCGCGCCTCCAGCACGTGCCGGGCGCGCAACCGGGGCAGCCCGAGCCGCCCCGGCCGCATTCCCGGCACGACGGCGAGGACGCGCAGGTCCCGGTCGAGGTACGCCACGTCGATGGCGAACCGCATCCGGAAGGTGTGCACGCTCCCGCACGGGGTCAGCAGCATCGCCCCGTCGATCCCGTCCCGCCCCAGCAGCCCGCGCGCCCGCGTCCGGTAGGAGGCGGCGATCTCCAGGGGCACCCCCACACCACCGGCCCCCACACCACCGGCCCCTCGCCCCGCCGCGCCGCCGCCTTCCCGCTCCACCGCGCCTCCGCGACCGAGCGCCGCACCGCCCTCCTGCGGCCCGTCCGCGACCCGCAGCATCCCCGTACCGTCCCGCCGCCATCTCATACCGGCACGGTAGGCGTCCGGGCGGCCCCGTGGACCCGTTTCGGCCCCGTACCGGTTGGGCGGCCCCGTAGGCGCGCGGCCCGGTCCCTTCTAGGGTCGGCGTGTGTACGCCACGCTGATGACCGTCGCCGCCCTGTGGGGCGCCGCCGCCGGGCTGGCCGTACGGCGCGCGGCGCACCGGTTCGCCGTGGAGCCGGACGAGCCCTGGCGCGACGCGTGCCCCGCCGGCCACCCCTACGCCCCGGGCCCGCGCGGCTGGCTGGGCCCCGCGCACTGCCCCGCATGCGCCCCGCCCCCGGAGGGCCCCGCCCCACCCCCGGCCCCTGGGAGCCCCGCCTCCGCGCGCCCCGCCCCACCCCGGGCATCCGCCCCGCCCCCCGCACCCCCCGCACCCCCCGCACCCACCGGTCCAGCCCCGCGCCCGGCAGCATCCGCCCCACCCCCCGCCGCCCAGCACCCCGACGGCCCCCCCGACGGTCCTTGCGGCGGCCCCCCCGACGGCTCCTGCGGCGGTACCACCGGCCCGCGCGCGTCCCGCGTGGCCGTGCCGGTCGCCGGGGCCGTGGGATGCGGGTTGCTCGCGGGGGCCATCGGATGGCGGCCGGAGCTGGCGGTGTGGCTGCTGCTGGCGCCGTTCGCGCTGCTCCTCGCGGTGGTCGACCGGCGCGTCCACCGGCTGCCCGACCCCCTGACCCTGCCGTTGGCCGCGGCGGTCCCGCTCCTCCTGGGGGCCGCCGCGCTGCTGCCGGGCCACGCCGGGTCGTGGTGGTCCTCCGTGCAGGGCGGTCTCGCGCTGGGTGGCGCGTACCTGGTGCTCTTCCTGGTCAACCCGAACGGCATGGGCTTCGGCGACGTGAAGCTCGCCGTACCGCTGGGCGCCGCGCTCGGCTGGTACGGCTGGCCCGCCGTGCTGGCCGGGGCGTTCGCGGGGTTCGTCCTGGGCGGGGCGTACGGCCTCGGGCTGGTCCTGCGCCGCCGGGCGACGCGCGGGAGTGCCATCCCGTTCGGCCCGTTCATGATCGCCGGTGCGGTGCTGGGCCTCGCGCTGGGCGCGCCCGCCCCCTGAACGTCAACCGGGTGCCTCTCCGGCCGGGTCACCCCTGCGGAGGACACGACGGGGCCGGTGCCCGTGCCCGCAGCGCGGTCCACCGCCTCCGGAGCGTGACGACGGCATGTCGTGGCACCCACCACCCTTTACGAAGGGTTATGGTGGAACTCCCCCCCTCGGGCCGGTCCGTATCCCCCCCACGGACCGGCCCGTTTCCTTGCCCGGCCGCGCCGCCCTCCCCGAGCCCCGCCGCGGCCACCCCCGGCTCACCCCCGGCCGTCGCCCAGGCGCCCCCCGCCGCCGCGTCCCCGGCCCCGCTCGGCCCCCCGCCCAGCCCCCGCCCCGGCCTGACGACCGTCCCCCCGCTCAGCCCCCGCCCCGGCCTGACGCCCGTCCCCCCGGCCCCGGCCTGAAGCCCGTGCCCCGCCCCGGCCCGGCCCGACGCCCGGCCGCCGGCCCGGCCCCTCAGCCCCGGTTGGCCCAGATGTTCACGCCCTCCGTGTCGACGGCGAAGGAGTCGATCTCCCTCAGCTCCTCCTCCGTCAGCGGCGGACCGCTCAGCGCCGCGACGTTCTGCTCCAGCTGGGCCACGCTCGACGCGCCGATCAGCGCCGACGTCATCCGCTCGTCGCGCAGCACCCAGGTGAGGGCGAGCTGCGCCAGTGACTGGCCCCGGCGCCGGGCGATGGCGTCCAGGCCGCTCAGCCGCCGCACGACCTCGTCGGTGATCAGGCCGGGGTCCAGGGACTTGCCGAGCGACGCCCGCGACCCCTCGGGGATGCCCCGCAGGTACTTGTCCGTGAGCATGCCCTGCGCGAGCGGGGCGAAGGCGATGCAGCCCATGCCCTGCGCCTCCAGCGTGTCGAGGAGGCCGTCCTCCTCCGTCCAGCGGTTGATCATCGAGTACGACGGCTGGTGGATCAGCGCGGGGACGCCCATCTCGCGCAGCAGCCCCGCCGCCTCGGCGGTCTGCTCGCTGTTGTACGAGGAGACGCCCGCGTACAGCGCCTTGCCCTGCCGGACGGCGTCCGCCAGGGCGCCCATCGTCTCCTCCAGCGGGGTGTGCGGGTCGAAGCGGTGGGAGTAGAAGATGTCGACGTACTCCAGGCCCATCCGCCTCAGCGACGCGTCGAGCGAGGACAGCAGGTACTTGCGGGAGCCCCACTCGCCGTACGGGCCGGGGTGCATCAGGTACCCGGCCTTGGTGGAGACGATCAGCTCGTCCCGGTACGGCCGGAAGTCCTCGGCGAGGATCCGACCGAAGTTCCGCTCGGCCGAGCCGGGCGGCGGGCCGTAGTTGTTGGCCAGGTCGAAGTGGGTGACGCCGAGGTCGAACGCCCTGCGGAGGATGGCCCGCTGGGACTCCAGCGTGCGGTCGTCCCCGAAGTTGTGCCAGAGGCCCAGGGACACGGCGGGGAGCTTGAGGCCGCTGCGGCCGGTCCGGCGGTACTCCATGGAGTCGTACCGGTCGTCGGCGGCGCGGTGGATGGGGGATTCGGACATGCCTTCCTCCCTATCACGGAGTTGTGACACACCGGGTTGGGCCGCCGCCCGTAGCGCGCAGTAATGTGGCGCCCTCGGGGGACGGCCAGCGGTGCCCCGTATGCGAGAGGTGAGATCGGTGAACTTGCGCGACCTGGTGTACAGGCTCTACGCGCGCCGGGTGGAGGGCCGCCTCGACCACGCCCAGGTGCCCAAGCACATCGGCGTCATCCTCGACGGCAACCGCCGCTGGGCGAAGGCGTCCGGCGGCACCCCCGAGCAGGGCCACAAGGCGGGCGCCAGCAAGATCATGGACATGCTCGGCTGGTGCACCGAGACGGACGTCGAGGTCGTCACGCTCTGGATGCTGTCCACCGACAACCTGAACCGCCCCGAGGAGCAGCTCGTGCCGCTCCTCGGCATCATCGAGGACGCGGTCCGCACGATCGCCGCCGACGGCCGCTGGCGCGTGCACCACGTCGGGACGCTCGACCTGCTGCCCGCCCGCACCCAGGCGGTCCTGAAGGCCGCCGAGGAGTCGACCCGGCACATCGACGGGATACTCGTCAACGTCGCGGTCGGCTACGGCGGCCGCCAGGAGATCGCCGACGCCGTCCGCTCGCTGCTGCTGGACCACGCCGCGAAGGGCACGTCGTTCGAGGAGCTCGCGGAGATCGTCGACATCGACATGATCGCCGAGCACCTCTACACGCGCGGCCAGCCCGACCCGGACCTGGTGATCCGCACCAGCGGGGAGCAGCGGCTGTCCGGTTTCATGCTCTGGCAGTCGGCGCACTCCGAGTACTACTTCTGCGAGGTCCACTGGCCGGCCTTCCGCAAGGTCGACTTCCTGCGGGCGTTGCGCGACTACGCCGCCCGCCACCGCCGCTACGGCACCTGACCCGCCACGGCCCCCGGCCCGCCACCGCCCCGGCCCGCCACGGCCTACGGCCCCCGGCCCGCCACGGACCCGCCTCCGCCGCCACGGCCCCCGGCCCGCCGGGGCCCGCGCCCACGATCCCCGCGCCGGCGCCTCCCCCCTCCCCCTTCCTCCCCCTCCCCTTCCTCCCGCCACCACCCCCGCCCCGCGAGCCGGGCCGCCGACGGACGCGGCCCGGCTCCGGCGCGTCCGGGGCCGGGCGCCGAAGCCGCTGGTCGGCCGCCTCCCGCGGGTGGGCGCCCACCGGGCGGACGGCGTGTCATATGCCAGGGCCGGCGGGCATGGCGCGGTGGCCTGGGGGGCATATCCCTTGCAGAGTGAGCGGTACGACAACCCGCTCGCCGCGGGAGGCCCTTTTGCGCCAGGAACACCGCGCGCCGCAGGCGCGTGGACGTACCGGGGGGCCGGAGTCGCGGCCCGTGCAGCGGGGCCCGATCCCGGACCGTCCCACCGCGACGCCGCAGCCGTCGCTCCCCGACCTCACGCGCCTCTATAAGAGGGGGTCTGTCCTTCCGTGGTGACCAGCACTAAGCGCCGTCCCGACGACCGGCGCACCTACGTACTCGACACCAGCGTCCTGCTGGCCGACCCCAACGCCCTGACCCGCTTCGACGAGCACGAGGTCGTGCTGCCCGTCGTCGTGGTGACGGAACTGGAGGCCAAGAGGCACCACCCGGAGCTCGGCTACTTCGCCCGCCAGGCGCTGCGCCTCCTGGACGACCTGCGCGTCCGCTACGGGCGGCTCGACGCGCCCATCCCCGTGGGCGACCTGGGCGGGACCCTGCGCGTGGAGCTGAACCACTCCGACCCGGGCATCCTCCCGGCCGGCTACCGCCTCGGGGACAACGACTCGCGCATCCTCGCCGTCGCCCGCAACCTCCAGGCGGAGGGGTACGACGTCACGGTCGTCTCCAAGGACCTCCCGCTCCGCATCAAGGCGTCCTCCGTCGGCCTGCTCGCCGAGGAGTACCGCGCCGAGCTGGCCGTCACCGACTCCGGCTGGACCGGCATGTGCGAGGTGCCGCTCACCGCCGAGCAGGTCGACCTGCTCTACGCCCAGGAGACGCTGTACGTGCCGGAGGCCGCCGACCTGCCGGTGCACACCGGCCTCGTCCTGCAGTCGGAGCGCGGCAAGGCGCTCGGCCGGGTCTCCTCCGACGGGTCCGTGCGGCTGGTGCGCGGCGACCGGGAGGCGTTCGGCATCCGGGGCCGCAGCGCCGAGCAGCGGATCGCCCTCGACCTGCTGCTCGACCCGGAGGTCGGCATCCTGTCCCTCGGCGGCCGGGCCGGCACCGGCAAGTCCGCGCTCGCGCTCTGCGCCGGCCTCGAAGCCGTACTGGAGCGGCGGCAGCACCAGAAGGTGATGGTGTTCCGGCCGCTGTACGCGGTGGGCGGGCAGGAGCTGGGCTATCTGCCGGGCACCGAGGCCGAGAAGATGAACCCCTGGGCGCAGGCGGTCTACGACACGCTGTCGGCGGTGACGTCGCGCGAGGTCATCGAGGAGATCACCGCCCGCGACATGCTGGAGGTCCTGCCGCTCACCCACATCCGGGGCCGGTCCCTGCACGACGCGTTCGTCATCGTCGACGAGGCGCAGTCCCTGGAGCGCAACGTCCTGCTGACCGTGCTGTCCCGGATCGGGGCGAACTCGCGGGTCGTCCTCACCCACGACGTGGCGCAGCGGGACAACCTGCGCGTGGGGCGGTACGACGGGGTGGTCGCGGTGGTCGAGAAGCTGAAGGGGCATCCGCTGTTCGCGCACGTCACGCTGGCCCGCTCCGAGCGGTCGCAGATCGCGGCCCTGGTGACCGAAATGCTGGAGGACGTCCACATCTGAGCCCGGCGGTGGCGTAAGGTGAGGGCGGTGTGACCGCCTGCTGACCGACCGCCAGGCAAAAGGTACACAACGGAGATTCAGGGACCTGGGCGCCGCCCGGCGAAGCGCGAGAGCTTAGCCGGGCGGCGCCGCGTCGCGCGCCCCTTTCGTCAAAACCGCTGGGGCGAACGGGGTGTGAGCTTTCCCACGCGACGGGAAATTGCCGTGCGCTGGAACCTTCCCGCTAGAGTCTTGCTTCCGTCAGGCCCCGCATACGGCACCGCCGCGTTTCCCAGGAACCGCGGCAGCACCAACAACTCAACAGCCGTCAGCCGTATGCCGCCCGAGCACCACGCGGCGCTCCCGCAGGGGAGTCGCCCACCGGGCCCGTGTCCCCCGTGACCCAGCGAGTGGGGGGACCAGCGCCAGGGGCACGATCGCGCCCGCGAGGTCACCTGTGCGGGCGATGCTGGAAGGAAACCGTGTGAGCCGGATCTCGGTCCGGGGATTCGCGGTGGCGTCGGCCACCGCGGTCACCACTGTCGGCGCCGTCGTCGGTGTCGCCGCGGGCAACCCGCAGGCGGCGCAGCCGGAGAACTTCGAGGCGACCGCCGCCGACACGACCCTCCTCGCCGACATACCTGCCGGCCAGCAGGCACAGGTCCAGGTCGCCTCCCTGACGCAGCAGGCCGAGGCCCAGGCGTCGGCGGCCGACACCGCCGCGCAGCAGGCCGCCTGGGAGGACGCGCGCCGCCAGGCCGCCAAGGACGCCGAGGCGAAGAAGGCCGCCGCCGAGCAGAAGGCCGAGGAGGAGCGCAAGGAGCGGGAGGAGCGGGACGCCCGCGAGCGCGCCAGCCGCGACGCCGTCCGCGACGCCTCCAGCTTCTCCGCGCAGTCCTCGTACACCGTCGCCGAAGTGCAGGCCATGGCCCGCCAGATGATCCCGGGCGACCAGTTCCAGTGCTTCAGCAACATCGTGGAGCGCGAGTCGACCTGGAACTACCGCGCGCAGAACCCCTCGTCCGGCGCGTACGGCCTGGTCCAGGCGCTCCCCGGCAGCAAGATGGCCTCCGCGGGCGCCGACTGGCAGACCAACCCGGCCACCCAGATCAAGTGGGGCCTCAACTACATGAACGAACGCTACGGCAGCCCCTGCGGCGCCTGGTCGTTCTGGCAGGCCAACCACTGGTACTGACAGCGGCGCTCAACGTCCCGGAGCCCCTCGCCGTCCTACGGTGAGGGGCTCCTGCCGTGTACGGTCGGGGGGCCGTGATTCCGGGGGACAGGTGCGGGGAGCAGGGAAGGTCATGTCGAGAGTGCCAGGGTGGCTCGGCCGGCTGGGCGCCGGGCTGAGCCGGATGGGGCGGCAACTGGAGGAGCGCCGCGCGCGAGCGGAGGCCGAGGCGGACGCCGACGGCCCCGTCGGCGCGTCCCCCGCCGGTCCCGGTCCCGGCGCCGCCGGTCCTGCTTCCGGCTCCGGTGAGGCTTCCGCCGCCGGCGCCCGTCCCGGACCGCCTGCCACCGGGGCCCCCGGGCCTGCGGGCGGGTCCGCCGCAGGTGAGTCGGGAAGCGGCCTCGCGGCGGCGCAGCCGGAGGGCGGGGCGCCCGGCATCGTCCCCGCACCCCCCGCGTACGCCCCCGCGGTCGCCGCCCGTCCCGACCCCGTGGACGCGGTCCCCTGGGGGATGCGCGTCGCCGCCGAGGCGGGCTGGCGGCTGCTCGTCCTCGCGGGGACGCTGTGGGTGGTGATGAAGGTCATCAGCACGGTCCAGCTCGTCGTGCTCGCCTTCGTCGCCGCGCTCCTCATCACCGCGCTGCTCCAGCCGACCGTCAGCCGCCTGAAGGGCTTCGGCCTGCCGCGCGGTCTCGCCACGGCGCTCACCGCCGTCACGGGCTTCGTCATCATGGGCCTCGTCGGCTGGTTCGTCGTCTGGCAGGTCATGGACAACCTCGGCAACGTCTCCGCGCGTGTGCGGGACGGCATCGAGGAGCTGAAGCGCTGGGCGATCGACAGCCCGTTCCACGTGACCGAGAGCCAGATCAACGACATCGCCCAGAACCTCAGCGACACGATCGGCACCAACACCGAGGAGATCACCTCCGCCGGCCTCACCGGCGTCACCGTCATGGTCGAGGTCCTGACCGGGATACTGCTGGCGATGTTCTCCACCCTCTTCCTCCTCTACGACGGGAAGAAGGTCTGGCACTGGGTCCTGAAGCTGGTGCCCGCCCAGGCGCGTCCGGGTGTCGCCGGGGCGGGGCCGCGCGCCTGGCGCACCCTCACCGCGTACGTGCGGGGCACGGTGATCGTCGCGCTCATCGACGCCGTCTTCATCGGGCTCGGCATCTACTTCCTCGACGTGCCGCTCGCGGTGCCGCTGGGCGTCTTCATCTTCCTGTTCGCCTTCATCCCGCTGGTGGGCGCGGTCATCTCCGGCGCCCTCGCGGTGGTCGTCGCGCTCGTCACGAACGGGGTGTTCACCGCCCTGATGGTGCTCGTGGTGGTGCTGGCGGTGCAGCAGATCGAGGGGCACGTCCTGCAGCCGTTCATCCTCGGGCGGGCCGTGCGGGTGCACCCGCTGGCGGTCGTGCTGACGGTCGCGGCGGGCGGGCTCGTCGCGGGCATCGGCGGCGCCGTCGTCGCGGTGCCGCTGGTCGCCGTCACCAACACGGTCGTCGGGTACCTGCGCGCGTACAGCGAGGACCAGGTGCTGCGCCGTCTCGCGACCGTGCCCGCCGTCGGGCCCCTCGCCCCGGTGGGCGCGGTGGGCTCGGCGGGCCGGGCGGGCGGCGGACCGGCGGGGCCGGGCGGCTCGGGCGGTGCCGGTGGGGCCGGTGGTTCCGGCAGTGCCGGTGAGGCTGGTGGGGCCGGTGGTTCCGGCGGGGCCGGTGGGCGCGAGCGGCCGGAGACCGAGTGATATCCGAACCCGAACTCGTCGACGACGCGGGCGAGCCGCTGCGCCCCGGCCGGCCGACCGCCTACGCCACGGGCGGCGGCTTCCCGTACGGCTCCGGCGCGGACCCGGTCGAGGGCGGCGCCCCGGCGGTGCTGCCCGGCGGGCGGTACCGGCGGCGCTGGCTGTGGGCCTTCGGCGGCGCCCTGGGCGCGTCCGTGCTGTGGGCGGCCGGCCTCACGGCGTACCAGACGCGCGGTCCGGACCTCGGCGGCTACCGGGCGGCGCCCTCCCTGTGCGCCGAGGCGCCGCTGTCCGCGCTGGTCACCGCGCTCGGCAAGCGCGGCGCCACCACGAGCGCCGAATCGTACGAGCACCCGGTGCTGGACCGGGCGTACTGCGCCGTCACACTGGGCGAGCTGCCGTCCACGTACGAGGTGAACCTCCGGTACGAACTGCACAAGCAGGCCGATCCGGGCGTGGAGTTCGAGGCCGTGCGCAAGGAGGCCGCCCTGCCCGAGGAGCCGGCGCCCGAACCGGTGCCGGGCCTCGGTGAGAAGGCGTACTTCAGCGTCGGCGGCGGTTCCTACGCCGCGCTCGTCGTCCTGGACGGCCAGGCGGAGATCGCGCTCAGCGTCAGCGGGCTCCACGAGTACGTCGACGACACCGGCGACCCGCCCGGCGAGTCGACGCACGCGCCGCTCGACGGGCTCAAGGAGTTCATGGTCGAGGACGTGCGGGAGCTGCTGGAGCGGCTGCGGACCGCGCCGGCCCCCGACGGCTCGGCCTCCCCCACCCGCTGAGGGGCGGGCCCACGGCCGCCATCGGCCCTGGCGCCCCGGCCGTCCGGTGCCCGGTCCGGGGACCTGGACACGGAGAAGCCCCACCGGCGTCGATCGCCGGTGGGGCTTCTCCATGTCCGCGCCGCCTGTCGGCCGCGTCACTCTCCGGTCGGTCCGCCGGTCGGCCGGTCCGGTCGGTCCGGGTCGGTCACTCGGAGGCGGACAGGACCGCTTCCGCGTCCAGCGTCGCGCCGACGGCCTGGACGACCGCGGCGATCTTGAACGCCTCCTGGATCGTGTCGCGCTCCACGCCCGCCTTGCGGAGCACCTGCTCGTGCGAGTCGAGGCACTGGCCGCAGCCGTTGATCGCGGAGACCGCGAGCGACCACAGCTCGAAGTCGACCTTCTCCACGCCCGGGTTGCCGATGACGTTCATCCGCAGGCCGGCGCGCATCGTGCCGTACTCCGGGTCGGAGAGGAGGTGGCGCGTCCGGTAGAAGACGTTGTTCATCGCCATGATGGCGGCGGCCGACTTGGCCGCCTCGTACGCCTCGGGCTTGAGGTTCTCCCTCGCCTCCGGCTCCAGCTCCGCCAGCACCTTCGGGGAGCGCGAGGCGATCGCGCACGCCAGGACGGTGCCCCACAGCTGCTGCTGCGGGAGGTCGCTGTTGCCGATGACCGAGCCGAGGTTGAGCTTCAGGTCCTTCGCGTAGTCCGGGATGGCGGACTTCAGGGCGTCAAGAGACATGGTGGTTCACCCGTTCCGGTAGGTCACTCGCCGGCCAGCAGCTTGACCGGGTCGAGGGTCTCGTCGCCCTTGCTCCAGTTGCAGGGGCACAGCTCGTCGGTCTGCAGGGCGTCCAGGACCCGCAGGACCTCCTTGGGGTTGCGGCCGACGGAGCCGGCGGTCACCATCGCGAACTGGATCTCGTTGTTCGGGTCCACGATGAAGACGGCGCGCTGCGCGAAGCCGTCCTCGCCCTCGACGCCGCAGGCCTGCATCAGCTCGTGCTTGGAGTCGGCCAGCATCGGGAAGGGCAGGTCACGCAGGTCGTCGTGGTCCTTGCGCCAGGCGTGGTGCACGAACTCCGAGTCGCCGGAGACGCCGAGGATCTGCGCGTCGCGGTCCGCGAACTCGTCGTTCAGCTTGCCGAACGCGGCGATCTCGGTCGGGCAGACGAAGGTGAAGTCCTTCGGCCAGAAGAACACCACGCGCCACTTGCCCTCGTAGGCCTTGTGGTCGATCTGCGCGAACTCCTTGCCGCTCTCGAGCGACACACAGGCGGTCAGGTCGTACGTGGGGAACTGGTCACCGACAGTGAGCACACGCTCTCCTAGTGGCGGGGGTGTCCCTCGCGGGACACCCGTGGGGGTTGGACGACCGCCAGCATGGCACGGTGTGCATTGATCAGTGAAATAGCTAGACTGGGTCGTGTTGATTGAAGGTGGTTATCAGTGGTCTCCCCGGCACACTCCGTGCACAAGGGCAAGCAGCCCAGTCTGTCCCAGCTCCGGGCGTTCGCGGCGGTAGCCGAGCATCTGCACTTCCGGGACGCGGCGGCGGCGATCGGCATGAGCCAGCCGGCGCTGTCGGGCGCGGTGTCGGCACTCGAGGAGGCACTCGGTGTCCAGCTCCTTGAGCGTACGACGCGTAAGGTGCTGCTCTCACCGGCGGGGGAGCGTCTCGCCGTCCGGGCCAGGGCGGTGCTGGACGCGGTGGGCGAGCTGCTGGAGGAGGCCGAGGCCGTACGGGCCCCCTTCACCGGCGTGCTGCGCCTCGGCGTGATCCCGACCGTCGCGCCCTACCTGCTGCCGACGGTCCTGCGGCTGGTCCACGAGCGGTACCCGGACCTGGACCTCCAGGTGCACGAGGAGCAGACGTACTCGCTGCTGGAGGGGCTGGGCTCCGGGCGGCTCGACGTGCTGCTGCTCGCCGTGCCGCTGGGCGTGCCGGGCGTGACCGAACTGCCGCTGTTCGACGAGGACTTCGTGCTGGTCACACAGGACGGCCATCCGCTGGGCGGCCGCACGGACATCCCGCGCGACGCACTGCGCGAGCTGCGCCTGCTGCTGCTGGACGAGGGCCACTGCCTGCGCGACCAGGCCCTCGACATCTGCCGGGAGGCCGGGCGCACGGACGGCGCCGCGGTCACCACGACGGCGGCCGGGCTTTCGACGCTGGTGCAGCTCGTGGCGGGCGGGCTCGGTGTGACGCTGCTGCCGCACACGGCCGTGCGGGTCGAGACCGGGCGCAACCCCAGCCTGGTGACCGGCCGCTTCGCGGACCCGGCCCCGTCCCGCCGGGTCGCCCTCGCGATGCGCACGGGGGCGGCGCGCGCGGCCGAGTTCCAGGAGCTGGCCGAGGCGCTGCGCGGCGCCCTGGCCGCCCTGCCCGTACGGGTCCTCCCGGCGGAAGCCCGGTAGGCCGCGGGCGCCCGCGCCGGTGCCTCCGCGCTCCGGCCCGCGCCCGGTGCCTTGGCGCCCGGTGCCCGACCCGCGCCCGGTGCCTTCGCGCCCTGGTGCCCGGCCCGCGCCCGGTCCGATCAGTACGCCAGGCGGGCGGCGACCGGCAGGTGGTCGGAGCCGGTCGGGGGCAGGGTCCAGATCCGGAGGACCTCCGCGCGGCGGGCCAGGACGTGGTCGATGCGGGCGAGCGGCGCCGACGCGGGCCAGCTGAAGGCGAACCCCGTGCCGGCCGTGCCGAGGCGCGAGGTCAGCGGGGCCAGGCCCCGGTCGTCGACCGCGCCGTTGAGGTCGCCGAGCAGCACCACCCGGTCCAGGGGCTCGGCGGCGAGCAGCGAGCCGAGCAGCCCGGCGCTCTCGTCCCGGCGGGCCGCGTCGAAGCCCCGCGCGTTGAGCCGTACGGACGGCAGGTGCGCCACGTACACGGCGACGTCCCCGTGCCGGGTCGACGCCGTGGCCCGCAGTGCGCGCCGCCACCCCGGTTCCACCCCGCGCGGCCGGATGTCCAGTGCGCGCACGTCCGTGAGGGGGTGCGCCGACCAGAGGCCGACCGTGCCGCGGACCTCGTGGTGCGGGTAGCGCGCCGAGAGCGCCGCCCGGTAGGCGGGCAGCGCCCGCGGGGTGACCTCCTGAAGGGCGATCAGGTCCGGGCGGGCCGCCGCCAGGGCCCGTGCGGTGCCCGCCGGGTCGGCGTTCTCGTCGCTGACGTTGTGCTGCACCACCGTCAGGTCGTGCCGCGCGTCCGGGGCGGGCAGGAGCAGCCCCCCGAAGGTACCGGCCCACGCCGTGACCGGCAGCAGCGCGGCGAGCAGCGCGGTCGCCGACCGCCGCACCAGCCCGGCGGCGACGAGCACCGGCACGAGCAGCCCGAGCCACGGCAGGAACGCCTCCACCAGGCTCCCCGGCCGCCCCGGCAGGTCCGGCACGACCGGATGGAACACGATCAGCCACGCGGTGAGCGCCGCCAGTACGGCGAGGACCCGCCCGCGCGACCAGGCCGTACGCCCCCGTCCGTCCCGCCCCCACCGCAGGCGCCATCCCGACCGGCCACCCGTCTCCCGCGCGCCGGTCCCGCCGCGCCCTTCCGGCAGGCCGCTCCGGCCGGGGACGCCGCCCGGACCGGGTACGCCGCTCCCGCCCTGTACACCGCTCCCGTCCCGCACGCCCGCCGCACCCCGCCCGCCGGCCACGGGCTCGAAGCCGTCCTCGTCCTGTACGTCCGCCGCGTCCCGCACCGCTCTCCGTCCCGTACGCCTGCTGCGCGCCGCACGGCGTCGAGGTCCCGCGGCCCGGCCCCTCCGTCCGGTGGCGCCGCCCAGGGGTTCGGCGTCCGTGCGGGGTGGCCGCCCTGTCCGCTGACGACGCGACCGGTGCCCGGCCCGGTTCCTCCGAGCCCGGTCCTCGGCGCCCGGCGCCCGGCGCGCCCGCCCCGCCGGTGCCCCTAAGGCCGCGCGCCGTACCGCGTGCCGTACCACGCCCGCCCCGGCCCTGGGCCTGCGCCCGTCCAGCCGTCCGCCGGGGCGCACTGGAGGGGCGGCGGGCCGGGGGGCAGGCCGCGGAGGGCCGCCGTCCGGGGGCGTCCACACCTTCCGGTCAGTTCCCGGCGATCGGCCCCGGCCCCGACGGCGCGGCGCCTCCCGCCGCCGGGTCCGCCGGGGGCCGCCCCGCCGGAGACCCGGTCCCCGCCGCGGACGCGGGCCCCTCCTGGGCCGCGGCTCCCTCCGGCGGCGCGGCACGCTTCGGCGGGCGGCCCCGCCGGGGGAGGGGCGAGGGAGCGTCCGGGAGGCGGCCCGCCTCCGCCAGGGCGCGGCGGAGCAGGAACTCGATCTGCGAGTTCGCGCTGCGCAGCTCGTCCGACGCCCAGCGCGCCAGCGCCTCGTACACCGCCGGGTCCAGGCGGAGCAGTACCTGCTTGCGCTCGCGGCGGGCGGTCACTGGTAGAGGGAGCCCGTGTTGACGACCGGCTGCGCCGAGCGGTCACCGCACAGCACCACCATCAGATTGGAGACCATGGCCGCCTTCCGCTCGGGGTCCAGCTCCACTATGTCGCGCTCCGTGAGCCGGTCCAGCGCCAACTCCACCATGCCGACCGCGCCCTCCACGATCTTCTGCCGGGCCGCCACCATCGCGCCCGCCTGCTGCCGCTGGAGCATCGCCGAGGCGATCTCCGGGGCGTAGGCCAGGTGCGTGAAGCGCGACTCGATGATCCGCACACCGGCCGCCGCCACACGCGCGTGCAGCTCCGCCGCCAGCTTCTCGGTGATCTCCTCGGCGTCACCGCGCAGCGACAGCCCCTCCTCGTCGTGGGAGTCGTACGGGTACTCGATCGCGATGTGCCGGACCGCCGCCTCCGTCTGCGTGGAGACGAACCGCTCGTAGTCGTCCACCTCGAACATGGCCTGCGCCGTGTCCTCCACCCGCCACACGACGACCGCGGCCAGCTCGATCGGGTTGCCATAGGCGTCGTTGACCTTCAGGACCGCCGTCTCGTGGTTCCGCACGCGCGTCGAGATCGCCACCCGCGACGTCAGCGGGTTCACCCAGCGCAGCCCGTCCGCGCGCACCGTCCCCCGGTACCGCCCGAAGAGCTGCACCACCCGCGCCTCGCCCGGCGCGACCATGTTGAGCCCGCACATCGCGAGCACTGCCGCCAGGCCCACCAGGGCGCCGAGGACGATCAGCCCGGCCCGCGCGGCCGCCGACGTGTCCTCGGCCACCGCCGCACCGGCGACGACGAGGCACACGCCCAGCGCCAGTCCGGCCAGTCCGGCCAGCAGCGCGAGGCCTCCGCCGACGCTGTACGCCGTGAACTCCCGCACCTGCGCCCGCGGCGTCTCCGGCGCCGCCCCGGCGGAGGCGGGTCGCGCGCTCCCCGCGGTCGCCGATCCCCCCGATGCCCCCGATACCCCTGACGCCGCGGATGCCGCCTGCGCCTCCGATGCCGTCGCAGGTGTCGACGGCGTGGACGTGTCGGACATGGTCCCCCCGATCCCGTGCTCTCTTGAGTGAAGCAAAGTGATATCACTTTAGCGCGTACCGCAACCTTGTCCACCCCTGGTGAGTCGGTTCCTGGTGGGACGGGTGCTGATTCTCACGTCCGGAAAGACGGGATCCGTTGGTCTATGTCGGCTGGGCCGGGTTAGCTTGCTGAGCCGATCCGGACGTGGGGACCGGAACGCGACGGACGAACACCGAGCAACGGGAGCGACGGAGCCATGGGCCGAGCGGATGCGCAGCGGTCCCGGCAGCGCGAGGCGCGCCGGGAACAGGGGAGAGGCGGGCGCATACGCCGCCTCTTCACGTGGCGGAAGCTGCTGGGCGCGCTCTTCGTGTTCTGCCTGCTCGCCATGGGCGGCTTCTACGCCGTCTACCTGCTCGTCCCGGTCCCCAGCGCCAACGCCGAGGCGGAGCTGCAGAGCAACGTCTACCGGTACTCCGACGGCTCGATCCTCGCCCGCACCGGCAAGATCAACCGATCCATCGTCGGCCTCGACAAGATCCCCGACCCGGTGGAGAAGGCGTTCGTCGCGGCGGAGAACAAGACCTTCTACGAGGACTCCGGCGTCGACTTCAAGGGCACCGCCCGCGGCGTGGTCAACACGATCACCGGCAAGGGCAAGCAGGGCGGCTCGACCATCACCCAGCAGTACGTCAAGAACTACTACCTGGACCAGAGCCAGACCGTCACCCGGAAGCTCAAGGAGCTGGTGATCTCCCTCAAGGTCGACCAGCGCAAGAGCAAGGAGGAGATCCTCGCCGGGTACCTCAACACCAGCTACTACGGCCGCGGCGCCTACGGCATACAGGCCGCCGCCCAGGCCTACTACGGCGTCGACGCCGGCAAGCTGACGGTCGAGCAGGGCGCCTACCTCGCCGCGCTGCTCCAGGCCCCCTCCCAGTACGACTGGACCTCCGCGTCGCCGAGCGGCCGCAAGCTGGTCACCCAGCGCTGGAACTACGTCCTCGACAACATGGTCGAGGAGCGGTGGCTCGACCCTGCCGAGCGCGCCGGCATGGACTTCCCCGAGCCGCAGTCGCCCCGGCCCGCCCCCGGCATGGAGGGCCAGACCGGCTACCTCGTCGCCGCCGCCAACCAGGAGCTGATACGCCAGGGCGTCGCCGAGGAGGACATCACCGCGGGCGGCTGGACGATCACCCTCCACGTCGACAAGAAGCGCCAGAAGGAGCTGGTCGAGGCGGTCGACAAGCAGCTCGAGAGCAGGCTCGACCGGGAGGACGACGAGGTCGACGCCGCCGTGCAGGCCGGCGCCACCTCCGTCGACCCGAAGACCGGGCACGTCGTCGCCCTGTACGGCGGGGTCGGCGCCACCGAGCACTGGACGTCCAACGCCACCCGCCGCGACTACCAGCCCGCCTCCACGTTCAAGCCGCTCGTCTTCGCCGCGGCCCTGGAGAACCGCTCCCGGACGCAGGACGGCCGCCGGATCGGCGTCAACACCGTGTACGACGGCACCAGCCGCCGTCCCGTCAGGGGCGGCGCCACCTACTTCGCCCCCCAGAACGAGGACGACCGCAGCTACGGCCCGGTCACCGTCCAGCGCGCCATGAACAAGTCGATCAACTCGGTCTTCGCGCAGATGATCGTGGACGTCGGCCCGGCCGAGGTGAAGAAGACCGCGCTGGCCCTCGGCATGCGGGACGTCGACGGCTTCGTGGAGTCGCCCGCGATGTCGCTCGGCACCATGAACGCCTCCACCTGGGACATGGCGGGCGTGTACGCCACGCTCGACAACCACGGCAAGAGGGTCACCCCGTCGATCGTGAAGTCCGCCGAGCACCGCGACCGCACGGCCCAGCTCGCCGACCCGATCGGGCCGCAGGTCGTCAGCCGCCGGACCGCCGACACCGTCACCTCCGTACTGACCGGCGTCGTCCGCAACGGCTCCGGCCAGGCGGCCGGCACCCCGGCGTACCAGGCGGCCGGCAAGACCGGCACGTCGGAGAACAACAAGTCGGCCTGGTTCGCCGGCTACACGCCCGAACTGACCACCGTGGTCGCCCTCTTCGGCGAGGACGCGCAGAAGGGCACCCAGACCACCCTGACCGGCACCGCCGGCATGGGCCGGGCCAACGGCGGCGGCTTCCCCGCCCGCATCTGGGCCGACTACACGCTGGACGCCCTCGGCGGCGGCTCCGACGCGCGGTTCGACCTGGACGTCACGGAGATCGGGGACGGCGGACCGCAGCCCTCCGCGTCCCCGTCGGAGAGCACCACGCCCTCCGCGCCTCCGAGCGACGAGCCGGACGAGCCGACGACGGGCCCGTCCTCCAGCGCCCCCGTGCGCACCCCGTCCACGCCGGCCCCGCCCAGCAGCCCGACGCCGCCCACCCAGTCCCCGTCGTCCTCGCCCTCGTCCTCGCCCGATCCGGGCGGCAGCGGCGACCCGGGCACGGACCCCGGCACGGACGTCGGCCTCACCGACGACAAGGCGTCCCGCCCGTAGCCGGACCGCCGAAAGGGAGGTGGCCGGGTCCCCCACCAGGGACCCGGCCACCTCCCTTCCCGTTCCCGCCCCCGCCGCCCGCGCCCCGTCCGGACGGGGCGCGGGCGGCGGGAGCGGCCGGGCCGCCTCAGAGACGGGTCGGCAGCTCGAACCAGACGACCTTCCCGGTGGACAGCCGGGTCGCACCCCACCGGCGCGCGAGCCGGTTCACCAGGAACAGGCCGCGCCCGCCCTCGTCGGTGTCCCGCGCCCGGCGCTGCCGCGGCAGCTGCGGCGAGTCGTCGCCCACCTCGCAGCGCAGCACCTCGGTCCGCAGCAGCCGCAGCGTCACCGGCCGCGACGCGTACCGCACCGCGTTGGTGACGACCTCGCTGACCAGCAGCTCCACCGCGTCGCCCAGGTCCTCCAGGCCCCAGCGGGCCAGCGCCCTGCGGGCCAGCCGCCGCGCCCGGCCCGGCGCGGCGTCCTCCGGCTCCAGGAACCAGTACGCCACGTCGCTCGGCGTTATCCCGTCGAACCGGGCCGCCAGCAGCGCGATGTCGTCGTCCCGGTCGCCGGGCCCGAGCACGTCGAGCACGTCGTCGCAGAGCGCCTCCAGCGGCGGCGGGTGGTCCGGGCCGGTGAGCTGAGCGGTCGCCGCGAGCCGCTCCCGCAGCTGCTCGATCCCGGTCCACACGTCCCGCAGCCGCGACTCCACCAGGCCGTCGGTGTACAGCAGCAGCGTCGCGCCCGCCGGGGCGTCCAGCTCCACCGCCTCGAAGTCCACGCCGCCCACGCCGATCGGCGCGCCCGACGGGACCCGCAGCACCTCGGCCCGGCCGCCCAGGTGCAGGAGTATCGGCGGCGGGTGGCCGGCGTTGGCGATGGTGATGCGGTGCGCTACCGGGTCGTACACCGCGTACAGGCAGGTGGCCATGCGGTTCTCGCCGAGCCGCTGCGCCTGCTCGTCCAGGTGGTGCAGCACCTCCTGCGGCGGCAGGTCGAGCCCGGCCAGGGTCTGGGCCGTCGTACGCAGCTGGCCCATGATCGCGGCGGAGGTCATGGAGTGGCCCATGACGTCGCCCACGACGAGGGCGACCCGGCTGCCGGGCAGCGGGATCGCGTCGTACCAGTCGCCGCCGACCCGCGCCGTCTCGGCCGCCGGCAGGTAGCGGGACGCCAGCCGCACGCCGGTCGGCTGCGGCAGGTTCTCCGGGAGCATCGTCCGCTGGAGCTCGTCGGCGATGTACGCCTCCCGCCCGTACAGCACCGCCTTGTCGATGCCGAGCGCCGTGTGGGTCGCCAGTTGCGCCGCGACCAGCAGGTCGTTCGGCTCGAACGGGGCGCGCTCCGGGCGGCGCAGGAACACGGCGGCGCCGATCACCCTGCGGCGGCCCCGCAGCGGCGCGAGGACCGCGCGCTCCCCGGACGGTACGACGGAGCCCTCGCCGAGCAGCTCGTGCAGCGCGGCGCGGGCGGCCTCCGAGTCGCCGGACACCGGCCGCACCCCGCGCAGCACCTCGGCCAGGTGCCCGCCGGAACGGACCTCGCACAGCTCGGCGGCGGGACTCTGCTCCACGTCGGGCGCCACGGCCGCCCCGGCGGGCAGCAGCCCGAGGTCGCCGGGGCCGTCCTCCGTTAAACGCAGCCGGTCCGCGCGGCGCAGCCGCAGCACGAACGGGTCCACGGGCCGCTCGTCGCCGACGGGCAGCGGGTCGCGCAGGTAGACGAGGATCGCGTCGGCGAAGGTCGGCACGGTGGCCCGGCACAGGCCCAGCACGATCTCGTCCAGGTCGATGCCGCGCGCGATCCGCCGCGTCGCGGCGCCCACGAACCGCAGCCGCTCGCCCTCCCGCCGCGCGGCGCCCGAGGCGCCCTGGGCCCCCTGGGCGGGGACGCCGCCGGCCGCGGCGCCCGGCGCGGGCGCACCCGCCTCGGGGGCTCCCGCCTCCGGGAGGCCCCCACCGAGGGCTCCCGCCTCCGGGGCACCCGTGTCGGGGCCGCCTGCCGCGGGGCCGTCCGCGGCGCGGGCGCCCGCCTGGGACGGCACGTGGGCGGCGGAGCCGGGACGTTCCGCCTCGGCGGCCGTACGGGGCCTCGCCGGCGCCTCGCCGTCGCAGGCGCCCGCGGCCGTGCGTGCCGCGCCGCGGGCGAGGGACTCGTGGGACGCCCCGAGGGCCGCGTTCGCCGCGTCCGCGGCGCCCGGCACGCCGGCCGCGTCGCCGTCCGTGCCCGCCGCCCGGTCCACGCCGTCCGTGCCGTTCACGCCGTCCGCGCCCGCCGCGCCGTCCGCCGGGTCCACGGGGCCGTGCTGGGCCGGGACGGGCGCGCCGGGATGCGGCCGGCCGTGCGGGGGCGCGGCCACGGCGGCGTCGTCGGCGGCCCCGGGGGCCTCCTGCCGGGGCCGGGTGCGTTCCTGCGGCCGGGCAGCGAGCGGCTGCCGGCCTTCGTGGGAGGTGGGATGCTCCGTCACGCTTGGGATTCCGTCCGTCCGGGCCGGTAGGGCGATGCAATCGCTCTGTCAGGCGCTATACCCGCTCTGAGCGCGGCGTCGACAGGTGGCGGCGAATCCGTGCGCACCTCGGGCACGGCTCCACCCCCTCGTAGGTGACTTACGGTCAGTTGGTGTCCATTGCTCGGTGGTTGCTCACTGCGGGGCCGGGTGGGCCGTCCGGCGGAGGTCGATCCTACGGTTACCCCCCAGGGGCGTATCAAGGGTCTCACGGTGCCGTGCGGGCCGGGGTGCGGTCCCAGTCGGGCGGCAGCTCGGGAACGGCCCAGGACGGGTCGGGGCGCCAGTGCTCCCAGCCGTCCGAGAAGGGGGAGGCCCACGCCCGGATCAGCTCCACGGCGGCGTCGCCCGCCTCCCGCACCCGGCGGGCCTGGGCGGCCCCCATCAGCCCGGCGCGCTGGGCCTGGGCGAACTCGTCCTCGTCCCGCCACAGCCAGCTGCGGTCGGGGTAGACGGAGATGTCGAGGTAGTGGTCCTCGGAGTCCACGCCGCCGGACCAGCGCACGCGGGGCGACTCCAGGTTGACGTACCAGCTGCGGAACTCCCAGCCGTCCTCCCAGAACAGCCACACCGACCACGGGTCGCGGGGACGGGCCAGCTTCAGCACGCCCATGCCGCTCCACCGGGTGCGGACGGTGGTGCGCGGCGCGGTGTAGCGGGTGGCCAGCGGCTCCTCGTGCACGGGCGTGCCGTCCGCGAGCACGGGCTTGACGCACTCGGTGCCGGGCGCCATCCACACCGCGAGCAGGTCGGGGGTGTCGCGTACGACGGTCACCGGGCGGCAGATGTGGACGTGGCCGTCGGCGTTGTCCCGGTACCGCCACAGGATGCGGTCCCCGGCCGCCCAGCGCCGCCCCGCCCCGCCGTCCGCCGCCCGGCCGCCCGGTACGGCGCCCTCGACCGGCGCCCGGCCCGGTACGACCCGGTCGCCCGCCGCCCGGCCCGGTACGACGCCCTCGACCGGCGCCCGGCCCCGTGCCGTCCCGTCGCCGAGCGCCCGGCCCTCCGCGGCTGCGGCACCCGCGGCTCCGGTGCCCGCCGCCCGGACGTCCGTCGCCCCGTCCCGTGCCGCCCGGTCCCGTGCCGCCCCGTCGGCGGGGGGCGCCCCGGCCCCCGCGGCCTCCGCCTCCGAACCCGTCGTCTCCGCTGTCATGCGCAGATCTTAGGACCGCGCCGCGCCCGCCGTCCGCGATCCGGATCACTGCCACCCCACCGCCCCCGCCCGTTCGAACCGCAGGTCAGAGGCGGTACGAACAGGGGCGGACGGACAGGGCGGGACAGGGCGGGGGCGGGGCGGCGGATCAGGGCCTGGTCATCCGCAGGACGTCGAGCGCCCGGTCGAGCTGTTCGAGCGTCAGATCGCCGCGCTCCACGTACCCGGACTCCAGCACGACCTCGCGGATCGTCTTCCGCTCGGCCAGCGACCGCTTGGCGACCTTCGCCGCCTCCTCGTACCCGATGTACCGGTTGAGGGGGGTCACCACGGACGGCGAGGACTCGGCGTACTCGCGGGCCCGCTCCGCGTTGGCGGTGATCCCGTCGACCGTGCGGTCGGCGAGGAGCCGGGCCGCGGCGGCGAGGAGCCGGACGGACTCCAGCAGGTTCCTCGCCATCACCGGGAGCATCACGTTCAGCTCGAAGTTGCCCGAGGCGCCGGCCGTCGCGACGGTCGCGTCGTTGCCGACGACCTGGGCGGCGACCATCAGGACGGCCTCGGGGACCACCGGGTTCACCTTGCCCGGCATGATCGACGAACCCGGCTGGAGGTCGGGGAGGTTGATCTCCGCGAGACCGGTGCGCGGCCCCGACGCCATCCACCGCAGATCGTTGGCGATCTTGGTGAGGGAGACGGCGATCGTACGGAGCTGGCCCGACGTCTCCACCAGCCCGTCCCGCGCGCCCTGCGCCTCGAAGTGGTCCCGCGCCTCGGTCAGCGGCAGCCCCGTGTCCCGCGCCAACTCCGCGATGACCGCGGCGGAGAAGCCGGGCGGGGTGTTGATGCCCGTACCGACCGCCGTGCCGCCCAGCGGCAGCTCGGCCAGGCGCGGCAGGGCCGCCCGCAGCCGCTCCACGCCGTACCGCACCTGCGCCGCGTAACCGCCGAACTCCTGGCCGAGCGTCACCGGCGTGGCGTCCATCAGATGGGTGCGGCCCGACTTCACGACCTCCGCGAACTGCGCCGACTTCCGCTCCAGGGCGGCGGCCAGGTGGTCGAGGGCGGGGACGAGGTCGCCGGTCACGGCGGCGGTCGCCGCGATGTGGATGGACGAGGGGAACACGTCGTTCGACGACTGGGACGCGTTCACGTGGTCGTTGGGGTGCACCGGGCGCCCGCCGAGCCGCTCGGAGGCGAGGGTGGCGAGGACCTCGTTCATGTTCATGTTCGACGAGGTGCCCGAGCCGGTCTGGAAGACGTCGACCGGGAAGTGCTCGTCCCAGCGGCCCTCGGCGACCTCCTCGGCCGCGGCCCGCACCGCCCGCGCGATCTCCGGGTCCAGCACCCCCAGCTCCGCGTTCACCTTGGCCGCCGCCGCCTTCACGCGCGCCAGGGCCTCGATGTGCGCGCGCTCCAGGCGCTGCCCCGACACGGGGAAGTTCTCCACCGCGCGCTGGGTCTGCGCCCGCCACTTGGCGTGCGCGGGGACCCGCACCTCGCCCATGGAGTCGTACTCGACCCGGTATCCGCCGTCACTCGTGTCCGTCATCGTCCCAACCTCCCGCTGTAGTCGAGCACTTGTCTGGTTCGCTCTGTTCCCAAGTGCCGTACCGGCCAGTAAAAACCGTGGGTAACCCCACATCCAGGAGGCGCAATGGCGCGCACCAGACTGAGACTCGTATGCGCGGCGGCCGCCGCCGCACTCGCCGCCACCCTCGCCGGCACGGTCACCGCCCCGCCCGCCGGGGCGGCCCCACCCGCCCCGCCTGCCCCGTCCGCGGCGGCCGTCACCTCCGGCGCCGCCGCATCCGCCGCCGCGCCCGGAGCCGCACGGGCCGCCGCCGCATCCGCCGCCGCGCCCGGAGCCGCGCGGGCCGCCGCCGCGCCCGCGGCCGTACGGGCCGCCACCCCGCTCCCCGCCGGGCTGGAGCGCCGCCGCGCGGCCGAGGCCACCGCCCTCTACGGCAGCCCGGAGGAGCGCCCCCTCGCCGAGCGCCCGACCTCCCTCGTCTCCCTCGGAGACAGCGAGATCTCCGGCGAGGGCATCGGCACCTACGAGCCCGGCACCGACGGCCCCGCCAACTGGTGCCACCGCTCACCCGACGCGGCGATCCACCGCACCGGCATCCCCGCCGACGTCACGTACAACGTCGCCTGCTCCGGCGCCGCCACCCCCCACATCCGCATCGGCGGCACCCCGCAGTACGCCGACGAGCTCGTCCAGAGCGACAACCTCGCGATCAAGGCCCGCAACACCCGCGTCAAGATGGTCCTCCTCGTCGCCGGCGCCAACGACGACCTCCAGTTCGGCCCCGTCATGACGGACTGCGTCACCCGCTACGTCCTCCTCCAGGGCCCCTGCGCGCCGAAGTACGGCCCCGGCTGGCAGGGCCGCGTCGACGCCCTCGTCCCCAAGGTCGAGCAGACCGTCCGCGACCTGCGCACCGTCATGCGCGGCGCCGGGTACGCCGACGGCGACTACCGGCTCGTCGTGATGAGCTACCCGAGCCCCATCGGCCCCGACTTCCGCGACAACCCCCGCTTCCCCGGCAAGCTCGCCTGCGGCGGCCTCGGCTACGACTCCGACACCGTCTGGGGCCGCGACACCGCCGTACCCGCCTTCGAGCGCGGCATCCGCGCCGCCGCCGCGCACACCGGCGCCGTCTACCTCGACGCCTCCCGCCTCTTCCACGGCCACGAGGTCTGCACGGACGAGACCTGGGCGCGCGGCCTCTTCGTCGACACGTCGAAGTTCCCCTGGGACGAGAACTCCGTCCGCCAGTCCTTCCACCCGAACAAGGCCGGTCACGCCGCCTTCGCGTCCTGCCTGACCCAGCTGTACGCGGCCGGGGTGCGCGAGGCGGGCTGCGCCGACCCCGCCTCCACCGGCAGGCCGGTCCTCGTGCCCGGCGCCTGGGACGACAAGTTCGCCCCGCTGCGCAACGCCGCCACCGGCACCTGCGTGGACGTCACCGGCGCCAGCACGCGCAACGGCACCGCCGTCACCGGCTGGGACTGCCACGGCGGGCGCAACCAGGGCTGGTGGCGGGACCCGGCGCGCGGCTCGGTCCACACCGAGCCGACCCACGACCGCTGCCTCGACGTGCCGGGCGCCCGCTACGAGTCCGGCGCCGCCCTGATCGTCTGGGACTGCTCCGGCGCGGCCAACCAGCGCTTCCTCCACGAGGCGGGCACCCTCCGCCCGGCCGCCGCGCCGCACCTGTGCGCGACCCTGGCCTCCGCCCGGGACCCGCTGCGCCTGCGGCCCTGCGTGGAGGGCGCCGCGAACCAGCGCTTCACGTAGGCGGCGGGCACCGGACGGGCGGGCGACCCGCCCGGGGCGTCCCGCGCCCGGGAACGGCCGAGCCCCCGGCGGGAGGACCGGGGGCTCGGAGGGAGGACCGGGGGCTCGGCGGCCGCGACCGGGTCGGGGCGCGGGGGCGTATCCGGGCCGGGGCCGACCCGGGTCGGCCCGGACCGGGGGTCGGCCCGGACCGGGGGTCGGCCCGGACCGGGGGTCGGCCCAGAGCGGGGGTCAGCCCAGACCGGGGCCGCGCACCGGGATGGAGGTGAACGTCGGGGCCGGCGCCGGGTCCTTGAAGAAGTCGTTGCCCTTGTCGTCCACCACGATGAACGCCGGGAAGTCCTCGACCTCGATCCTCCAGACGGCCTCCATGCCGAGCTCCTCGTACTCGACGACCTCGACCTTCTTGATGCAGTCCTGCGCCAGCCGGGCCGCCGGGCCGCCGATGGAGCCCAGGTAGAAGCCGCCGTGCGCGGCGCACGCGTCGGTCACCTGCTGGGAGCGGTTGCCCTTCGCCAGCATGACCTTCGAGCCGCCCGCCGCCTGGAACTGCTCCACGTACGAGTCCATCCGGCCGGCCGTGGTGGGACCGAACGACCCGGAGGCGTACCCCTCGGGCGTCTTCGCCGGGCCCGCGTAGTAGACGGGGTGGTCCTTCAGGTACTGCGGCATCTCCTCGCCCGCGTCCAGCCGCTCCTTGATCTTGGCGTGCGCGATGTCGCGCGCCACGACCAGGGGGCCGCTCAGCGAGAGCCGGGTCTTCACCGGGTACTTGGACAGCTCGGCGAGGATCGTCTCCATCGGCTGGTTGAGGTCGATCCGCACGACGTCCGAGGACTCGTCGAGGTGCTCGTCCGTGGTGTCCGGCAGGAAGCGCGCCGGGTCGGTCTCCAGCTGCTCCAGGAAGACGCCCTCGGCGGTGATCTTCGCGACGGCCTGGCGGTCGGCGGAGCAGGAGACGGCGATGGCGACCGGGCAGGACGCGCCGTGCCGGGGCAGCCGCACCACGCGCACGTCGTGGCAGAAGTACTTGCCGCCGAACTGCGCGCCGATGCCGATCCTCTGCGTCAGCTCGAAGACCTTCTCCTCCAGCTCCTTGTCGCGGAAGCCGTGGCCGAGGACCGAGCCCTCCTCCGGCAGCTCGTCCAGGTAGTGCGCCGAGGCGTACTTGGCGGTCTTCAGCGCGTACTCGGCGGACGTGCCGCCCACGACGATCGCCAGGTGGTACGGCGGGCAGGCGGCCGTGCCGAGCGAGCGGATCTTCTCCTCCAGGAACCTCATCATGGAGGCCTCGTTCAGGACGGCCTTCGTCTCCTGGTAGAGGAACGACTTGTTGGCCGAGCCGCCGCCCTTCGCCATGAAGAGGAACTTGTACGCCCCGCCGTCCGTCGCGTACAGCTCGATCTGCGCCGGGAGGTTGGAGCCGGTGTTCTTCTCCTCCCACATGGTGAGCGGGGCCATCTGCGAGTACCGCAGGTTGAGCTTGGTGTACGCGTCGAAGACGCCCCGCGACAGGGCCTCCTCGTCCCGGCCCTCGGTCAGCACGTTCTGGCCGCGCTTGCCCATGACGATCGCGGTGCCGGTGTCCTGGCACATGGGCAGGACGCCCGCCGCGGCGATGTTGGCGTTCTTCAGCAGGTCCAGCGCCACGAACTTGTCGTTCGCCGACGCCTCCGGGTCGTCGATGATCTTCCGGAGCTGGGCCAGGTGCGCGGGGCGCAGGTAGTGCTGGATGTCGTGGACGGCCTCCTCGGCCAGCTTGCGCAGCGCCTCGGGCTCCACCTTGAGGAACGTCCGCCCGTCGGCCTCGAAGGTGGACACCCCCTCCGACGTCACCAGGCGGTAGGGCGTGGTGTCCTCTCCCAACGGGAGCAGATCGGAGTACGCAAACTCTGGCATGACGGCCATTCCTCACTCGGCGGACAGCGGCGCGGCCCCCTTCGGCAGCGCGTCCCCCAGCGTAAGACGCCGCGCGGCGGCCGGGCCTGTGAGGTAAGGCTCATCCCGCTCTAGTCGCGATCTATCGCGTTTGGCTACGCTGGGCGGGTGGACCTCGAGAAGAAGCCCCAGAAGCAGCCCGACCCGGCCACCCCGCGGCCCGCCGCCCCGCGGCCGACCGCACCGGCCGCCCCGGCGATGCGCGCGTCCGACGCCGACCGCGACCGGGTCGCCGACATCCTCCGCGAGGCCCTGGCCGAGGGACGGCTCGACGCCGAGGAGCACGGCGAGCGCATCGACGCCGTGTACCGCGCGAAGACCCTCGGCGAGCTGGAGCCCATCGTCCGCGACCTGCCGGCCGCCGCCTCCGCCACCGCCCCCGCCGCGCCCCGCGCCGACGTGGCGTACGGGACGTACGACCCGGCCGGGGCGGCCGGCGAGGAGGAGAAGCTGGTCGCCGTCTTCTCCAGCACCTCCCTGCGGGGCCGCCGCCGCATCGGCCCGCGCACGGCCGCGTTCGCCCTCTTCGGCAACATCGAGATCGACCTCACCGAGACCACCTTCACCCAGCGCCTCACCACCATCAACGCCACCTCCATCTTCGGGAACGTGGAGGTCACCGTCCCGGAGAACGTCTCGCTGCGCGGCACCGGCGGCGGGGTGTTCAGCAACTTCGAGGTGGACACCCAGGAGGCCGACGACCCCGAGGCGCCCGTCGTGGTGGTCAACGGCTACTCCGTCTTCGGCAACGTGGAGGCCCGCCCCAGGCGCGGCAAGCGCATCGCGGACCTCCTCCACGACAAGCTCCGCAAGCACCTGGAGCGCTGACGCCCCGTCGGCCCGTCGGCCCGCGCCGGCCCGTCGGCCCCCGTCGGCCCGTCGGCCCGCGCCGGCCCGTCGGCCCGCGCCGGCCCGTCGGCCCGCGCCGGCCCGTCGGCCCGCGCCGGCCCGTCGGCCCGCGCCGGCCCGTCGGCCCGCGCCGGCCCGGCGGGCGGCGCGGCGGTCCGGCGGGCGGCGCCGCGCCCGCCGGGCGACCGGCGGGATCCGGCCATAGCGCGTTCCGCCCTCTGGAAGTACGTGCGACGCAGTGCATAGGCGTGCGCACAGCGGGTAGGGCTTGGTGCGTCGTCTCTCTCGCCCGTGTAGGCCGTCGTCAGGAGTAGACCGTGCTGCCACCGCCGCATCAGCCCCTCCAGGTCGCCGCCGTCCCGTCCCAGCGCGTACCGGCGCGGGAGGACGAGGGCGGTCCCTGGCACACGGAGGCGGTGTGCCGCCGCGACGAGGCGGGGCTGTTCTTCGCCCCGTCGAAGGAGCCCACGGCCGCGCGGCTCGCCCGCGAGGAGGCCGCCAAGCGGGTCTGCGCCCGCTGCCCCGTGATGATCGAGTGCCGTGAGCACGCCCTGGTCCAGCCGGAGCCGTACGGCGTGTGGGGCGGCCTGACCGCCGCCGAGCGCCGGGTGGTGCTCGCCCGCCGCCGGCGCCGCGAGGTCGAGCTGAAGAAGGCCGCGTCCGGCCGCATCGCCGCCGCCGGCTGACCGCGCGGGCGGCGGCACGGACGGTTGCGGGGCGGCACGGACCGGCGTACGCGCGTCGGGCACGGACGTACGCGGGCACGGCGGCACAGACGTGAGAACGGCACACCGCGCGGCACGGCCCGCACGGGAAGGGGCGCTCCCACCGCACTGGGAGCGCCCCTCTTCGTATCGCCGTCCCGGTCGGCCCCGGCCGGGCACCGCCCGCCCGTGGCCGCCGTCGGGCGGTGGCCCCGTGCCGTACCGCCGCCGGAGGCGGCCGTGCGGCTCTACTTCGCCCGGTCGAAGTCGATCTGGCTGTACGCGCGCAGCTTCGACAGCCGGTGCGTCGAGTCGATCTGCCGGATCGTGCCGGACTTCGAGCGCATCACCAGCGACGAGGTCGTCGCCGTCTCGGAGCGGTAGCGCACGCCGCGCAGCAGCTCGCCGTCCGTGATGCCGGTCGCGACGAAGAAGACGTTGTCGCCGCGGACCAGGTCGTCCGTGGACAGCACCCGGTCCAGGTCGTGGCCGGCGTCGAGGGCGCGCTGCCGCTCGGCGTCGTCCTTCGGCCACAGCTTGCCCTGGATGACCCCGCCCAGGCACTTGATGGCGCAGGCGCTGATGATGCCCTCGGGCGTGCCGCCGATGCCCATCAGCAGGTCCACGCCCGTGCCCTCGCGGACCGCCATGATCGAACCGGCCACGTCGCCGTCCGAGATGAACTTGATCCGGGCGCCGGTCTCGCGGATCTCCCGGACGATGCCCTCGTGGCGCGGCCGGTCCAGGATGACGACCGTGACGTCCTCGGGAGCGGAGTTCTTGGCCTTGGCGACCCGGCGGATGTTGACCGACACGGGGGCGTTGATGTCCACGAAGTCGGCCGCCTCGGGGCCCGTGACCAGCTTGTCCATGTAGAACACGGCGGACGGGTCGAACATGGCGCCCCGGTCGGCCGCCGCCAGCACCGCGATGGCGTTGGGCATGCCCTTGGCGTTGAGCGTCGTACCGTCGATGGGGTCCACGGCGATGTCGCACTCGGCGCCGGTCCCGTCACCGACCCGCTCGCCGTTGAAGAGCATCGGGGCCTCGTCCTTCTCCCCCTCGCCGATGACGACGACGCCGTTCATCGAGACGGTGGAGACGAGGGTGCGCATGGCCCGCACGGCCGCGCCGTCGGCGCCGTTCTTGTCGCCGCGGCCGACCCAGCGGCCCGCGGCCATCGCGGCGGCCTCGGTGACCCGGACCAGCTCCAGGGCGAGGTTGCGGTCGGGAGCCTCGGGAGAGACCTCGAGTTCGGACGGCAAGTGGTGCTCGGTCATCGGAGCGCACCTTTCTGTACGGCGACGGCCGGTGGTGAAGAGGGTGCTGCGACTCTATCGGTACGTCGACAAATTGAGCAGAGGGGCCCACGTTTGAGCGGGATGCCCTGATGCGACCATAGGGGGGTGGCAGGTATGCGAGGCAAGCAGACAGTGCGCGGGATGTTCCAGTCGATGGCGGTGATCTGTGCCGCCGCCGGGGTGATCTACCTCTTCGTCCCGCACGACGACACGGCGGACCCGATCCAGCCGGTCGACTACGGCGTGGAGCTGGTGACGGCCCGGCGCGCCGCCCCGTACCCGGTGGCCGCGCCGGAGGGGCTGGCCGGCGAGTGGCGGCCCACCTCGGTCTCGTACAGCCGCAAGGACGAGAACGCCTGGCACCTCGGCTTCCTCACGCCGGAGCGGGAGTACGCCGCGGTCGAGCAGTCGACGGACACGCCGGTGGAGTACGTCGTGAAGGTCACGCACGACGCCCGGGACACCGGCAGGACGCAGCAGGTCGCCGGGCGGGCCTGGGAGCGCTGGGAGGGGCCCAAGTACGACGCCCTGGTGCTGCGCGAGGAGGGCGTGACGACGGTCGTCACCGGCACGGCGTCCTTCGAGCGCCTGGGGGAGATGGCCGCGGCCCTCACGGCGAAGCGCGCCTGACGCTCCGCGCCGGGAAGGCCCTCGCGGGGCGGTGTGTGCGGGCGCCGGCACGGGCGTCCCGGCACCCCGACCGGTACGGGCGCCGCCACGACGGCCCCCGCACGGGCCCGGTCCGCCCCCGTGCGAGCCGCGCCGACCCCGCCCTCGCGGGCCGGCCTCCGGCCGGCCGCCCCCGGAGGGGCCGACCACGCTCGCGGGCCGGCTTCCCGCCGTCCCCGCGGGCCCCGGCCGCCCCCGGCCCGGGGCCCGACCCGCTCGCGGACCGGCCTGACCCGGACCTGACCCGGCCCGGCCTGACCCGGCCCGGCCTGACCCGGCCCGGCCGGACCCGGACGTGGAGCGGGCCGCCCCGGCTGTACGGCGCCGTACCCCGGCGGCACCGGTGGCCACCGGCCCGCACCCGGGGCGCGGGGTCAGCCGCGGGCCGCCGCCATGGCCGCGCCGACGATGCCCGCGTTGTTCTGGAGCCGCGCGGGGACGATCTCGGCCCGCACGTTGTTGATCAGCGGCAGGAACTTCTCCGCCTTCCGGCTCACCCCGCCGCCCACGATGAACAGCTCGGGCGAGAACAGCATCTCGACGTGCGCCAGGTACTTCCGCACCCGGTGCGCCCACTCCTCCCAGCTGAGGTCCTTGTCCTCCTTGGCCCGGGTCGAGGCGTGCTTCTCCGCCTCCCTGCCGTTCAGCTCCAGGTGGCCGAGCTCGGTGTTGGGCACCAGGCGCCCGTCGACGAAGAGGGCGCTGCCGATACCGGTACCGAACGTCAGCATGATCACCGTGCCGGTCCGGCCCCGCCCCGCGCCGTACGTCATCTCCGCGACCCCGGCGGCGTCCGCGTCGTTCAGCACGGTCACCGGCAGCCCGCCGAGCCGCTCGCCCAGCAGCGCCGCCGCGTCGACGTCGATCCAGCCCTTGTCGACGTTGGCCGCCGTGCGGACCGTCGAACCCGTCACCACCCCGGGGAACGTCACCCCGACCGGCCCCGACCAGCCGAAGTGCTCCACGACCTGCGCGACGCAGCCCGCGACGTCCGAGGGCGTCGCGGGCTGCGGGGTCAGCACCTTGTGGCGGGGCTCGGCCAGATCTCCGCGCTCCAGGTCCACGGGAGCGCCCTTGATCCCCGACCCGCCGATGTCCACTCCGAAGACGTTCATGGACACCACGTTACGGCGGGGGAGCGGCCCGCCGGGGGAGGACGGCGAACGCCGGCCCGCGGACCGGGCGCACGGGGCGGGGGCCGGTGGGCCGGCCGTACAGGGGCCGGGGCGGCGGGTGCGGGCCGGGTGTACGTGGGGGTGGCGCGCCCCCCCGGCAGGGCGGCGCGCCCGTGATCAGTTCGCCCGGCGCTCCGACAGTGCGGCGGCCTCGGCGCGCAGGTCGCGGCGGAGCTCCTTCGGCAGGGAGAAGGTGATCGACTCCTCCGCCGTCTTCACGATCTCCACGTCCTCGAAGCCGCGCCGCGCCAGCCACTCCAGGACGCCCTCGACCAGTACCTCCGGCACCGAGGCGCCCGAGGTGACGCCGACCGTGGCCACGCCGTCGAGCCACGCCTCGTCGATCTCGTCGGCGAAGTCGACCAGATGGGCGGCGCGGGCGCCGGCCTGCACGGCGACCTCGACCAGGCGCTTGGAGTTGGACGAGTTGCGCGAGCCGACCACGATGACGAGGTCCGAGTCGGCGCCCATCTCCTTCACGGCGAGCTGGCGGTTCTGCGTGGCGTAGCAGATGTCGTCGCTGGGCGGTGAGACGAGCTGCGGGAACTTCTCCTTCAGCGCGTCGACCGTCTCCATCGTCTCGTCCACCGACAGCGTGGTCTGGGAGAGCCAGACGACCCTGGACGGGTCGCGGACCTCGACCTTGGCCACGTCGCCGGGGCCGTCGACGAGCTGGATGTGGTCGGGTGCCTCGCCGGAGGTGCCGATGACCTCCTCGTGCCCCTCGTGGCCGATGAGGAGGATGTCGTAGTCCTCCTGCGCGAACCGCACGGCCTCCTTGTGGACCTTGGTGACGAGCGGGCAGGTCGCGTCGATCGTCGCGAGCTTCCGCTCGGCGGCCTCCTCGTGGACGATCGGGGCGACGCCGTGCGCGGAGAACATCACGATGGAGCCCTCGGGCACCTCGTGCGTCTCGTCGACGAAGATGGCGCCCTTCTTCTCCAGGGTCTGCACGACGTACTTGTTGTGGACGATCTCGTGCCGCACGTAGATCGGCGCGCCGTACTGCTCCAGCGCCTTCTCGACGGCGATCACGGCGCGGTCCACGCCCGCGCAGTAGCCGCGCGGAGCGGCGAGGAGGACCCGGCGGGCAGGAGGCGTAGGAGTCATGCCCCCCATCGTAAGGGTGGCCGCCCCGCCCGAAGATCGCGCCGCCCCCGCCCGGACGCGCGAGAGACGCGGGCGGCTCGACGGGCCGGGCGGTCCCACGGGCCGGGCGGTCCCACGGGCCGGGCTGCTCCACGGGCCGGGCTGCTCCACGGGCCGGGCGGCTCGACGGGCCGGGCGGTCCCACGGGCCGGGCGGCTCGACGGGCCGGGCCCGTCCCGCGGGCCGGGCCGGGACGGGTGGACGCGGGGCCGGCCGGGCGGCAGGGGCAGGCGGGGCAGGCGGTCACGGGCGGCGGCCGCTGCTCCGCCCCGCTGTCAGCGGCGGCGCGTACGCTCCCCGTATGGCTCTGACTACGTCCGCCGAAGCCCCCCTGCCCGTCGGCCAGGTGTCCCGGCTCATCGGGGGGTGGATCGACCGGCTCGGCGCCGTCTGGGTGGAAGGCCAGATCACGCAGCTCTCGCGGCGCCCCGGCGCCGGAGTGGTGTTCCTGACGCTGCGCGACCCGTCGCACGACATCTCGGTCAGTGTGACGTGCTACCGCCAGGTGTTCGACGCCGTCGCGGACGTCGTGTCCGAGGGCGCGCGGGTCGTGGTGCACGCGAAGCCGGAGTGGTACGCGCCGCGCGGCCAGCTCTCGCTGCGGGCGGCGGAGATACGGCCGGTCGGCATCGGTGAGCTGCTGGCCCGGCTGGAGCAGCTGAAGCGCTCGCTGGCGGCCGAGGGGCTGTTCGCCGTGGAGCGCAAGCGGCCGCTGCCCTTCCTGCCGCAGCTGATCGGCCTGGTCTGCGGCCGGGCGTCGGCGGCGGAGCGCGACGTGCTGGAGGTGGCCCGCCGCCGCTGGCCGGCGGTCCGCTTCGAGGTGCGCAACGTCGCGGTGCAGGGCGTCCACGCGGTGCCGCAGGTGGTGCGGGCGGTGCGGGAGCTCGACCGGATGGACGACGTGGACGTGATCGTCGTCGCGCGGGGCGGCGGCAGCGTCGAGGACCTGCTGCCCTTCTCGGACGAGCAGCTCGTACGGGCCGTCGCCGAGTGCCGTACGCCGGTCGTGTCCGCCATCGGGCACGAGCCGGACGCGCCGCTGCTGGACCTCGTCGCCGACCTGCGGGCGGCCACGCCGACGGACGCGGCGAAGAAGGTCGTCCCGGACGTGCGGGAGGAGCTGGAGCGGGTCCGCTCGCTGCGGGACCGGGCGCTGCGCTGCGTACGGGGGCTGCTGGAGCGGGAGGAGCGGGGCCTGGCGCACGCGCTGGCCCGGCCCGTCATGGAGCATCCGCAGCGGATGGTGGAGGAGCGGCAGGCGCAGGTCGACGCCCTGGTGGCGCGCGGCAGGCGGGTGCTGGGCCATCTGCTGGACCGGGCCGACTCGGAGCTGGCCCACACGCACGCGCGGGTGGTGGCGCTCTCCCCGGCGGCGACGCTGGAGCGGGGGTACGCGGTGCTCCAGCGGGCGGACGGCGCGGTGGTGCGCTCGCCGGACGAGGTGGCCGAGGACGAGGAGCTGCGGGCCCGGGTGGCGGGCGGGGCGTTCGCGGTGCGGCGCGTGGACGGCGGCGGCGCTGTCGTACCCCGCCCGTAGGGTGTCAGGGCAGGGTGCTGGAGATGGCGAGGGGCGAGGACATGGCGGCGAAGGCGACGCGGGCGGCGGACGCGGCGGACGCGGCGGAGACCGGGGCGGTGGGCGCGTCCGGCGCGCCGGACGCGGACGGGGAGGGCGCCGGCGCGGCGGCCGGGGCCGTACCGGAGGGCGGCGCGGCGATCGGGTACGAGCAGGCGCGCGACGAGCTGGTCGACGTGGTCCGCCGGCTGGAGGCGGGCGGGACGACGCTGGAGGAGGCGCTGGCGCTCTGGGAGCGGGGCGAGGAGCTGGCGAAGGTCTGCCGCCACTGGCTGGAGGGTGCCCGCGCGCGGCTGGACGCCGCGCTCGCGCAGGAGCGGGACGGCTCCGACCAGCGGGAATAGCGGCGCATACACGGCGCGGGGGTGACGGGCGGGCGTGCGGTGGCGTACCCCACATCCCTTTACTTGAAACTTCACACATCCCGCCGTACGGTGGAGGCATCGCCCGGCGCACCGCGCCGTGCGCTCGCACTGACCCACCCCGTACGTCGGAAGGCACCACCCCCATGTCGCTCGTCCTCGACCCCGCCGCGCAGGATCTGCTGTTCCGCGAGGCCCGCACCACCGGCGCGTTCACCGACGAGCCGGTGACCGAGGAGCAGGTCCAGGCGATCTACGACCTGGTCAAGTACGGCCCCACCGCCTTCAACCAGACCCCGCTGCGGGTCGTCCTGGTCCGCTCGGCCGAGGCCCGCGAGCGCCTCGTCCCGCTGATGGCCGAGGGCAACCAGGCCAAGACCGCCGCCGCCCCGCTCGTCGCCATCCTCGCGGCCGACAACGAGTTCCACGAGGAGCTGCCGAAGCTGTTCCCGGCGTTCCCCCAGGCCAAGGACGCCTTCTTCGCCGAGCGCCCGGTCCGCGAGGCGTCCGCCAGGATGAACGCCGCGCTCCAGGCCGCGTACTTCATCGTCGGCGTCCGCGCGGCCGGCCTCGCGGCGGGCCCGATGACCGGCTTCGACTTCGCGGCCGTCCAGAAGGAGTTCCTGGACGACGACCACACCCCGCTCATGATCGTCAACCTCGGCAGGGCCGCCGGGGACGCCCCGTACCCGCGCTCCCCGCGCCTGGCGTACGACGAGGTCGTCACCACGGTCTGACGCCCCGCCGCGGGACGCCCGCACAGGGACCGGCCCCGGCCCACCACCTCGTGGTGCGCCGGGGCCGGCCTCTTCACGGACTCCCCGGGCCCGGACACCCGGCGCGGAGGCGCCGCGCGGGCCCGATGGCCGCGCCGGTTCGGCGCCGGGGCGCCGCCCCGGGTCGGAGCGGGGCGCCGGGGGTCAGGGGCGCCGCTGGGCCGTGGCCCGGGCAGCCGCGGCGGCGGCCGCCCGCTGGCGCCGCCCCATGAGCCGCACCTTCCGTACGCAGGTGATCAGACCGGCCACCAGCGTCCCCCCGTACAGCCAGCCGGCGTGCACGGCGAGCGCGGTGACCAGCGCCATCGCGTGCCCTCCGAAGCCTCCCTCGCCGCCCGCGATGGGCATGACCCCGACCGCGAACGCGATGGGCACGCTGATCGGCGCCGTCACCAGGTCCGCGCCCCGCACCCACAGGGCGGTCGCGGCGCTGACGGGCAGGAACAGCAGCCCGTAGACGAGCGGCGAACCGTCGAAGAGCAGCCGGTCGAGGCACCCGACGAGCAGCATGGCGGAGGCGGCGAACAGCCCTCCGCCCAGGCCGGTCAGCCGCGGTTGCGGCAGGCGCCGTACGGCGGCGAGCAGCGCGCCGGGTCCGCGCCGCGTACCCGAGGCCCCGCCGCCGGGCCGGCCGGGCTTCCCCGGCGGGCGACCGTCCGGCGTCCGCCCCGGCCCGCCGCGCGGCGCCCCGGAACGCCCCCCACCGCCCGGCCGCCCGGCGCCACCGGCCGAAAGCCCGCCACCGAGCCGACCACCGGACCGACCGCCGGACCGATCTCCGGGGCCGCCGGAGCCCCCCGGGCCGCCGGGGCCGCCGCGTGCGTTCCCGCCCGCCCCGTCACCGCCGCGGGCGTCGGCGGCCCGTGCGCCACTGCCGTTCACGCGGCCGTCCAGCCGCCGCGGCCGACCGGGCCGCTCCCCGCGCGGCGCTCCGGGTCCCGCGTCGAGCCGCCCACCACGCCGTCCACCGGACTGACCGTCCATGTGCGCACCCTCCTGGCTGTCACGCCGGCTGTCGCGCCGGCCGTCGAGCGGGCACCGGGTCCACGCGTCCGGCCGCACCCCCGCCGCCCCCGCCCCGTACCCGCGCCGCCGCCGGGCCGGCGGCCGGACCGGTCGGCGGCGGGGCCGGGCACCGGGCGGAGCCCCGGACCGCACCCGAGAGCCGGCCGCCGCGCCGCGCGGACGGCGGGGCGCCGCGGCCTCGGGCGGCGAGGGGGACTGCTCCAGTGCTGCTCCACGGTGACAAAGTAGGCGGGGGACGGTCCGAAAACCGGTACGAGACACACCTTTGGGATGACCTTGGCGCGAAGTCCACCGCCCGGACCCGGACCGCCCGCCCGTCGCTCCCGGCGCCGGCACGCCCGTAAACTGGGGGGTCGGCCCACCATCCACACTTCTAGGGAAGTCGCCAACGTGTCGCTCACGATCGGAATCGTCGGCCTGCCGAATGTCGGCAAGTCGACCCTGTTCAACGCCCTGACCAAGAACGACGTGCTGGCGGCCAACTACCCGTTCGCCACGATCGAGCCGAACGTCGGCGTCGTCGGCGTGCCGGACGCCCGCCTCGGGAAGCTGGCCGAGATCTTCGGCTCGCAGCGGATCCTCCCCGCCACGGTCGACTTCGTCGACATCGCCGGCATCGTGCGCGGCGCGAGCGAGGGCGAGGGCCTCGGCAACAAGTTCCTCGCGAACATCCGCGAGTCGGACGCGATCTGCCAGGTCATCCGCGCCTTCAAGGACGAGAACGTCGTCCACGTCGACGGCAAGGTCTCGCCGAAGGACGACATCGAGACGATCAACACCGAGCTGATCCTCGCCGACCTCCAGACCATCGAGAAGGTCCTGCCGCGTCTCCAGAAGGAGTCCCGGATCAAGAAGGACGTGGCGCCGAAGGTCGCCGCGGTCGAGGCGGCCAAGGAGATCCTGGAGCGCGGCGACACCCTCTTCTCCCAGGGCATCCTCCAGGGCTCGGAGAAGGCGGAGCTGCTGCACGACCTCCACCTGCTCACCACCAAGCCGTTCCTCTACGTCTTCAACGTGGACGAGGAGGAGCTGACGGACGAGGCGTTCAAGGACGAGCAGCGCGCCCTCGTCGCCCCGGCCGAGGCGATCTTCCTCAACGCCAAGCTGGAGGCGGACCTCGCCGAGCTGGACGAGGAGGACGCCATGGAGCTCCTCCAGTCCGTCGGCGCCGAGGAGCCCGGCCTGGCCACCCTGGCCCGCGTCGGCTTCGACACCCTGGGCCTCCAGACCTACCTGACGGCCGGCCCGAAGGAGACCCGCGCCTGGACGATCAAGAAGGGCGCGACGGCCCCCGAGGCGGCCGGTGTCATCCACACCGACTTCCAGAAGGGCTTCATCAAGGCCGAGGTCATCTCCTTCGACGACCTGACCGCCACCGGCTCGGTGGCCGAGGCCCGAGCCGCCGGCAAGGCCCGCATGGAGGGCAAGGACTACGTCATGCAGGACGGCGACGTGGTCGAGTTCCGCTTCAACGTTTAATACGTTCGGCAAAAGGCCGTCTGACCTGCGACGGAGCGGGTTGGGCGGCCTTTGCGGTCCGCACCGAGTTTGCAGCGTGCTGACTTTGGTCAGCGCGCGGGGGAGCGGCTACGCCGCTTCGTCGACCTGCGGCTGGGCATCGGCGGACTGGTCCGCGTACGCCTTGTCGACGGCGGCCCGGGTCCGCTCCTCGGAGTCGGGCCACAGGCGGGTGTAGATGTTCAGCGTCATGGCCGCGTTGGTGTGGCCGAGGTGCTCGGATACCGTCTTCACGGACTCGCCGTGCTTGATCAGCAGGCTGGCGTAGTAGTGCCGGAGGGCGTGGGGTCCGGTGCCCTTCGCTATGCCGGCCTTCGCGCAGGCGGGCCGCCAGGACCCATCCATGAAGTGCGTGTAGACCACGGGTCCGCCTTGCGGCGCCGTGAAGATCCAGTCCTCGGGCCCATCAGCGGGGAGGTCCCGCAGGTGGGCCTTCATCGTATCCACCGCCATGCGGGGGAGCGGGACCGTGCGATGCGAGCGAGCCGTCTTGGGTGGGCAGACGTACACGCCGTGCTTGGCGGTCTGCTGGATCTGCTGCTCGACCGAGACGGTCGCGTGCAGCAGGTCCACGTGCCGGAGCTGGAGACCGAACAGCTCGCCGGGGCGGAGCCCGGTGGCGGCACCGAGCAACACGAGGCCCTTGTAGCGGGCGGGTATCTCCTCGGACAGAGTCCGTACCTGCTCGACGGCCAGGGGCACGATCTTCTTCCGTGGCACCGAGGGTAGCTTCGCCTCGGCGCACGGGTTGTGGGGGATCATCCGGTCACGGACGGCCGCCCGGAAGACGGCGTTGACCGTGTTGAAGACCGTCCGTGAGGTGCTGGCGGCCAGCCCGTGCGTGGTGGTGAGGCTGGTGACCCAGCTCTGTACGTCGCCGGGCTTGATGGCGCCGAGTGACCGCTTCTCCCAGGCCGGGTAGACGTAGCAGCGCAGGTGCTGGGCCACCGCCTTGGCCGTGGAAGGCCGGTGCGGCTGGATGGCCCGCCATTCCTCCGCGTACTCCTTGAAGGGCTTCTTCGCCGATCGCGGGTCGACGTACTGGCCGGTGACCAGGCTGGCCGTGACCTCGTCGATCCACCGCTGAGCGTCGATCTTCCGCTCGAAGTGGCGGGCGTGCTCCTTGCCGTCGAGGTCGCGGTAGCGGGCACGCCATTTGCCGTTGGGGCGCTTCTGGATGTTGGCCAAGTGGCCTCTCCTTCGTGTTGGTTGTCAGTAGTGGCCGCCGTCCTCGATGTCACTGCTGAGGGTGCGAGCGTCTCGCTCGTCGCCCATGAGGCGGAGGCACTGCTCGTGGATGGCCCGCGAGCTGTCGGGGTGGGCCTTGATGTGGTCGGCGATGGCGACCACGGCGCGGTGCAGGCGGTCGCGCGCATCTCGGGTCTCGTAGAACGCCTCGACGGCCTCTTGGACGAGGCGCCGGCTGTCGATGTCGAGCCCCTCCAGGGGCAGTGACATCAGCTCTTCGAGGGGGAGCTCGAAGACGCGGGAGAAGGCGAGTGCCTCGTCGAGGTTGATGCGCCGGCGGGGGGTGCCGTTCTCGATGCGCCAGACCGCTGTCTGGTTCATCTTGACGCCCGCTCTGGTCACCCGTTCGGCCAGCTCGGTCGTGCTCCATCCTCTGACCTCGCGCTCCAGGGCCACGCGCGCGGCCACGTTCCCTTCGCTGTAGAGCAGCGGCACCTCGCCGCTCTCGGGCCTGTCGCCTGCCATCGAACCTCCATCGCCACCGTTGCTATCCCAACTGAAACATGGGCTTCCCGGTTTGGTTAGCCGCCGATCCCGGGGTACAACTCTATGCAGATCGAATCGTCACCTAGCCGAATGGGAATGCATGCGATACCTGACCACCGCCGAGGTCGCCGAGCGCAACCGCACAGCCGAGAGCACCGTCCGCTACTGGCGCCACATCGGGAAGGGGCCGCGCGGCATCAAGGTCGGCAAGCGGGTGCTGTACCCCGAGGCCGAGCTGCTGCGCTACGAGCGCACCCTGATCGACGGCCAGGAGGAATGGGGCCTGGCCTCCTGAGCCGCCGACAGGCCCGGACACAGCAACGGCCCCCGGCGCGCCAACGCCGAGGGCCGGAGATTCCCCTGCACGTCGCCCATCCCTGAACGAACGAACCGGTGAGGGGCGGGACCTTGCCCGTCCCGTCCTTCACCTGAGAGGAACGTCGATGGAGGACTCTACGTCCCCCGCCACCTCGAACACATCCCACAAGGTCGTCTGGCCTGCCGCTGCGGTCCCCGGCCAGGGCATCCCGTGGCTCGGTCCGGACCGAGCGGACGGCTGGCCCGCCTCTCCGGGGACCGGCGACCGAACGGACGGTTCCGCTGGTCCGGTCGGTCCGGAACCGGACCGGTCCGCGACCGAGACCCGGACCGAGGTTCCGGTCAACCCGGACCAGGAACCCGGACCGACGGAGAACGCGCAGCTCAGCGGCCTGACAGACCGGACCGGGAACCCGGACCATGCACCCGGTCCGGAAGCCGAGGACTGGACGGAGAGTTCCGGTCGGTCGGCGAACCCGGACCGTCGGTCCGGGTTGACCACGGTCACGACAGCGCTCCGGGGACGGTCCCCGAACCCGGACCGGGAACCGGGGACTGCGAGGGTGCCAGCCTCACGGCGGACCGGGACCAGGACGGGCACGTCGTACTGGACGACCTGCGTGCCGCGATCGGCCGGTACGCCGTACTGTCGAGCGAGGAGGCACTGACCGCGGTCACCCTCTGGGTGGCGGCCTCCCACATCCAGCCCGCCCTCCAGCACGCGCCGCGCCTGGCGGTGGTGGGACCGACCAAGGGCTGCGGCAAGTCCCGGGTCCTGGACGTGCTCCACGAGACCGTGCACCAGCCGATGATGACGGTGAACACCTCGCCGGCGGTGGTCTTCCGGATCATCGGCAAGAACCCGCCGACGCTGCTGGTGGACGAGGCCGACACCATCTTCGGCCCCAAGGCCGGCGACAAGGAGGACCTGCGCGGGCTGCTGAACGCCGGGCACCAGCGCAACCGGCCCGCCTGGCGGATATCCGGCCCGGAGCACAAGCCGACCGCGTTCCCGACCTTCGCCATGGCCGCGCTGGCCGGCATCGGCGACCTACCGGACACGATCACGGACCGCGCCGTCGTGCTCCGCATGCAGAAGCGCAAGCCCGGCGAGAAGGTCGCTCCCTTCCGCTCCCGGCACTCCGTCCCGGAACTGAACGCGCTGCGCGACCGCCTGGCCGCGTGGCTGACCCCGCTGCGCGGGGCAGCGCACCGGCTGGTGCCACCGACGCCGGTCGAGGACCGGGCCGCAGACACCTGGGAGCCCCTGGTCATCGTCGCCGACCTGGCCGGCGGCCACTGTCCCGCGCAGGCCCGTGCGGCCTGCCTGGCGATGACCCGCAACGAGCTGGTCCAGGACGAACAGACGACGCTGAAGACCCGGCTGCTCCGGGACATCCGCCGCGCCTTCGAGCACCAGGGCGACAAGGAGGCGCTGCGCAGCCAGGACCTGCTCGCCGCCCTCCTCCAGGACGCCGAGGCACCGTGGGCCGAGTACGGCACCAAGGGCCTGAACGCCTACCACCTGGCCAACCTGCTGCGTGACTTCGGCATCAGCCCGGCCAACCACCGTTTCGAGAGCGGCAGGCAGGCAAAGGCGTACGCCCGCAACCAGTTCCTCGACGCCTGGGCCCGCTACTGCCCCGACCCTGCCCAACCGGCCCCCGCAGCCGGCGAGACCGTGCCCGCACGTCGGGCCCAGGGCAAGCCGCCGGCCCCTCCGTCCGGGGCGCTGCCCATCGGTCCGCCCGGCGGGCCTGCGGGCGCATCCGTCCCCGCACAGGTCAGCGCGGGGACGGAGTTCCTTGCCGATACGGATCACTCCGTACCTGCGACCACCTCCGTACCTGTCCTGACCAGCGATGGGACGGATGCAACGGACGTGACGAAGCCCCACCCACACGACCACCGGAGCGTCACCATGCCCGAAACGAGCACCGACAACTCCCCCACCCGCCGCCGCAAGGGATTCTTCGGCCTGACCCTCCGATCAGCAGCAAGCTGGAGCGAACGAGCCTCTAACGAGGCTTCGTCCGCGCTTGCCCCCGCCCCAGGGGTGGCGGAGGAGAAGGCCGAGCGCCAGGGGGCGCCCGAGCCGGAGGAAGGCATAGCTGAGACCAGCTGCGCACCCGCACCCGACTCCGTCGCCCCGCGCACTCAGCCGCCGGCCGATGTCCAACCGCCCGTCGAGCAGCCCTCCTGGCGGGATCTCGATGCCCCCGTCCTGCCCGCGCTGATGAACCGCAAGCGCACCGTGGAGAAGCGCGACCAGGAGAAGACCATCCGCTTCACGCGGACCGCGGTGAGCGTGATCAGCGCCGCCGCTCACCAGCGCGGGCAGAAGTTCGCCGGATTCGTCGGCGACGCCGCCCTCGCCGTTGCCCTGGGCAAGGCGGGGCTGGTCGGCAGCCCGGAGGACGCCCCGGTCCGCCCGCTGATCGAGGCCGTCGAGGCACACACGGTGGCGCTGAACCGCATCGGCGGCAACCTCAACCAGATCACCGCAGCCATCCACCGAGGAACCGTGCCCGAGCGTGCCGAGGCGGTGCTGGACCGCGTCGAGCAAGCCGCCGAGAACAGCTACCGACTGATCGACCAGCTCCTGACGGAAGGCACCCGGCATGGTTCCTGACGTCTCCACCGGCTCCGACACCCGCGGACTGATCGTCTACCTCTTCGGCCCCGGCCGCCGCGACGAACACACCGACGCTCACATCGTCGCCGCCTGGGACATGGCCGGTGCCCCCGACCCCGGCCGCGACCCGGCAGCCACCTACACGCAGCTCGCCAAGCGCCTCGACCACCATGTCGACCTGCGCACCCGCGAGCTGGGCGGCAAGAAACCACCTCAGCACGTCTGGCACTGCCCCGTCCGCACCGCGCCCGGCGACCGCTACCTCACCGACGCCGAGTGGGCCGAGGTAGCCCGCCGCATCGTCCACGCCACCGGCATCGCCCCCGAAGGTGACGAGAAGGCGTGCCGGTGGATCGCGGTGCGCCACGCCGACGACCACATCCACATCATGGCCACCACCGTCCGCGCCGACGGGCGCCGCCCGCGCACCCACCACGACGGACAGCGGGCCCAAGCCGAATGCCGCAAGATCGAGGCCGAGTTCGGCCTGCGCCGCCTGAAGTCCGGCGACCTCACCGCGCCGCGCACCCCCACCGGCGCCGAACGCGCCAAGGCCGAGCGCCAGGGCCAGACGGTCACCGCACGACACTGGCTGCGCGAACAGGCGTACGCGGTCGCCGCCGCCGTACACAACGAAGCCGACTACTTCACCGTGCTGCAGTCCCTCGGCATCAAGGTCAAGACACGCCTCGGCCCCGAGACCGGCGACGTGATCGGCTACAGCCTCGCCGCACCCGGCGACACCAACGCGGCCGGCGAACCCGTCTGGTACGGCGGCTCGAAACTCGCCCCCGACCTCTCCATCAACCGTCTACGCGAACGCCTCCCCGACCAGGAGGTGGCCGACAGCCCCCGCTACGTGGCGGACCCCGCCGACCCATGGCGGCACACCACCACCGCCATCCACGCGGCACGCACCGTCCTCGACTCCGGTGACGATGCCGCAGCCCAGGGCCACCTGGCCGCCTTCGGCGACGCCCTGTACAACATCGCCAGCGCCACGACCGGCCCCCACCGGGCAGAACTGCGGGCGGCGGCGACGGCGTTCAACCGCGCCCGCCGCTCCGCCACCCGCGCCGACCACCAGGCCGCCACCGCCCTGCGCAAGGCCGCCAAGGAACTCGCCTATGCCTCCAGCGAGCCGGGCGGACTCGCCATCGCCCTGCTCTTCGCCACCGTGCACCTGGCCCGCGCCGCCGCCAAGTGGCACGAACAGCGCGGCCACGAACAGCAGGCCGCTGCGGCCGAGGAAGCCTTCCGCCACCTCCAGGCGGGCTACCAGCAGGCCGCCGCACCCGTCCTGGCGGACTTGGCCCGCCGCGCACCACGAGCCACAACCGCCCGCCGCTTCGAACAGGACCTTCGCGAGGCCCTCCCTGCCCACGCCGACCGGATCCTCGCCGACCCCACTTGGACCGCCCTGACCACAACCCTCGCCCAGGCCGAGACCGCAGGCCACAACCCCCGACGCCTCCTGACCGAGGTGGGCACCCAGCGGGAACTCGACAGCGCCGAGCACCCCGCCGAGGTCCTCAACTGGCGCATCACGGCTCAGCCGAACCGGCGGGCTCAAGCGGCTCGCACGCGAAGTACGTGTCAGCGGCACGTCGTCCATGTCCGCCATGCCACACTCTCCGGCCACACCAGCGGCCACAAGGCACGAAGAGCGCAGTCGGCGCCGCTGACACCAGTCAGATGCCCTCGCCACGCGTCCTGGCGGGGGCATCGGGTCGGGTTCAACGGCAAAGCTTCATGATGGTGTCGTCGAAGTCGGGAAACTCTCGTGTGGCCTGCGCGATGATCGCCGTTGCTGACGCGCGGCGGTCCGGAGCGAATTGCTCCGCGATAGCCGCCAGGTCGCGATTGACCCGGGGAGCCCAATCCGGCTCGGGCTCGTAGGAGGTGGCTGCTTCCCACGGGCCGAAGCCGTCAGCCAGCAGCCACAGGAAGGCACCCAGGTCGCGAGCGACGACGCCTGTCTCTCCTTCGGAGCCCAGAAAGACAATGGGCTGCTCCACCAGTTCCCGACCTGGACGAACCAGCCAGAGCGCCGCGTTCCCGCCGGTGCCGTCCTGGCCGAATACACGGAAGTCGTCGCCGATCAGCTCGCCGTTGCCTGTCCACGCGCGGAACCACTCGGTGGTCTCATCAGCAGTCAGAAAGGACTCGTAGGGTTCGAAGTCGACACCGTCCTCGCCAATGCACTCGAGCCGGACCGCCATGGCAGCGGCAAGCGCGGCGGGGAACTGGCGATCTCCGTTCGCGATCATGCAAAGAGAGTAGTGATCGGCTTGGGCTTGGCGGCACCGCCTGCTCCAGATCCGCCCCAACCGAAACGAGGCTGAACGACAAGGTCAGCCATCGTCGTCCACGCCTCCTCGCAGTCCTCAATCATCAAGGCCGGAGTAGATCACTGCGATGCGGCCCTTGGGGAAGTCGAACGCCGTGGCCTCCCCGCTATAGAGGGCTACCAGCGAGTCGGGCCCTCTCCACCAGGTGTCCGCCAGGCCCATCACCTCGCGCACCGACGCATAGCCGTTCAGGTCGATGCCATCGACGTCATCGCCGACGAGCTTGGTGACCTGCCTTGCCCACATGGATGCGTGGTGAGCCAAAGCGAGCGACTCCACCCAGCCCTCGATGGTCGCGTGGAGGGGCGCCCATTCATCTCCCTGGATACCGAACTCACCAGACGGACTGATCATGAATGAGTAGGGGACTGCGGTCCGCTGCATTCCAGCTTCGAACCACCACCCTGCGGAGTCTGCTTCGGGCGAGTCCGGATCGAGGTACTTGGGGCCTCCGTCGTACTGCGGTGCGGGTGGCAAGAGCAGACCGCCCCATCGCTCTTGGAAGGCCGCCATGCGATCGATCACCGCTGCTGGGATGTCCCGCTCAAGCCACCACTGCCTGTGCCCCTCGACGGGGCGAACGTCGACCTTGATGCCATGCGCGACGACAAAGGACCGCGCTCGTCGGGTCAGGCCGTCGGGCACATCGTTGATGAGGTAAAGATTCACCCGAGGGACGCTACCCAGTAGCCATGGGGGGAGCATGTCCGGGTCCAACCTCCGTACCCAGAAGCGGCTCTCCCCCCGTCCAGGGCCCTATTCCGCACGGCTGAGCATCCGAAGCCGCCGATAGCGCCAGCGGACAAGCCCCCGCGCTCCTCCGCGGTCGCCCCACCGTCACCTGCCCGGCCGGGCACTGACACCAGCTGATCTTCCGGTATCCGCACGCACCGCAACATCGCAGTGCAATAGTTCTGCGATCTGATCAACACACCCGAACCCGTCACACTTCGGAGCCATCATGCGTAAGCCCGCCCTGTCCGCTGCGGCCCTCGTCATCGCCTTCGCGGCCATGACGGCATGCGGGTCGGGGAACGATCAGAAGAACGACCGGCCGAAGAACACCACCACTGCAACCGCTGGCGTCCCGACCAAGCCGGCGGCGAAGGAGCTCACCGCCAGCGACGCCTTCAAGGCCCTTTCCGGCAAGGTCGCGTCCGCCAAGCTCTCGGGTGTTGTTACCGAGGACGACGACCCGAACCATCTCCTCGGCCGCCCTAACCAGTACACCAGCAAGGTCACGTTCACGGACTCCCGCATCAAGGTCGACGACGTCGCCGGCGCGGAGCCCGGCAGCGTCGGGCTCGGCGGAGCGATCGAGGTCTTCGCGACCGCAGCCGACTCCCAGGCCCGCGCTGACTACATCCAGAACGTCACCAAGGGCATGCCCATGCTCGCCGAGTACGACTTTGTCAGCGGCACCGTACTCATCCGCGTCAGCCACTACCTCACCCCGACCCAGGCCGCCGACTACAAGGCCGCTGCCGCCGCCCTCGGGTAGGCGCCACCATGCCGGCGGACCTGCCAATCGCTCCCCTCTGGGCGGCACTGCAGGGAGCCCGAACGGCTCGTCGACACGACGAAGGCCGGACCCGACGAGGCAATGACCTACGAAGCCGCTGTCAGCTTCGATAGCTGATCACGGAAGCAGATACGCCGGGGCACGCTGGCATGGTGCTCCAGCCCAGCTACGCCCCTGACTCCTCGGGCGGGGTGCTGCCGCACACTCCTGTCAGGAGCGGCGCTGACCATCCACGTGCCGGGCGAGCGCGTGTATCGCGAGCTTCGCCTGGAAGAGCTCCCGGCGCTGCTCATGCGTCAGGTGCGCAGGAATAAGGTCAACCTGGTCCCAAGCTGCGCTTCTCAGCTGGCGAGCCAAGCCGAGCTGCCGGTGCCTCAGAGCAACCTTCAGGCCGAGGAGGCTTGCATCCAACTGCTTGAGGGCGGCCCGTTGTTTCTTCGGCAACTTCTTCCGTGGCGTCGGCTGTGCCGCAGATCGCCGCTCTTCCCAGGCCGGGCCCCCTGTGAGCAGATGTACTCGAGGTCGACCCCTGTGCGTCATGAACTCTCCTCGCGGGCCATGCGGCATGTCCGAGGCCAGTGTCCCCCGTACCAGTCGTCAGGTGGCGCGGGCTGCGGGTAACTGCGAGACCCACGTCGTGAGCTCGGTCAGGTGCCCGGGCCACAGCCCGTGGTTTGGGTCGGGCTGAACGAGGAGAGTTGGCGCTCCCTTGGCAGTGCGCTCTGCGGCCCAGGCGTGGTCGAGGCCAGTGAAGTCGTCGTCGATCCAGACGGCGGGGGCGTCGCCCAGCCAGGCGTCGACGTGGTCACGCTTCCACAGGTAGCCGTTGGGGTGGCTGGTGGTGATCTCCGGACGCGGGAGATCGACGTACGGCAGGGTTGGAAGGCCGAGGAGCGGGCCGATGAGGGTGGTGGCGTCCTGGCGCCAGCTGGTGCACCAGACCGGGGTGACCAGGCCGGTGCGGATGACGTCCATGAGCAGGCGGCCGTGGTCGGGGTTGAGCCAGACGGTGACCGGGTTGTCGGCGCTGCGGCCGGCGGGGACGACGTCGTGGCGGGCGTGCGTGGCCGGGGTCGAGCCGTGCCCGTCGGGGAAGGGTATGAGGACGCCGTCGATGTCGAGAAGCAGGTAGGGCGGGCGCATCGGTTCCTCCGGGGGGAAGCCGGACGGGGGCTGTCAGAGCTTGCGGGCGCGGATCAGCAGGGTGGTGGGCCAGTGGCCCATGCGAGGGTCGTGGAACTCCTGGGCCGAAGTGAGCCAGAAGCCCGCCTGGCTGAGGCGCTTCTCCCACCGGTCCGTGGAGAACTCCCAGCGGGCGATGGGGAGCCGGGTGCGGTCGGGAAGGGTGACGTAGTCGCGGCGAGGACGGTCGTCACCCGAAGGGCTTCGGCCGCCACGCTGCGGGTGCGGGACGGAGAAGGCGAGCACCCGGCCGGGCGTGAGGCGCTGGGCGATGGCCGGGAGCAGGAGCTCGGGGGCGACGAGGCCGACGGCGCCGAAGACGGAGTAGATCGCGTCGAACTGCTCGTCGGAGGCGTGCAGGTAGTGCAGTGCGTGGCCGGCGACGAAGGTGAGGTTGTTCAGCCGTCCGTAGTGGGAGCGGGCGCGGCGGACCTGGAGGCCGACCAGGTCGACGCCCGTGACGTGGGCGCCGTGGCGGGTAGCGAGGTGGGCGGCGTTGTGGCCGGGGCCGCAGCCGAGTTCCAGGAGTCGCTTGCCGCGCAGGTCGGGGCCGAGGGCGTCGGCTCCGGGACCTTGGCCGGGTCTCGTGGTCCATACCATCCGGGCGGGTACGGAGAGGGGTTCGGCGAGGCCGGCGGCGGTGCGCTGGAACGCGTGGACGTGCCAGGGGGATGCCTGGGCGAGCACGTCAGATCTCCAGGAGGTGGAGCACGTCGGTGAGGTGGCGGCGGACGGCCTTGAGGTAGGCGGGGTCGGTGGCCGGGTCGTTGATCCAGCGGATGGACTGCTCCATGAACCACTCGACGGCCCACATGCGGTGCCAGCCCAGGGCCCAGTTCTCGGCGGTGAGTCCGCCGCGCGGGGCGAGGGCGTCGGGGGTGCCGCCGGCGGTGACGTACTGCTCCAGGAAGACGCGCAGGCGCACGGGGTGCGGCGGATCGATGGTGCCGTGCCAGCTGGCGAGGTCGAGCAGGCCGGGGCCAGTGAAGGCGCGGGCGAAGTCGAGCAGCCGCCAGCCGCGCTCGCCGATGTGGAGGCTGGTGGGATGGAACTCGGAGTGCACCCAGCCGAACGGCTCCAGCGTCGCTCCGGCCGAGCGAGCCTCGGCGGCCTGGGCGATCCGGTCGAGCGCGTCCTCGACGTCGTCGGCGTCCTGCCACCGGTCGGCCTTGCGCAGCCGTTCGAGATGCTCCATCGCCCGGGCTGGCAGCGTCCGCAGCCGCTCCTGGTCGAGGACGGGCAAAGGCGAAGCCGTACGGGTGCCGTGCAGGACCACGGCCGCGGCGACGCCGTCGAGGTCGTCGGCCTCGCGGACGGACGATCCGAGGTCTTCCATGAGCATGCCGAGCCAGCCGTCCAGGACGGCGGAAGCGTGGACCTGGGGGACGGGTACGCCGAGGGTGTGGGCCAGGCGGAGGGCCTGGTCCTCGCTGTCGAAGGGCTTCTTGGCGTACTTGAAGATGGCGGTGGCGCCGTCGGGGAAGGTCACGCGCTCGATGCCGGACATGGACCACACGCGTACCTCCTCCCGTACGGCGGTGGTCTGGCCAGCCACGGTGAGCAGGTTGTCGAGGAGTTCGGCGCTGGGGTTCGCGGTCACGTGGGACTCCGGGGAGATGGTGGCATCCGGGGCGGGCGAGAGATGCCGGCCCGCCCCGGAGCCTGATCGGGTGGGTTACACGGCGGGGTTCACGCGGTGGGCGTAGATCTGCTCGATCCAGCCCGCCTTGAACGCGGCGAGGTCGTCGCGGAAGTTCGCCATCGAGGCACCGTAGGGCGCGACCACGCCGCCGGACTGGTCCGGCACGGACTGGCAGCCGTGCACGAGCCGGCCGCCGAGCGCGGCGTGGGCCTTGATGGACTCGATCCGGCGGTGCTCGTTGAACCAGCCGCCGTGGTAGACCTCGTCGAGCATCCCGCCCATCTCGTCGTCCAGGTCGAAGACGACGGACGTGGCGGCGGGGAAGAACCAGCACGGGCCGACGTTGGAGATGTGCCCGTCCAGTTCGACCTTGTTGAGCGCCATGAGCGTGGCAGCCTCGCGGAGCATCCGCAGGTGGTCGGCGGTGATCTGCGGCAGGCCGAGGCCGGCCAGGTGCTCGTCCCGGAAGAGGTAGGCGTACACCTTGTACGCGGTGGCCACGACGCGGGCGGCGTCGGAGGTGGACTCGCTGTGCTGCTTGATGAAGTCGAGCGCGAGCTGCTCGACCGCGCTCTCGGTGGTCTCGTCCACGTCCAGGAGCTGGGCCTTGACCAGCTCCCAGTCGGCGACGAGCCAGGTGTTGGACTCGAAGCGGAAGAAGTACTCGGCCGGGTCGATGGTGATGCGCCGGCCGTCGACCTGGATGCCGGGCAGGCGGCTCCAGCGCGCGTCGAACGCCTCGGGCAGCTCGACCGTGATGGCCGTGGTGTCGATGGTGGTCACCGTGTCTCCGTCTCTGATCGGCCGGGTTCGGGCACAGGAATGCCCGAGCCCGGTGTGGGCGTACGGAACTTCGGGGTGCCGCCCGGACCAAGGGGGAGCCTGGCTCACGGTCGCGCCGTTCCGGGCGGCTGCTGATAAGTGAACCGGTGGTCACGCTCAGTGGGTACGGTGGAAGGCAGTTGAAGCGGTATACGCGGTTTACAGCTCCAGGGCGGAGGCGATCGTGGCAGCGCAGCGAGACCCCAACTCCCGTCTGCGCGACGCCATCGCGGCGGTCGACTGCACCTACGAGGCCCTCGCCAGAGACGTACAGCGCATCGCCGCCGAGAACGGCGAGATCCTCCAGACCAACAAGTCGGCCATCTCGCACTGGGTGAACGGCACCCGCGCCCCGTCGGGCCGGGTAAACCAGTATCTGGCCGAGGCGCTGTCCCGCCGAGCGGGGCGCACGGTCACCCAGACCGAGATCGGCCTCCAGGCCAGCGATGACGAAGCGGCGGCGGAATCCGACCCTGTCCTCGCCGCCACCGACCTGGGCCGCGCCGACGTCGAGCGCCGCCGCTTCCTCGCCATCGCGGCCTTCACCACCGCCGGCGTCGCCATGCCGCTCGGGTACGACCACGAAGCCACCACCCGCATGCTCCGCGCCCGCACCGGCACGTCCCTCGTCGGCGCGGAGGACGTGGACGTCGTACGCCAGATCACCGCGGCCTTCAGCGCGGCCGACGAGCGCCTCGGCGGCGGGCACGGCCTGACCACCGTCACCGCGTACCTCGCCGACACCGCCGCCCCCATGCTGCGCGGACGCTTCCCCAGCGAAGCCTTACGCCGGGCCGCCTTCGGCGCCGTCGCCGAACTCGCCTACCTCGCAGGGTGGAAGCACCACGACCTCGGCCAGGAAGGCGCCGCCCAGCGTTACTACCAGGTCGGCTACAAGCTCGCCTGCGAAGCCGACCCCCACGGCCACGCCGCCTGGATGATGCGCGCCCTCGCCCACCAGGCCCTGAGCCTCAAGCAGCCCCACCACTGCGTGGACCTCGTCGAAGGCGCCCTGCGCACAGGTCTCGGCCACGTCGACGGTCAGACCGAGGCGCTCCTCCACATCACCCACGCCCGCGCCTACGCCGCCGTGAACGAGAATCCCCAGGCCGCGCGCGCCCTGCTCGCCGCCGAGGACGCCCTCCTCCGTGACGACGGCCCCCAGCCCAGCTACTCCCGCGTGAGCGGCCCCGCCGCCGGCACCGTGGCCAGCCACACCGCCCGCACCCTGACCGACCTCGCCGACCACATCGGCACCGAGCAGCAGCACCGGGACGCCCTCACCCGCTGGGACCCGGAGAAGTACAAGCGCGTCCACGCCCTCACCCACGCCGACCTCGGCGATAGCCTCGCCGCCCAGGCCCGCGCAGACGAGGCCGTCGCCGCCTGGACGCAGGCCCTGGTCCTCATGGAGGGCATGACCTCCGTCCGCACGCGCAAGGCGATCACCTCGATCCGCTCCACCCTCGCGGTCTACCAGCGTCGCAAAGTGCCCGGCGCCGCCGATCTCGCCCGCCGCGCCCGCGAGGCCCTCGCCTAACATGCCCAACAACCCGCCCGACGAAGGGAACACCGTGACCCAGCAGACCGGCGATCAGCCGAAGGCCCTCAAGCCGGCGCTCGAATCGATGACCCTGCTGGTCGCGGCCGTCATCGTCCACGACAGAGCGACCAACCGCGTCGTCCTCCTCCAGCGCAGCGAGAACGCCAAGTTCGCCCAGGGCATGTGGGACCTCCCCGTCGGCAAGAGCGAACCGGGTGAGCCCATCACCGAGACCGCCGTCCGCGAGCTCTATGAGGAGACCGGCCTCACGGTGAAGCCCTTGTCCCTCAAGGTCGCCCACATCATCCACGGCGCCTGGGGCGTCGAAGCCCCCAACGGCTTCCTCACGGTCGTGTTCGCCGCCCACGAATGGACCGGCGAACCGGAGAACCGCGAACCCCGCAAGCACTCTCAGGTCCGCTGGGTCGACGCCAACGCCATCCCCGAAGCCTTCGTCGACACCACGGCCAGCGCCCTCCACCATTACCTGAATGACGGCTCGGAGGTCTCGCTGGACGGCTGGTCGGCAGCGTGAGCATCACGCTGCTCCACCTCATACCCAAGGACCCGCACTTTTCGCCCTTCGGAGCCCGGCCCCTTCGGCGTTCGCATCGGCCGAATCCCGGCGCAGTGCGCTGATAGATTGCTAGGCTCCACGCCAAGATCCATGGGGGAGGTTCGCTTGGGAGGCGCTCAGGCGCAATCGGCGGACTATGAACGCGTACTTGACGCAGTAACCGCGCCGGTGACCGAGGCCTATTACGCGCAGCGGGTTCAGTCGGGCTTCAACGCACGGCTCAGGGCGCAAGCGGCACAGTCCACCATCACCCTGTTCGCCGGAGGCCTCTTTGCCGCCCTGACGTTCACGACCCTGGCGGATCGGGGCAAGCCGACCCAGGTCGCTGCGGTCATCGCGGTCGCGCTGTGGCTGATCGCGGCTCTGCTCTACATGAGCGCGGTCGCGTTGCCCGTGGTGGACGCCCCGGGACCCGGTTTCGTCAAGACCCGTGAGGCACTGGTCAAGAGGGTCCTGGACAAGGCCAACCACGAAGCCCGGGAGATCGACAAACGTCAGGCGCGGGCCAACTGGGTCGCCGCGACGGCGGTTTTCATGAGCGTTGTCACGTTCGCCCTTGGGGTGCTGTTGGGGCCTGAGGAAGAGTCCGTCGCGGGGACCGTTGTCGTCGACCCGTCCTATCGGACGACACTGATCGCTCTGTGTGGCTCGGGGCTCGACCGTATTTCGGGCAAGGTCGTCAAGGGGTCGCTGACCGCACAGTTCATCGAGGTGAAGCCCGAGAAGGGCACGTGTGAGGGACAGGGTGATTCCCTACGGATCCCCCGGTCTGCGGTCAAGGGAGTGAGGTTGGGCGATGGCTGAGCGGGAAACCTCGGCACACATTCTCTGTGTGGGTCCCGTGCCCGGACCCACGGAGGCGTTCGATCGCACCGTGGAGGCTGTCGTCCGGGATCTGCGAAGCCTCCATGACTCGGGGAAGCATCTGGACGGGCTGTTCGTCCTCGGCACCCGCGGGGAGTTGCCTGGGGGCGGATACCAGGCCGCCCGGGACCTGGTCGACACACTGATGCTGGAGTGCATGGGCCATGCACCGAACGCCATGCCGGTGGTCCTCGCGGCCCCCGGATTGGGTGACCGCCGTACGGACGGGGCCGGGCGCCGGACCCTGGTCCGTCGCGCTCTGACGGACATGTGGGACGGTTACGCCGACGACTTCTGGCGCGGTGACCTTGATGAGGAGGTGGCGCAGCCGCTGAGGACCGATGTCTTCGGCGGGTTCGAAGGATGGCAGAGTCGCATTCGCCAGCCCGGTTCCTGGGTGCACACCGGCGTGCTGGTCGGTGATGCGGCGTCGAGCATCGACCTGGAGAGCCAGCACATCGGCCTGGTCACGGTCAACACGGTCTTCCGCATGGTCGCCGAGGACGCTCCGGTGACTTTGGCGGGTTGCTACGACGAGCAGCTGAACCGCGCGGTCGGCACGGACTTCTCGGCTTGGGCCGAGGACAAGGCGCTGACAGTCCTCCTTGCCGGCCACACGTGCATTCTCCCCGATGTCTCTGGCATCTCCACGCCCGTGCTCGCCCTGGCCGGAGAGGGGGAGGCGGGCGGCGGCTGGCAGGTCGTGTCCCGGGCCCCTGGGCAGGTGCACCGGCTACTCCGGGTGGACTTCCGTGACCAGGGCCTCGAAGTAGCGGACGTCGAAGCGGGCCGCCCCGTTCCCCTGTTGTCGCGAGGTTCTTCAGCATCAGTGACCGCGCCCGCGCCGACGAACCGGGACCGCGTACCGGAGGAAACCGACGAAGCGGCGCTGATTAAGGACTTCTACCAGCAGGCTTCCACCGGGCGCATGGTGCTGGTGCTGGTTTCCGGGCCCGAAGCCGACAGCGCGGTTCTGGGGACGGACGAGCTGAACGAACGGCTCGCCCGGCTGGTGTATGGCTCCACCCCTTCGCCTCTGCCGTCACTCGCGGAAACCTGGGACGCCGCCCGCGAGGAGCTGTCCACAGGTCAACTCGAGCAGCAGGCCAAGGCGCTGCTATGCCCACCCGGCGCGAATCCTCGAGCGGCACACCGTGTGCTGAAGTCTCCCTGGTGGCGCATCTACGATTTCACGGGGTCCGACACCTTCGCCGTCGCTGTTGGTCGAGATCCGCAACTCGCCGACACCGTCGCCCTTGTCAATGGGGCCCAGGAGGTGCCCGGGAAGAAGAAGAACGTCATCGAAGTCGTGTCCATGAACGGAACGGTGGGCGAGGCGGGGGGATACGACTTCGGGACGGTGTCGACGCAGGACAGCGATCCCCGCAGCTTGTGGCGCCGGCAGTTCCAGACCGAACTGCTCAATCGTCCGGTGCTGTTCATGGCACTGTCTCCCGACAGCCCGGCGCTGTGGGACACGATCGCGCTGACCGACAGACTGTCCGGATCAGGTGGTGGTTACCCGGGTTTCATCGTCACTCCCGCGGGCTCCGACGCCAACCGCCCCAGGCTACGGCGCGCAGGGCTGAGGCACATTCAGGAGGCCCCTTTCGATTTCGCGACCCGGAGACTGAACCCCGGTCACGGAGATCTGATTGAGGGAATGCAGTCGCTCTCGCAGTCGCACGCGGGCGAACGCAGGGGCACTGGAGCCGTGCAGGTGGCGTCTTTGATCGCGGATGTGCCGAAGGGAGGCCGTGCCTTTCTGGAGGGCAGTGAGCCCACGTGGGGCGACATCGTCCACAACGTCGCCGCCGACCTGTCGATGGTGGACGCGCTGGAGAAGGCGGCGCAGCGTGATCAGAGTGGCCGGGCACCCATTGTCCTGCTTAAGGGAAGCGCCGGCTCGGGCAAGACGACGGCACTGATGCAGTGTGCGTACCGCTTCCACGTGCGGGGCGAGAAGGTGTGCTGGGTGGACCGCGACGCCTCGGTGCCGCGCCGGACCATCGAGGACCAAGTTCTGGAACAGCACATCGGGGCCGTGTTCGTCGATGACGTCGACATGTTCGGCGGCCAGGCGGCGACGATGCTCAAGACCCTGAACAAAGGCGGCGAGACTGCGGTGGTCGCCGCCATCCGCACGACCCGTCACTCCGTCCTGGACGCCACGTTCGATCCCACCACCTTGCGATCCGACGAGCCTCTCACCGACGCGGATCTGAAGAACCTCATCAAGGCACTGAAGAAGCAGGGACTGCTGGGTGAGCTGAAGAAGCATCGCTTGCCGCCTCAGCGTCTCAACGCGATGCGCACGATCTGCGAGCGGGGCCTGCTCGCAGCGATGATCAAGGTGGTGACCGGCAAGGACTTCGAGGAGAAGGTCCGCAGCGAGTTCCAGCAGTTGGGCGAGGCGGAGCGGGCGGCGTACGCTACCGTCTGCCTCTTCGAATCCGCGCTCGTCTACAAGCAGCGCGGCATCGACGAAGAAGATCTGCTGTTGATCATCGCCGGCGGCGAGGCGCCCACACGCAGCCTCCGCGAGGCCGTCTCGAGACTTGTCGGGATGGGGATACTCATGCGGTCTGGTGACGGCCGAGTCCGGTGCCGGCAGCGCGCCATCGCTGACACCGTGGTCGATTCGGTGCTCAGGAACAACGTCGAGCGACTGTCCTCGGTGGTGGAGTTTTTGCTCGTCTTCTACGCGGCGAGGGCATGCAACATCCAGGACAACGACCATCCCTTGCGCAGAGCGATGATCAAGCTGCTTAGCCATTCGCTGATGAACGACCTGAAGCTCCCGGTCCAATCCGTGCGGAATATCTACGACAGGGTGCTCCCCTCACTTCAGGACGATCGGCACTACTGGCTGCAGCGGGGGCAGTTTGAGCTGGAGAACGGAGATCTCGGCATCGCCCGCAACCACTTGCTGAGTGCCAAGGGATGTGACGGAGGAGAGCAGGACACCTTCGTGCGAACCACCAGTAGCGCGATCGACCTGAAGGCGGCGGCCAAGGCGCCACGCAAACACGATCTCGAAAAGGCAGCCGTCAATGCTATCCAGGAGCTCTACGCCGTCACTCGCGAACGCGGCGGAGACGCTCCACACAGTTACACGATCCTGGCCCGTGAAGGCAGCAGATGGCTGGAGGCGTGTGCCGAGACCCTCGATTCTCAGGCGTTCCTGGATAATCAGACTTTGATTCTCCAGATTATCGTGGAAGGTAAGAGGTTCTGTCGCGGAAACCACCAGTTCATGTCCGTCGCTGATACCTACGAGCCGTTCCTCAAGAAGCTTCAGCCACGGGGCCCCGGAATTCCGGTTTAACCTCGCGCTTTCATGAAGCGGGTTGTCCGGCAGGCGGTCAGGAAAGCAGAAAGTGCCTCTGACCAGCAAGAATGAGGATTGTCGAGGTCCTTGTTCCTGCCACCGCCGGAGGCACTTCCCAGGTGAAGCACTCTATCGGGTTCTATCCCCGTGTCCGCGTCCATGGCGACGGTCGCCAGGTCGTCTCCCGGGCTGGGGCGGTCCTGCTCGTCGAAACGGTCCGCAAGACCGGTCTTGACCAGGTCATATCGGCAGCGCTGACGCCGTGGCGCAAGCCGCGGGCCGTCCACGATCCCGGGAAGGTCCTCCTGGATGTCGCCCTGGCGGTCGCACTGGGCGGGGACTGCCTCGCGGATGTCGCCGTGCTGCGGGCCGAGCCGGCCGTCTTCGGTCCGGTCGCTTCCGACCCGACCGTCTCCCGCCTGATCGACACCCTCGCCGCCTCCGGTGAGAAAGCTTTGCAGGCGATCCGGTCCGCACGCTCCGAAGTCCGTGACCGTGTCTGGTCGTTGGCCGGTGAGAATGCCCCGGACACCGGCGGGCAGGTCGTCATCGATCTTGACGGCGTCCTCGTGATCGCGCACTCCGACAAGGAGGACGCGGCCGCGACCTGGAAGAAGACCTACGGCCACCATCCGCTGACGGCCTTCGTCGACCACGGACCGGGCGGAACCGGCGAGCCGGTCGCCGCCCTCCTCAGGCCGGGGAACGCGGGCTCGAACACGGCAGCGGACCACATCACCACCGCCCAGTTCGCCCTGGCCCAGCTACCGAAGAAGTACCGGCGGGGGCGGCAGACGCTGATCCGCACGGACTCCGCCGGCGGCACTCACGACTTCGTGTCCTGGCTCGCCCGGCGAGGACGATGGCTGTCCTACTCGGTCGGCATGACGGTCACCGAGGCGATCCATGAGCACGTGCTGCAAGTCCCCGCATCGGCCTGGACAGCGGCCGTCGAGACCAATGGTGAGGTCCGTGACGGGGCTTGGGTCGCCGAGCTCACTGGCAAGCTGCTGGACGGCTGGCCCAAGGGCATGCGGCTGATCGTCCGAAAGGAACGGCCGCACCCCGGCGCCCAGTTGAGGATCACGGACGCGGACGGCATGCGGATCACGTGCTTCGCGACCAACACCGCCGGTCGGCCGATCGCCGAACTCGAGCTCCGTCACCGGCTACGGGCCCGGGCGGAGGACAGGATCCGGGCTGCCCGGGCCACCGGCCTGCGCAACCTGCCCCTCCACACCACGGCCCAGAACAAGATCTGGCTCGAGATCGTCCAGATCGCCCTCGACCTGCTGGCCTGGATGCCCATGCTCGCGCTCACCGGCAATGCCAGGCTCTGGGAGCCCCGCCGCCTGCGGCTCCGCCTGTTCACCGCAGCCGGACAATTCGTCACCACCGGCCGCCGGCGGATCCTCCGCCTGGCCCGGCACTGGCCCTGGACCGGCCACATCACCGCCGCACTCGAACGGCTCGCACTCCTGCCGAATCCTGGCTGACCAACGGATTCACCCATCCCTACGACAACCCTTCACCACCCGGAGCAGTGGAACCCGGCGCCACCCCGAGACGGCACTCGGGCCCTCAGCCTGCCCACCCTCAGCTCACGGCACGAAAACGGGCCACCGACTCCGTCGGCGGCCCGTCACGAAACTTCGAGGTTAAGTCGTTCGTCGTCACGGCTGTCAGTTGTCACCCTGAGCCCTCGATGACGTAGCCGTAGTCGATCCCCTCGGGATGCCGGGACGGCATTGGTCACCTCTCCGGGTGCAGGTCGGTGCGGTCGATCCAGGTGGGGGCGACGAAGATGTCGTCGCCGACGGGGGCTTCGGAGGCTTCCAGGGGGGACCAGGTGCGGGACTCCTCGACCAGGTGCTCCCAGGGCGCGGTCCAGTCGAGTTCCCAGCCAAGGTCGGGGCCGGAGACGCCGTACGTGCCGCCGGCGTCCACCCGCCAGAACTGGGAGTAGAGGATCACCTGGGCGTGGTCGGCCAGGTCGTTGATGATCTCGGTGAAGTGGGCCGAGGGCCAGCCGGGGGCGTCGTCCGCAGCGGTGGCTCGTAGGCGCGCGGTGAGCGGTGGGACGACGGGGGTGCGTGCGCCGAGTTCGGTCAGGGCCCAGCGGATGCCTTCCAGCTCGCTCCAGTCCGGTGGCGTCGCCCGTTCCAGGCAGGCGCGGTAGGCGCGGCGCACGGCCTCGACCGCGCCGTCGATCTTCAGGCTCGCCAGTGCCATCGCCGCCCATTCCCAGACGGTGGAGTCGTCGCTGCCCAGGAGGGCGATCAGCGCGGGGCCGCAGCGTGGGTCCGCCACCTCTTCGAAGACCTCGATGGCGGTCAGCTGCCCCAAGCCGCCGAGGGAGGGCAGTCCGTCGATGAGGGCGGGGATGGCGTCGGAGCCGATGCCGATCAGTTCCGCGCGGGCGTCGTAGGACGGGCCGGTCGAGTCGTCGAGCTGCTGGATGAGTCTCTCGATGTGGGCGGTCATGGGTGGCCCCGACGCCAGAAGGTGGGCAGCCACCAGCAGAGCACCGAGCGGTCGTCGGGCCACGGGGCGCGGCGCACGGCCGCCCAGTCCTCGAAGGAGTCCCGGGTCAGATCGATGGGGCGCCAGGCTGGGTCGAGCGGCTCGTCCTCGGCCGGCGGGCGGACGAACCGCCGGCCGTGCTCATCGCAGGCGCCGAAGTCCTGGTAGTTCCGCTGGGCCTCTATCAGGGAGACCTTGTTCGCCCCGCCGCTCATGGCCGGCCATCGGAACTGGACCCCGTCGTCCTCCCAGAAGCAGACGGGGCAGATCTCGTACGAGCCGGGCATCGCGCCCAGTACGCGGTGCCCGCAGCATGGGCAGGGGTAGCGGTCGCTCACCTGGGCAGTCTCCTTGCCGCTCCCGCCGGTGCGCCATGGATTTCTCGGCCTCCGCCCGCCCGGCCGGTCCGCAGCCAGTCCGCAGGACACCCGTAAACGGCCGTCGGGAGCCAACGTATGCCAACGAGGAAATCCCAGGTCAGGCGCATGCAGGGGGCTCCGCCGCAGGTCAGGATCAGCCCGCAGGCATTCCGCTTCAACGTGTGACCATGCGCGCACTGCGCCTGGCTGACCTTCGAACGTCAGGTCAGAAGGGGTCGACTCCTCCGGGAGTCGACCCCTTCGTCGTTGCCGCACTGGAGCGATGGACTCACGTGGATGTCGCCGACCTCCGTGTCGGTGCCACAGCCGGAGGTCCCGGTGGCACTTCGCGGCTCCCTCCCCTCGTCCGATTTCGATGTCGTTATGGCGTCGCATTTGATATCGTCACGGTGTCGTCGGACGGTGGAGGTGGCTGATGGCCAGGACTGTGATCGATCTGGACGAGGAGATCGTCGAGCAGGCGATGCGGGTGTACGGGGTGAAGACGAAGGCCGCCGCGGTGCGGGCGGCCATGGAGGAGGGGGTGAAGCTGCGGTTGCGCCGTGAGTTGTTCGACGCCATGGACGACGGCGAGTTCGACGATGTGTTCGCGGAGATCCGCTCGCAGACGGGGCCGCGGAATCCGGACGGCTCCCTGAAGCGTGAAGGCAGGGCCTCGGCGGCGTGAAGGGGCGCTACCTCATCGACAAGTCCGCGCTGGCCCGCCGGAACAGGCCGGCGGTGCGGGCGCGCCTGGACGCCTTGGACCGCGATGGGCTCTTGGCGGTATGCGCACCGACCGAGTACGAGGTTCTGTACTCGGCGCGCGGAAAGCCCGAGGCGCTGCGGCTGCGCACCCTGCTCCGCGGATTCGACTACCTGCCCTGTAATGACGCGGAGTTCGAGCGGGCGCTCGAGATCCAGACCCTGGCGCTGAGCGCCGGTTTCCACCGGGCGCTGTCCCTCGCCGACGTCCTCATCGCGGCGACCGCCGAGCGGCACCGGGCCACGGTCCTGCACTACGACGGTGACTTCGACATGATTGCCTCTGTCTGCGGTCTCCGAGCCGAGTGGGTCGTGGAACCGGGTGCCGTCGACTGAGCCCGAACCGCGCACCGGCGCCCGCGGGTGTCGGGCGGCAATCCGAAAGGCGGTTCCGCCGCAGGGCGGGACCGGCCCGCGAGCATTCCGCTTCGACGCCCTCGCGGATGGCCCCCATGGGTGGTGGCCGCGTCATGCGCACAAGAGTGCCGAGGGTTCCGTGCGTACAGAGGTGTGAGCGCGGGTGATCGGGTGGGGGGCCTTTTGGATCGGTTCTGATCGTTTGGTTCAGTACGACAAGAATGACTTTGCATGGGCCGTTGGAGGGGGCCGGTTCGTCCCGGGGGCGCGGTACTTTCGCTTCGGGTCCTCGACGGAGGGCCCGCCCGGGGGAGTGCACCACCACGGTTCCCGGGGGCGGTTCAGATCGAAGGCAGACACACCATGCTCGAGCCGATTCGCCGAGGGCGCCGACCGCTGCCCGCCGGGTGCGTGCACCGTACCAGTCCGCCCGTCGTCCACGCGGGGGGCCGCCCGCCGTCG